>JAJEHI010000068.1 GCA_022823775.1 Defluviicoccus sp. | reverse complement strand
CCAGGGCGTAGTAGACATCGGGATCCACCAGCTTCTTGAGGACCGAGTCGTCCAGCACATTGCTGTTGATCCCGGCCAGGGCGGAGGGCAGGGCGGCTTCCTGCGTCGGTGCCTCGTGCGTGGAGTGCGTGATCGCCATGTCGCGGTGTTCTCCGGGTGCTTGGACGGTCGGGCAAGGCTAGTACATGAGCGGATCGACCACCAAGGAAAACCATTCGCTCGCGCCAGAGCGCCCCTCCGTTTTATTGATTTGACCTTTGCGAAAAAAAGGAAAGACTATCCAGCGGGAGAGGCACGCGACCGATTAACGGAGCCGTCAAAGGTCCGTCCCGTTCACCGGGCCGGGCCCGACTTTGCATACAACCGCTTGAAATCTCGGGTCATTCGCCATTCTTGAACTTTCCCTGAAGAACGATCTGCGCGAGCTCGCCGTCGCGGCGGAACATGTCAAGGCTTTCTGCGCCGAGCACGGTGTGGCGCCGGAAATCGCCTTCGCCGTCAACGTGTCCGTCGATGAGCTGCTGACCAACACGATCAGCTACGGCTATGACGATTCGGACGGACACCGGATCGAAATGACCGTCTGGATGGAAGGCAGCGTACTCGTGATCGAGCTCTCGGACGACGCCAAGCCCTACGACCCGACCGCCGCGCCCCATCCCGACATCGACGCGCCGATCGAGAAGCGGCCGATCGGCGGGCTCGGAGTTCACTTCGTGCGGGTGCTGATGGACGGCTTTCGCTACCGGCGAACCGACGGGCGCAACGTCGTGACCCTTACCAGGGAGACGCGGAACGGCGGGGCGGCGGGATAGACCCTCCGCGGGTTATTCAGCCGTTCTTGCCGTTGTAGCGCAGCACGAGGCAGGTAATGTCGTCGGATTGCTCCGCCTCGCCGACGAATTCGCCCACCGCCAGGGTGACGTTTCCGATCACGGTGTCCACCGGCGCGCCCGGGCCGATCGAGAGGACGCTCTCGAGGCGATGCTCGTCGAAGGTCTCGCCGCTCAGGTTCATCGCCTCCGAAATGCCGTCGGTATAGAGGAACAACGTGTCTCCGACTTCGAGAGTCAGGTCCTTCTCGTCGTATTCCAGCGCCGGCAATACCCCTACCGCGACGCCGCCGGTCAAGGGCAGCGTTTCGACGTTGCCCGTTTGACGGATAAGAAACGGAGCGTTGTGCCCCGCGTTGGCGTAGGTCAGCCGACCCGTCGACGGGTCCAAAATGCCGTAAAACAGAGTGACGAACAGGTCGTGCGGGTTCTCCGACGATATCCTGTCGTTGACCAGCCGCATGCAGGCGCCCGCCTCCGAGATCTCCTGGGCGGAGGCCCGCATCACGGTCCTCGTGATGGCCATGAAGAAGGCCGCGGCCACGCCCTTGCCCGAGACATCGGCGATCACCAGTCCAAGGCGGCCGTCGGGCAGCGAGAAGTAATCGTAAAAGTCGCCCGCCATCTCGCGCGCCGGTGTCATCACCGCGTCTCCGGAATAGGCGGTGTCGGGCGGCAGGTTCTTGGGCAGGATTGCATGTTGCAGCGAATGGGCGACCGAAAGCTCGTCCTCCATCCGGCGGTTCGCTTCGTCGAGCAGCGTGTTCTTTTGTTCGAGATCCAGCGTGCGCTCGGCGACCAGCGCTTCCAGATGCTCCCGGCGGGCCTGGACTTCGCGTGCCATGGTCTGAAACGTGTGGATCAGCCGCCCGAGCTCGTCCCGCCGGTTCCCGAAGTCATCGAGCGCCTCCGGTGCGAAATTGCCCCGGTCCATCTCGACCGCGGCCTGGGTCAGAGCGGTCACCGGCCGGGTGATCCGGCGCGCCGACAACGTCGCGGTTACCGCGCCGATCAGGAAGGCGGCCAGCGCCGCCGCCAGTCCGAACGCGACATAGTCCTCGAGAAGCCTGTCGAGACGGTCGCGCGGCATGTGAAGGACGGCGACACCGGTGGCGACGCCGCCCCGGTCCAGGATGGGCGCCGCGACATGCAACGCGTTGTCGCTCAGGAAGGACTCCGCGACCCCTCTGACCGCCCGGCTCGCAAGCGACCTGTCGGCCGATCCGAATTCCGGCTGTTCGCTGCCCCGGGGCAGGTTCGCCGCCACCGCCGCGGTCACCTTCAGTGAATCGTCGACCACCCAGATGGCCTGGACGGCGGGTTGTGCCGCCAGCGAGTCCAGCGCCGCGGCAAGCCCGATGGTCTCGCCGAGGCTCGAGGTCTTGTTCGCCTGGCTGCCGACCAGGACGAACCGTCCCTGCCGGCTGCGAACGCCGGTATACCGCATCGGAGCCTCCAGCCCGTCCCGGGGCACGGTCCGGAAGGAAATGGAGTATCGCCGCCCCGAGATCAGGGTGCGCAGCACCGGGCCGTCGATTTCGTCGACCGACATTCCGGGGTCGGTCTGGCCGAGTCCGCCGATGGCGCGCGCCGACGGAATGCCGCTTCGGTCCAGCACCCAAATGTCGTCGACGGCGCTATCCGCCGTAATTTCCGAGAGTTCGACGGCGAGCGCCTTCCTGTCGTCGGCCAGGACGTCGGCGATGTGGCCCAGCGCGATCGCCTGCGCTTCGTTCTCCGATACGATGACCCGGTCGATTTCGTCGGCGACCACGCCCACCCGGTTGGCTTCGCTCGCGATCAGGCCGGCAACCAGCCGCGCCTGGCTCTCCGCCTGGTCGATCAGCGCATTCCGCGCCAGCAGGCCCAGCGCGATAGCGACGCCCACGATGGCGATGCCGACCGACGCGGTAACGATCAGAATGAGATGCCGCGACAGGCTCGCGCTCGAATCGCCGCGGGTTACGTGCGCTATCCGCATCAGGAACGTCACGACGCCCGCGAACGCCAGGAACCAGGCCATCGCGTAGAGATAGATCCAGAACGAGAGCTGCGGCTGGCCCAGCGCCGCGATCACCGTGTCCACCCGAAAGACCATTTCGGGCACGCCGATGACGGAAGCCGTCGCGGAGGCCATGACGATGATCAGGAAGTAATTGGTCCAGGACGGCAGGAACAGCATCGCCTCGGCGATCTGCCCGCGCCTGAGATGCCGCAGCGCGGCGAGCGCATTGTCGGATACGAACCCCGCGACCGCGATCGAAAGCGCGAGCGATGCCTTCAGCCAGACCGGGACGGGCACCACGACGCCGAAGAGCTGGAAGCTCGCCGGCACCATGTAGGCGAGGTAGAACAGCATGACGAAGGTCGGCGCGCTGGCGGCGAGTACCGTAAGCGCGCTGCCTCCCCGGCTCAGCTGTCTCCTCTTGCCGCCGCGCAGCGCGGCGAGTCCGACGCCGATCGCCGTGCCGACCGCCATCGCGACCAGGGAAACCAGAATGTTCCAGCCGAACCCGAGCGCCAGATAGGGCGTCCAGGTGATCAGAATGTCGACGACATCGGGCATCGTTACGTTTGCTGCGCCCTCCGCTCCCAGCCGCGGAGCAGCCAAATCGTGGCGAAAACCAGAGCGAAGTAGCAAAGCAGCAGCAGGTTCATCATCACGCCGTCATTGCCTTTTTCGGCGATGATCGCGGTGCTGGCATGCACCAGCTCCGGCAGGGCAAGGGTGCTCGCCATGCCGGTCGCCTTGACGATGTTGATCGAATTGCCGGCTATCGCGGCCTGGCACAGGTCGAAAGCCCGGCGGAGCTCGTTCAACGAGAATCCGAGACTACCGCCGTCCCGGGCCGCCACGTCCGCCGCGAGCGAGAAAGACACCGCGTTGCTGGACGCGGCATAGAGCGACAACACCACGGCCGCGAGCGAAAACGCATCGAGCGTAAACCCGTATGCGAACAGGATTCCCCCGATGCCGAAAAAGACGACGTAGAGCTGCAACAGCGGCGGCGTCATCCGGAGCACGGCGCAAAAGGCGTGCAGGAACGGGGCCGCGACGGGGATACGCCGGTGCATCACCCACCCGAACAACGCGCCGAAGACGACGCTCCCCACGACGGTCAGGACCGACAGCGCGACCGTCAGGGACAGGCCGTAAAGGAACGCGCTCCTGTCGAGCGGATCGTAAACCGGGCTGAGGTCGAGCCCGGTCGATTCCTTGAAAGCCATGGATATTGCCGTAAGGCCGCCGAGCTCCTGGCTGGTCACCAGCGCGCGTTCGCGGCATTCGAGCGGCCAGTTGCCGTCATCGTCGCGGCGGCAGACGAATTCGCCCGCCCCGTCCTTCCGTTGCCAGACCTCGCGGGCGTGCCGGAGATAGGGCGATGGCGGCAATTTCCACTTCTTCTCCAGCTCCTGGAGGTACCCGTCGCGATGCCAGGATGCGACCTTGTCGCCCAGCAGGCGGTCGAGGCGACCTCCCGCTTCTTCCTTACGGATGGCGATCGCCCACGGCGCGACGAAGCGGGTGGGCAGCGTCACCTCGAAGCCGTCCCAATCTCCGCTGGCCAGGGCGCTCAGCAGATTGACTTCGTCGTACAGCCAGCCGACGCAGTGGCCGTTCCGCAACGCGAGGGCCGCTTCGCGCGTCGAGTTGAGGGAAACCGTCTCCACCAGCAGGCGCTCGTTGGCCGGGCGGTTCCACAGCGAACCCTGCACGCTGCAGAGCGTCCGGCCGCGCAAACTCTCCCAGGTGGTAATGCCCGAACCCTGCCTCAGCAGGACATTCGCGCCGTCGCCGTAATACTGCGGCTCGATCATGGTGACGAGCCGGCGCCGGCTGCGGTTGTCGCCCAGCGTCGCGACCACCACGTCGATCTCGCCGCGCGCGAGCTTCTGCAGCCGGTTCGCGCTGGTTACCGGAATCAACCGGGCCGGCACGCCCACCGCTTCCGCCAGACCGTGCGCGACGTCGATATCGTACCCCACCAGCTTGCCGGTTTCGTCGCGCACGCCGAAGGGTTGGTAGTCTCCCTTTACGCCGACGATCAGGTGGCCCCTCGCGCGGATCTCGTCCAGCCGGTCCGCCATCGCCGGTACCGTGCCCGCCAGGCAACAGGCAACCGCCAGGAACAGAACGCCGACGCGGGCAGTCACGGATCGTCCGCCGGCCGTTTTCGACAAGAGAACGTCCTTCACGGTCGGGCCACGACGAGAAAACCGTATCCGCTGGCCACCGGAATTGCCTCGCAGGCCAGATCGTCCAGTCGGCCCAGCAGCGAATTCGTGACGACCGCGGTCTCCGGGAGCAGACTCTCCGGCTCCATGCTCGCAACGCCGAATCCGGCGCTCGACAACTCCGACCGGGCTTCGTCCGGCGAGAACAGGTGGTAGAACATCTCGATGGTGTCGGCGCCCGACCTGCGCTCGTACAGAACGTCGCCCGGCTCCAGCACTCCGTCCCGCACGAGCGGAGCCGCCGCGCGCTGTTCCGCGCGGAACCGGCGCCTCGCGTTGGGCACGCTGAGCACCAGCGCGCCTTCCGGCTTCAGCATTTCGCGAATCGCGCCGAGCAGTCTCACCCGCTCGCCCCGTCCCGCGACGTGAGCGACAACGCCGAATGCCAGAAGCGCGAGATCGAAGCCCTGTCGAAACGCATCGACCATTTCGCTCAGGTTCCCGTTCCTGACGTCCAGCCGCCCGTCGCCAATGAAACGCTCCAGGCGCTCGGTCAGCATGCGACACGCCGTCGGACAGACGTCGTATGCCACGCCGGTCGCCCCGGTGTTTTCCAGCAACGGCAGTGTATAGCGTCCGGTGCCCGCGCCGAAATCCATAAAGCGGCCCGCGGCCGGCATCAGGCGAAGAAGCCTTCGAAGCGTGCGCCTGTTCGGCGTCGGATATCGTCGGTCGTAGAGGCCCGAGGAAATGTACGCATCGTAGCTGCTGGACATATCCGGGGTCCCGACCTTGGACGCCGGCGCGCGGACGGCCACGGTATCGCTAATGCCGCAGGGCACGGTCAGGGCTTCTCCGTCGGATTGGCTGATGCGCAAATTTCTTCCGCGCCGCCCCGCATGGGCAGCGGTATCAAATCCCGGCCATTGTTGACAATTTCGACCCGAGGTTCAAATAGTAAGTCGAAACGGATTCGACACCGGGTGGCCGGGCGGCTTCCGGGCGGAAGCCGTCGTCGAGCCGGGGACGGGCATACACCGACCCGGCGGCCAACGGGAGGGGCCGGGTTTGAGGTTGCGAATCACGATACGGCCATGCGCGTTGCTGGCGGCGGCGGCCGTTGCCGGCGCCATGCTGACGGGCGGCGTTTCCGGAGCGGTCGCCGCGGAGAGCGTTCTGGACCGGATCGCCCGCGACGGGGTGATCCGGGCGGGCACGAGGGCCAACGCGGCCCCGTTCGCCCAGAAGCTGGCGTCCGGAGAATTCAAGGGCTTTTCCGTCGACCTTCTCCAGGAGATCCGCGGCGCCGCCGAGAAGGCGCTGAACCGGTCCGTCAGGGTCGAGCTCTCCGAAGTTACGCCGAGCGACCGCCTTCAGCGCGTGGCCGAGGGCGAGCTGGACATTGTCTGCGGCATCACGACTCCGACATGGGGCCGGGAATCGCTGGTGGATTTTTCGCTCCCCTTCTTCCGCGACGGCACGCGTGTGATGGTCTATCGCGGCAAGGCCGGCGAGGTCGTCGATGTCGGACGGTTGAAGATCGGTGTCGTCAAGAACACGACCACCGTGGCCGTTCTCAAGGATCGCCTGCCGGCCGCCACTCTGCGCGACTATCCCAACATGGGCGATGCGATGCGCGGTTTGGAGAAGGGCGAGGTCGACGGCGTCGCCAATGTCGGGGTCGTGCTGTTGGGGTTGGCCGAACGCAGCGAGCCGCGGCGCAGCGTCGTGCTGCTGCCGAGGACCCGCCCGCTGGCGACCGAAAGTCTCGCCTGCGTCCTGCCGCAAGACGACAGCCGCTGGAGGGATCTGGTCAACCGGACCCTGATCGACATGTTCGCGGACGTGCGGGAGTTCACCGGCCGCTACGAACAGGTTTACAGTCGCTGGTTCGGCCGGAACGGGGTGCTGTTTTATCCGCTCGACCGGTCGACGCGCGATTATCTTGCCGACATCTCCATCTGGGCGCGGTGAACGGCGAAGCCGGTCGCCGCGGGACGCGCGGCGTTAGCGGTTGATCGCGGGCCGGTGGGGGGCCTATAAATACGGGTCCCCGGATTCGCGCATCGATTCTGGCGTTTCCTCGGAAAATTGGGTGAAGGCGGAAGCTCGAATTGCCAATTCGAACGAAAGGACATGAATTGTCATGTCGAATGGCGCAAGACGGATCGAAAGCGGTCGTGGGTTGAGCCGGATATCGACGTGGGCCGGGCACGGCCGAATCGCCTTGCCCGCCGCGATCTCGGTGGCGGTATGCGCTTTGCTGCTGCTCCTTCCGGACCGGGCGCTCGCCGCCGTCGGCGAGGAGACCCAGTTCGTTCTGAACAGTTTCTCCTTCCTGATTTGGGGCGCGCTGGTGATGTGGATGTGCGCCGGTTTCACGATGCTGGAATCGGGCTCGGTCCGCACCAAGAACGCGTCCGTGATCTGTCTCAAGAATATCGGCCTCTACTCGATCGCCGGGCTGATGTTCTACCTGATCGGCTACAACATCATGTATGTCGGCGTCGACGAGGGCGGCTGGTTCGGCACGCTCACGTTGTTCTACGGCACGACCGGCGAAGAGGTGGAGTTGCTGAACGCCGCGGACGACGCGGCGAAGGCGGCCGCGGCCGGGGCCGTCCTCGGGAACGGCTATTCCACGATGTCCGACTGGTTCTTCCAGATGGTGTTCGTGGCCACCACCGCCTCGATCGTTTCCGGGACCCTCGCCGAGCGGGTCAAGCTCTGGTCCTTCCTCCTGTTCATCACCGTGCTGACGGCGATCATCTATCCGGTCATCGGGTCATGGACCTGGGGCGGCGGCTGGCTCTCGGCGATGGGCTTCCAGGATTTCGCCGGGTCGACCATCGTGCACTCGACCGGCGGCTGGGCGGCGCTCGCCGGCGCGCTCGTGGTCGGCGCGCGGAAAGGCAAGTTCCGCGCGGACGGCAGTGTCAAGTCCACCCCGCCGTCCAACGTGCCCGCGGTCACGCTCGGCGTGTTCATCCTCTGGCTCGGATGGTTCGGCTTCAACGGCGGCTCGCAGCTCGCGCTCAGCGGCGCCGTCGACGCGGTGGCGATCAGCAATATCCTCGCCAACACCAACCTGGCCGCGGCCGCCGGCGTGCTCGCCGCGATGGCGCTGTCCCGGCCGGTGCTCGGGCGGGTCGACCTGCTCGCCAGCCTCAACGGCGCCATCGGCGGGCTGGTGGCGATCACCGCCGGCCCCGATATCGTCGAACACTACTGGGCGGTGGTTATCGGCGGGGTCGGCGGCGCGATCATCGTCCTGGGCATGAAGCTTCTCGACCGGCTCAAGATCGACGACGTCGTCGGCGCGGTTCCCGCCCATCTCTTCGCGGGGATCTGGGGTACGATCGCGGCGTCCATCGCGGCCGGCGCGGATCTCGGCGTGCAGATCGTGGGAATCCTGGCCATCGGCGCGTTCGTGTTCGTCGCCTCGTGGGTGGTATGGTGGCTGATCGACAAGACGGTCGGCGCCCGGATCACGCCCATCACCGAGGAGTTGGGCCAGGATGTGGCGGAGTTGGGTATCGAGGCCTATCCGGAATTCGTCGTCGTGCCGGACATGGACGACTGATCGGAAGGTCGCCCTCGGGCGAGGCCGGTCGGGTCGCGGCGGAGCGCACGACGAACCCGGAACGTGAATTGAGCGGAAGCAGTCGCGGGATACGAAGACGATGGATGTGACCAGCCAGAGAGACGAGAACGTCCTGTCCGTGGACGTCAAGGGACGGGTCGACGGATCCACCGCCGTCGCGTTCGAGGAGGCGGTGCGGAACGCCGTCGCCGAAACCGATCGCGCGGTGATCATGGATTTCGGGCAGCTCGAGTACATCAGCAGCGCGGGTCTGCGTGTTGTCCTGCTGACCGCGAAGTCGCTGCAGAGCCAGGATGCCAAGCTGGTGCTCTGCGCCCTCTCCGATCCGATTCGGGAAGTGTTCAAGATCAGCGGCTTCGACAAGCTCCTGCCGATTCACGACACCAGGGACGAGGCGCGGGCGTCACTCGGCGGCTGATCCCGCGCCCGGCTAGAGCATTCGTCCGCCCGCTCCTCCCGAAAGGCACCGGTAATGGTGGAACGGAGAGTCGCGATCGTCACCGCCGGCGGCAGGGGGATGGGCGGCGCGATCGCGCGGGCCCTGGCCGAACGGGGTTACGCGCTCGTCCTGATGTCGCCCGGCGGTTCCGCCGAGACCCTGGCCGATGAGCTCGGCGCCGTGGGCGTCAACGGTTCGGTAACCCGGCCGGACGACCTCGAGGCGCTGGTGGCCGCCGCGATGGACGCTCACGGGCGCATCGACGCCGTGGCCAATAACACCGGATTCCCGCCCAAGGGTCCGTTGCTCGACATTCCCGACGACGACTGGCACGCCGGTCTCGACATGGTCCTGATGAACGTGATCCGCATGGCGCGGCTCGTGACGCCCATAATGGTCGGACAGGGCGGCGGCGCCATCGTCAACATCTCCACCTATGCCGCCGTCGAGCCGAGTCCCGCCTATCCCGTTTCCGCCACCTTCCGCGCCGGTTTGTCGGCTTTCGCCAAGCTCTATGCCGACCGGTACGCTCCCGACGGAATCCGCATGAACAATATCCTGCCGGGGTTCATCGATACCCATGGCGTCGACGATGCCGTGGCCCGGGACATACCGGCCAGGCGCTACGGCACCCCGGAGGAAGTCGGCGAGACCGCGGCTTTCCTGCTCTCCGACGGCGCCGGATACATCAACGGCCAGAACCTCCGCATCGATGGCGGATTGACCCGGTCGGTGTAGCGCGCGCTACCCCTAGGGAGCGCGGCGCGATACGGACCCCGTCCTCGCCCGGCTCCCCGACCGCACCGACCGGCTAGCGACCCGCGATCGCCGCCCCATGCGGTTGCCGGCGGGGTCGTTTCGAGTCACCGTGAACACGCGACAGGCCATGAACCGGGAGACCGCCATGCAACTCGGCAAACCGCCTTTTCGTGCCGACCATATCGGCAGCCTGCTGCGGCCCCCGGAGTTGCAACGCGCGCTCGAGAGGCACGAACGCGGCGAGATCACCGACCGGGCGCGGCGCGAGATCGAGGACCGCTGCATCCGCGACGCGGTGGCGCTGCAAGAGGAGACGGGGATCCCCACGATTACCGACGGCGAGTTTCGCCGCTACGAGTTCCACACCCCGATCCTGACACGCATCGAGGGAGTCGAGCTGACCGGACGGGTGGAGTTTCACTTCCACTACGAGGACGAGGACATCGAATACGCGCCGCCCGTGCTGGAGGTCACCGGCCGGCTCGGCCATCCGCCCGGCGGGCTTGCGGTGGAGGATTACAAATTCACCAGCGCGCTGACCGAACGCACGGTCAAGATCTGCATCCCCTCGCCCACCTACATGTACGCCCGCGGCGGCTGGGCGGGGATCGACAAGGCGCTTTACCCCGACAAGGACGCGCTGATCGCCGGTCTCGCCGAGGTCTATAACGCCGAGTTGCATGCCCTGTGGGACGCGGGCTGCAACTTCGTCCAGATCGACGACACCAACTTCGCCCACATGTGCGACCCCAAGTTCCACGACCGCTACCGGCGCATCGGGGAGAATCCGGACGAGCTCCCCGGCTTCTACGCGAAGATCATCAATGCCTGCATCGCCAACCGGCCCGCGGGGCAGCGGATCGGCCTGCATATGTGCCGCGGCAACGTGCGCGGCGCCTGGGTGGCGGAAGGCGGCTACGAACCGGTCGCCGAAGCATTGCTGAACGATCTGGAGGTCGACGCCCTGTTCATGGAATACGACGCGCCCCGGGCAGGCGACTTCACGCCGCTGCGTCATCTCGAACGCGACGACAAGCTCGTCGTCCTCGGTCTCGTGACAACCAAGAAAGCGGCGCTCGAACCCAAGGACGAGTTGAAACGCCGGATCGACGAAGCCGCCCGCTACGTGCCCATGGACCAGCTCGGACTGAGCCCGCAATGCGGTTTCGCGAGCATCTACCAGGGCAACCCGATCGCCGAGGCCGACGAGATGGCGAAGCTCCGCCTCGTCGTCGACGTGGCCCGCGATGTGTGGGGCGACGACTAGTGTTCCGTTCGATGAATTTGCGTGCCGCCGGATCCGTTCGGCATGTCGGCGCGGCGCTCGCGGGCGGGGGAGACCGGCGCGCCGGGCATTTCCGGGACGGCCGGCAACGGAACGCCTGATCCCCCGACGGGAAGCGCCCGGAGCGATCGTTTGGAAATTCTTCAGCTCATCGTCAGCGGGCTTGCCAACGGCAGCGTCTACGGGCTGATCGCCCTCGGTTTCGTGCTGATCTACAAGGCGACCGAGCAGGTGAATTTCGCCCAGGGCGACATGATGATGCTCGGGGCGTTCATCGCGCTGGGTCTCGGCAACGACTCACAGCTGGGCGCGCCGTTCTGGCTCGCCTGCGCGGGCGCGATACTGGCGATGGCCGCGATCGGCTGGACGCTGGAGCGGGCGGTCCTGCGGCACCTCTTCGGCCAGCCGCAGATCGCGGCAATGATGCTGACGATCGCGCTCGGCTTCCTGCTGCGCTTCGTGGCGGGGGCCATATGGGGCCACGATCCGCTCGCGCTGGAGAACCCCGTCGCCGGAAAGACCCTTCGCCTCGGCGGTACGGTTCTCGGGCTCGACGAGGTCGCGACGATCGCCGTCACCGTTCTTCTCACCGGCCTGCTCTACCTGTTCTTCCGCCGCACCAGGCTCGGTGTCGCGATGCAGGCGTCGAGCCAGAACCAGCTCGCCGCCTACTGCATGGGAATCCCGGTCAGGCGCGTTCACGGGCTGATCTGGGCGCTGGCGGGCGCGACGGCGGCGGTCGCCGGAATCCTTTTCGCGTCCAAGGGATCGATCGACCCCGGCACCGGCTTTCTCGGCATCAAGGCGTTCGCCGCGGCCGTCATCGGCGGGTTCGGTTCTCTCCCGGGCGCGCTGGCCGGCGGTCTGATCGTCGGGCTCATCGAACCGTTCGCGAGCCGCTATCTCGCGACCGGCTACGCACCGATCGTTCCCTACGCGGTCATGCTGCTCGTCCTCGTCGTCCGCCCGCACGGCATCTTCGCCCAGGTTCACGCCAAGAAGGTCTGAGCCCGTGCGGGTGCACTTCAACACGACATACGACCGCGATATCCGGCTGTTTCCCGATACGCGGGACGCCGTGCGCTACGGGCTTCTTGTCGCGGTGGCGATCGCGCTGCCCTTCCTGCTGGACGATTTCCTGATCGGCGAGGCCACGAACGTGCTGATCTGGGCCATCGCGGGGATGGGGCTGATGTTGCTCACCGGTCATGCCGGGCAGCCCAGCCTCGGCCATGCGGCGTTTCTCGCGGCCGGCTGTTACGCTCACGCCATCCTGATGGGCCGGTTCGGTCTGCCCTTCGCCGCTTCCTTCGTGCTGGCCGGCGCCGTCGCCGGTTCCGTCGGGGTGCTCGTGGCGATCCCCGCGCTGCGTCTGCACGGCATCTACCTCGCCATCGCGACGCTGGCGCTGTCGATCCTGACGGAAGACATCATCGTCCTGGCGGAACCCTGGACCGGCGGCGTGGCCGGCATGACGGCACCCGACATTTCGATCCTCGGGATGCGGATCGACCGGTTGGGCTCGCCCGATTCGTTCTACTGGCTGTGCCTTGCCGTCGCGGTGCTGGTGACGCTCGGTTACCGCAACATCCTGCGCGCGCCGCTCGGGAGGGCTCTCCTGGCGGTGCGCGATTCGGAAGTCTCGGCCCGGGCCATGGGCGTCAGCCCGGCGCGCACGAAGACCGTGGCGTTCGGTCTCTCCTGCATGACGACCGGCTGGGCGGGCGCGTTGATGGGACATTTCTTCTACACCTTCAACCACGAGGTCTTCACCCTTGTGATTTCGATCCAGCTGTTGCTGATGATCGTGATCGGCGGTCTCGGTTCGATCCACGGAGCCTATTACGGCGCGGTCGTGGTCGCGATCGTCCCGCAGGCGATCAACGTGGCGCGCGACGGAATCGCCGGACTTTTCGGGGGTGGGGGCGTCGCCATTCCCGGTCTGGAAATCGGGATTTTCGGCCTCATCCTCATATTCTTCATCCTCTTCGAGCCCCTGGGCGTCCACGGGCGGATGGTCAAGTGGAGGATTTATTTCGAACTCTTCCCGTTCTGTCGGCGGGACATGTTCCGCAGGCAAAAGAGCTATCTCAGAACGGAGCGGATGCGGTGAGCCTGCTCGAGGTCGAGAGCGCCACTGTCCGGTTCGGCGGCCTGACCGCGCTGCGGGAAGTCTCGTTCGCCGTCGAAGAGGGCGAGATCTTTGCCGTCGTCGGACCCAACGGGGCCGGAAAGTCGACGCTCTTCAACGTGATTTCCCGTTTCTGCGAGCCCGCGTCGGGCGACGCGCGCTTCGAAGGGGAGAGCCTGCTCCGGCGTTCTCCTTCCGCTATCGCCGGTCTCGGCATCGCCCGCACGTTCCAGAACATCGAGCTGTTCGACCGGACGACGGTCTTGCAGAACCTGCTGATCGGACGCCATACGCGCCGGCGGGCGTCCATCCTGCCGCAGATCGTCTTCGCCCCGGCGGTCCGCCGCGAAGAAGTCGCCCACCGGAGCGCGGTCGAGCGGGTCATCGATTTCCTCGACCTCCACCCCTACCGGGATCATGCGGTCGCCGGCCTTCCCTACGGCGTGCGCAAGGTCGTGGAGATCGGCCGGGCGCTCGCCATGGGACCCAGGCTGATCCTGCTCGACGAGCCCGCATCCGGGCTCTCCGTGGAGGAGGCCGGGGACATGCGGTTCTGGATCGAGGACATACGGACCCAGCTCGGCGTGACCGTGCTGATGGTGGAGCACAATATGAGCCTCGTCTCGGCCGTATCGGACCGGGTGATGGTGCTGGCCGACGGCCGGGTCATCGCGTTGGGTGCGCCTCGGGAGGTGCAGTCGGACGCCAGGGTCGTCGAGGCTTATCTCGGGGCCGACACGGCGATGCCATGAGCGTTCCCCTTCTCGAAGTCCGCAACCTCGAATGCTTCTACGGCCCGGTGATGGCGCTCCGCGGCGTGAGCCTGGACGTCCCGGAAGGAAAGACGGTCGCCGTGCTGGGCGGAAACGGGGCGGGCAAGACCACGCTGCTCAGAACGGTTTCCGGCATCATGGACCCCGAAAAGGGGGAGGTCCTGCTTTCCGGCGTGCCGATCGCGGGCATCGAACCGGACCGGATCGTTCGCTCCGGTCTGGTGCACGTGCCCGAGGGACGGGAGGTCTTTCCCCTGCTTAGCGTCGAGGAAAACCTGGAGATGGGCGCCTATACGCGGCGGGACGGCGGCGTGAGCGAAGACGCCGCCGCGGTCTTCGACTACTTCCCGGTCCTGAGAGAGCGGCTTCGCCAGCCCGCCGGGACACTGTCCGGCGGCGAGCAGCAGATGCTGGCCATCGCGCGCGCGCTCATGGCGCGGCCGAGGATCATGTTGCTGGACGAACCGTCGCTCGGCCTCTCGCCCGTCATGGTCCGCGATATATTCGCCATTATCCGCAGGCTGAAGGAGGAGCGCGGCGTCACGATGCTGCTCGTGGAGCAGAATGCGACGATGGCGCTCGACGTCGCCGATTTCGGCTACGTTCTGGAAAACGGACAGATCGCGTTGGACGGTCCGGCCGAACGGTTGAAACGGAACGCCGATATCCGGGAATTCTACCTCGGCGCCCGAACGGTCAGCCCGCGCGGCGACCGGCGCTGGAAGCGCCGCAAGACCTGGAGGTCGTGAGGGCGGCGGTGCAAGATCTCAGCCCCCATACGCCAGATTCGCCGACGAGCGGTGCCCGCGCCGGCATCGGAGGGGATGCCTGTCTCGTGGACGGCTGCGATACCCTTCCCAAGCTGTTCCTTCACCGATGTCGGACGCTGGGCGGGCGCACCGCCCATCGCGAAAAGCATCTCGGTATCTGGAAGAGCCATTCCTGGGCGGAGTTCCTCGACGCCGCCCGGGCCATCGGCCTGGGGCTGGCCGCGCTCGGATTGGAGCGGGGCGGTGTCGTCTCGGTACTTTCCGAAGACAACAAGGAATGGATCTACGCCGATCTCGGCATCCAGTGCATGGGCGGCATCGTCTCGGGCATCTACCCGACCGACAGCGCCGAGCAGGTCGCTTTTCTGCTCCGCCATTCGGGAAGCCGGTTCCTGATCGCGGAGAACGCGGAGCAGCTGGACAAATTCCTCGAAATCCGCGACCGGGTTCCCGAAATTCTGAAGTGCATCGTGCTCGACAGCGAGGGCCTGCACGACTTCGCCGATGCACAGGTCCTTTTCCTGGACGAGCTCTATGAGACCGGCCGCCTGGAACACGAGCGGGATGCCCGCCGGTTCGAGCGCGAGACGGCGGCCTCGCGTCCGGACGACGTCGCGGTCCTGATCTACACCTCGGGCACGACCGGGCGTCCGAAGGGAGCCATGATCTCGCATCGGAACATCCTCGTCTCGGCGACGACCTGTCAGCGGGTGTTGACCACGCGAGAGGGCGACGAACAGCTCTGCTTTCTCCCGCTGTGCCACGTGCTCGAGCGTCTGGTCTCGGTATTCGTTCCGATCCTCGCGAAATCCGTGGTGAACTTCGCGGAAAGCATCGAGACCGTCTTCGACAACCTGCGCGAGGTATCCCCAGCGTCGTTTACCGCGGTGCCCAGGGTCTGGGAAAAGATTCATTCCCGTGTCTCGGTCATGGCCGCGGAGGCAACGCCGGCCGGCCGCTGGGCCTACGACCGCGCGTTGGCCTGCGGGATGGCGCGTGCCGAGTACCTGACGGGCGGGCGCAAGGTGCCCTGGGGCCTGGAGGCGCGTTTCAGGTTTTGGGACCGGCTGGTCCTCGCCAATCTGCGGCGAATGATCGGCCTGGACCGCGCGCGTCACATCGCAACCGGCGCCGCCCCCATATCGCCCGATCTGGTAAAATGGTACTGGGCGATCGGCCTCGCGATGCTCGAAGGGTACGGGCAGACGGAGAGTTCGGGCATCCTCTCGGTCAACCTTCCGGACCGGAACAGAATCGGCTCCGTCGGCCCCGTCGTGCCGGGAGTCGAGCTGAAAATCGGCCCTGACGGAGAGATACTCGCCCGGGGTCCGGTCGTCTTCAAGGGTTACTGGAACGATCGTGAAACGACGGCCCGGACCGTCCGTGACGGCTGGCTCCACACCGGCGACGTCGGACGCACCGACGACGACGGCTTCCTCTGGATTACCGGACGCATCAAGGACATCATCATCACCGCGGGCGGCAAGAACGTCAGCCCGGCGGGGATCGAGAACATGGTGAAATTCTCGCCCTACGTCGCCGACGCGATCGTCGTCGGCGATCGGCGCCGCTACCTGACCGCGCTCATCCTGATCGACCGGGAGAACGTGGAGCGGTTCGCGCAGGAGAACCGCGTGCCCTTTTCCGACTTCGCCTCGCTCTGCGCCGCGCCGCCGGTGCGGGAGCTGGTTCGCACCGAAGTCGAGGCGGTGAACGCCCGGCTGGCCTCCGTCGAGCAGGTCAAGGATTTTCGCTTGCTGGACATTCTGCTTACCGCCGAGGATGACGAGCTGACGCCGACGATGAAGTTGCGGCGCCGACATGTCGAGCGGAAGCACAAGCGGCTGATCGAAGAGATGTATTGAAGACAACGGAGATCGAAAATGAAATTTCCGAGATTGACCGCCCTGGCGGCGTTCGTTGCCGCCCCCGCGCTGGCGGGGCAGGGCGTCGGCGACACCGAGGTCGTGGTCGGTTCGGTCAGCGACCTGTCCGGACCCTTTGCCGCATTCGGAGCGCCCTCCATCAAGGCGGCGCAGATGCATTTCAACGCGGTGAACGCGTCCGGCGGCATCCACGGCCGGAAGATCCGCTTCGTCGTGGAAGACAGCAGCTACCAGATGCCGAAAGCGTTGCAGGGCTACAACAAGCTCGTCAACCGGGACAAGGTGTTCGCGATGCTGCTGTCGCTGGGCACGCCGATGAACATCGCCGGTTTCAAGCTGACGACCCCGAAGAACATTCCGAACGTCTTTCCCATGACCCTGGCCCGGCAGATTCTGAGCGAGCCCATCAGGCTCCGTTTCGCCGGCGCCGCCTTTTACTACGACGAGCTCCGGCAAGCGGCGCGCTACATGGCGAAGAACCACGGCGTGTCGAAACTCTGCGCCATGTACATCCCGACCGATTTCGGCAAGGAGATAAAGGCCGGCCTGGTCGACGAGGCCGGCGCGAACGCCGCCCTGAACTATGTCGCGGATACCGCGCACAAGCCGGACGAGGCGGATTTCATCGGCTCCCTGCAAAAGCTGAAGGCGGCCGGATGCGAGATGATCGGTCTGGCGCTCACGGTGCGTCAGACCATCACCGTCATGGGCACCGCCAGGAAGCTCGGCGTGAGCGGCATCAGGTTCGTCGGTTCGTCGGGCGCGTTTCACACCGTGGTCGCTAAGGTGCCGGGAGGAATCACCGAGGGGTTGTACGCCGCCGCGGCCTGGTCGGACCTCGCGGCGCGGGCCGACCGGAAGGAACCGGCGGCCTTCATCGCGGCCTACAAGAAGGCGTACGGAAAATTCCCCGGCACCGGGGCGCTGCTGGGTTATGCCGGCGCGGTCAGCTTTACCATGGCGCTGGAAAAGGCGGGCAGGGACCTTACCGTCGACAGCTTCCTGAAGGCGATGGAAAGCCTCGACTATTACGACCCCTATCTGGACACCCGAATCTCATACTCGGCCGACGATCATCAGGGCGCCGAAACGATCATCCTCTCGGTGGTCGAGGGCGGCGCATGGAAGGAGCTGGCGCGCTTCGAGTGACGCCCCGCCGTCAGTTCCTGAGCGGCTTGCCGGTCTCCAGCATGTGCTCCATGCGGGCGATGGTGGCCGGCATCCGCATCAGATCCAGGATCGCTTCGCGCTCCAGCTCCGAGAACCGGTCTTCGGGGACTTCCGTGGTGGCGTCGGTATCGCCGCCGGTCAGCACGGCGCCGAGGCGGTCCACCACCACGAGGTCGTGGGGCGTCGCCTTGCGGGTCTTGGCGAGCCCCTTGACCGCCATCCGGAGCGCGATCCGCCCGGTCTTGCCGGGCAGCTTGACCGTCGCCGGCTCCGGCGGCGCGTAGTCCTCCGCGAGGGTCAGCGCCCTCGCCTTTGCATCGGCCAGCAAGCGGTCGCGGTTGGCGCTGATCCCGTCGCCATCGCGCAGAAAGCCGAGCTTCCGGGCCTCCTTCGCGGAGCGCGAGACCTTGGCCAGGCCGATGGTCTCGAAGACTTTGGAGACGGCCGGCATCGCACCGCCCAATCCGGGCCGGCCGCCGGCCAACCCGCGCAGCATCATCTCCTTGCAGCCGCCCCATCCCGGCACGATCCCGACGCCCACTTCGACGAGCCCCATATAGCTTTCGGCGTGGGCCTGAACGGCGTCGCAGTGCAGGAGGATTTCGCAGCCCCCGCCGAGCGCCATCCCCGAAGGTGCGCCGACCACGGGAAACGGCGCGAACTTGAGTGCCTTGAAGGCTTCCTGCCCTTGCCTGACCGCCTCTTCGATCATCGGCCAGGCACCCACATTGACGGCGAAGAGGGCGACGCCGAGGTTCATCCCGACAGAGAAGTTGCCGCCCTCGTTGTGGATCGCCAGCGCCTTCATCCCGCCTTCGACGATCTCCATCGATTTGCCGATCAGCGCCATGATCTCGCTGTCGAGGGCGTTCATCTTGGTGTGGAATTCGAGGCAGGCGACGCCGTCCCCGATATCCCACAGGCTCGCCGAGCCGTTGCGAGCCAGCGGCGTTCCGGTTCGTTTGATGTCGGAGAGAAGGAGCACCCCCTCGGGGCGGGTTATCGGGCGGTAGCGGCCGCCTTCCGCGAGACCGTCATGGCGTCCTTCGGAGGACCGGTAGAACGCGCCGCTGTCGACCGCCGCCCGGAGGACCGGCGGCACCTCCCTGTCCTCGGCGGCGAGCTTTCCGGCGAACCACTCCGCGCCCAGGTCGTCGATCAGCTCGAACGGGCCGCGCTTCCAGTTGTAACCGAGGCGCATGGCCCGATCGACCGCTTCCACGTCGCCCGCGATCTCGGGCACCAGCCGGGCGGCGTAGGCGAGCGTCCCCGACATCACCTTCCAGGCATAGGCGCCGGTCCTGTCGGGAGAGTCGAGCAGGGCGCGGAGGGAGCCCGCGGCGTCTTCTATGCTCGCGAGCCGTGGGCGCCGGGCGGGAGCGTACTCGCCCGTCCGCAGGTCGATCGCCTGCTTTTCCCTTTTCTTCGACTCCGGATCGAGCCTGTAGAACCCGCCCTTGCCTTTGCGCCCGGTGCAACCGTCGGCGATCATCGAGGCGACGATGTCCGGCTCGACGTAGATGACGCGCAACGGATCGTCGGCCGGCAAGGACTGCGTGAGACTGCGGCCGACCAGCGGCATCAGGTCCAGACCCACCAGATCGAGCAGGCCGAACACGCCGGTCTTCGGCGCTCCGATCGGGCGGCCGAGGAGCGCGTCGGCTTCTTCCACCGCGATGCCGTCTTCGAGCGCCGCCCCGATGGCGGCGACCAGCCAGTAGGTGCCGATCCGGTTGGCGATAAAGCCGGGGGTGTCGTTGCATCTGACGACGCTCTTGCCGAGCTTGCGGTCCGCGAAGCCGGAAACCGCCTCCACCGCGTCTTCCCGCGTGGCGGGGCCCGCCGCCACTTCCAGCAGCCGCATGTAGCGGGGCGGGTTGAAGAAATGGGTGATCAGGAAATCGCGCGCGAAGCTCTCCGGCATCCCGTCGGTCAGCGCACGCCACAGGATGGTCGACGTGTTGGACGAAACGATCGAGCCCTTCTTGCGCGCGGAATCGATCCGGCGGTAGACGTCTTGCTTGACCTCGACCCGTTCGGTCACCGCCTCGACGATCCAGTCCGCGTCGCCCAGCAGGTCCAGATGGTCCTCGATATTTCCCGTCGCGATGCGTTTCGCGTCCGACCTGTCCATGAAAGGCGCGGGATCGTCCTTGAGCATCCGCGCGACCGCGCCCTCGGCCAGCGCGTTCCGGTCGCCCCCGCCCTCCGGAACGATGTCGAGCAGCACGACATCGTGGCCGGCGTTGGCGATGTGGGCGGCGATGGCGCCGCCCATCAGGCCGGCGCCGACGACGGCGGCCTTCTCGATCGCCATCAGGCGGCCTCGAGGACCGTGGAGATACCCTGGCCGCCGCCGACGCACTGGGTGGCGAGGGCGTAGCGCTTGTCCTCGCGGCGCAGGAGTTGCGCGGCCTTGCCGGTGATGCGCGCGCCGGTGGCGCCGAGCGGATGGCCGAGCGCGATCGCGCCGCCGTCGATATTCATGCTCTCGAGGTCGATCGAAAGCTCCCGCACGCAGGCGAGCGCCTGCGCCGCGAACGCCTCGTTGAGCTCGACCACGTCGATGTCCGACATTTTCAGCCCCGCGCGGTCGAGCGCCTTTACCGACGAGACCACAGGGCCGTAGCCCATGATCTCCGGGGCGCAGCCGGCGACCGCGATCGCCCTGATCCGGGCGAGCACCGCGAGCTCGTTTCGCGCCGCGAAGTCCTCGGTGCAGACCAGCACCGCGGCCGCGCCGTCGGTGAGCGGAGACGAGGTTCCCGCGGTCACCGTGCCCTCGGCGTCGAACGCGAGGTCCAGGCCGGCGAGGACTTCCGCGGTCGTGCCGGGCCGGACGCAGCCGTCGCGCTCAACCGTGCCGTCGCCGGTTTCGATGGAGATCACCTCGCCCGAAAACTTGCCGTCGTCCCAGGCGGCGGCCGCCCGGGCGTGGCTGGCGACGGCGAGCGATTCCTGCTCCTCGCGGGTGATCTGGTACTTGCGGGCGAGGTTCTCGGCGGTCTCGCCCATCGACATGTACGCCCCTTCGTTGCGTTCGTAGAGGTCCGGGTTGGGCGCCGGGTTGAAGCCGCCCATGGGTATGCGGCTCATCGATTCCACGCCCGCGCAGATGAACGCCTCGCCGGCGTCCATGCGGATCGCGCCGGCCGCCATGTGGATCGCCTGCATCGACGAGCCGCAGAAGCGGTTGACGGTGGTGCCTCCGATGGAAATCGGCAGGTCGGCCACCAGCCCTACGATGCGGCCGAGATTGAAGCCCTGCTCGCCTTCCGGGAAGGCGCAGCCGACGATCAGGTCCTCGATCTCCGCGGGATCGACCCCGGTCCGGTCGAGCAGCCCGGAGACCACCTCGGCCGCGAGATCGTCCGGCCGCTTCTCGACCAGGGCGCCCTTGTGGGCGAAGTGGAAGGGCGAACGGACATAGCCGGCGATGACGGCATGTTTCATGGTCGGGTGCCTCGCGGTCTGTTGTGTGCGTTGCCGGGCGCTGGGCCGCGGTCAATCCGAGCCATCGGCGGCCGCATCCCGCTTGGCGGCCTCTTCGGCCACCAGCTCCTTTTTGGACAGCTTGCCGATGATCGTCTTCGGGAGCTCGTCGCGGAATTCGATCTGCTTGGGCATCTCTATCGGCGAGAGCTTGTCCTCGAGGAAGGTCGTCAGCTCGTCGGCGGCGAGGCTCTCGCCGTCCTTCAGCCGTACGAAGGCCTTGACGGTCTGCTGGCGGCGGGCGTCGTCGACCCCGATGACCGTCACCTCCAGCACCGACGGGTGCTTGTAGATCGCCTCCTCGACATGGCGGGGGTAGATGTTGTAGCCGCCGGCGATGATGACTTCCTTGAGCCGGTCGATGAGGTAGACATACCCGTCCTCGTCGATATGGCCCACGTCCCCGGTGTGGAAGCGCCCGCCGGAGAGAGCCTTGGCGTTCTCCTCGTCCCGGTTCCAGTAGCCCTTCATCACCTGCGGGCCGCTGATGCAGATCTCGCCCGTCTCGCCCTGCGGGAGCACGGAGTCCGGGGCGTCGATCGAGGTGATCTCGACCACGGTCCCGGGAACCGGGAGACCGAGCGAACCTTCGCGGCTGCCGCCGGGAACGGTCGGGTTGCAGGTCGCGATCGGCGAGGTCTCGCTGAGCCCGTAGCCTTCCACGAGCGTGCAGCCCGACAGAGTCTGGAAACGGTCCTGAACCTCGCGCGGCAGCGCGGCGCCGCCGGAAAGGCAGAGCTTGATGGAGGAGAGGTCGCACTTGCCCGCCGCGACATCGGGGTGGTCGTTGATCGCGATGTAGATGGTCGGCACCGCGGGAAAAAGGGTCGGCCGTTTCTTGTCGATCACCTTGAGGACGGTGTCGAGCTCGAAGCGGGGCAGCAGGATCATCTTGGCGCCGAGGCGGATGCTGAAATTCATCACCACCGTCATCGCGAAGACATGGAACAGCGGCAGCACCCCGACCATGATCTCTCCGCCTTCCTCGGCATCCGGCATCACCATCGTCGCCTGGGCCGCGTTCGCGGTGAGGTTGGCGTGGGTCAGCATCGCGCCCTTCGACGTGCCGGTCGTGCCGCCGGTGTATTGAAGCACCGCGATGTCGTTCTCGGGGTCGACTTCGATCGGCTCGGGCTTACCCGCGTTGTCGGTCAGCGCCCGGAAGGACACATGGCGGGAATCGCTAGGAACGCTGGCGATTTCCTTGCGCTTGACGATGGGGAAGAGCAGACCCTTGAGGCGCGGCAGCATCTCCGCCATCGGACAGACCACCAGATGGGTCAGCCGCGTTTCCTCCAGGGCGGCGCGGGCCTTGTCGTAGAGGAGCGAGAGGTCGAGGGTGACGAGGATGTCCGTCTCCGAATCCTCGATCTGTTTCTTGATCTCCTCGATGGCGTAGAGCGGGTTGAAATTGACCACCGTGCCGCCCGCCTTGAGCACGCCGAAATAGCATATGACCGAGGCCGGACAGTTGGGCAGGAGCAGGCCGACCTTGCGGCCCTTGGCCACCCCGAGTTTCTGGAATCCCTCCGCCGCCTTGGCCGCGAGCGCGCCGACCTCCGCATAGCTCATGACGCGGTCCAGGAAATCGATCGCGGGGCGGTCGGCGTGGCGGGCCGCCGCTTCGTCCAGCAGCAGGTGCAGCGGGCCGGTGGGAATCTCGGCATGCCAGTCGACATTCGCCGGGTAGGATTTTTCCCAGGGGTGGGCGCCGCTTCGGGCGTCGCTCTCTGCCATGCGCTCCGATCCTTCCGACGGGAGTTTGCCGCGGCTCAAGGCCGGTTCGACCGCGCCGCCGAAGCGAACTATGGAAATCCCGCGAAATACCGTCAAGGCACGATCCCGCTTGCGATATGAGGACTTTGCACCGTCCGGTTGAACATGGCGCGGACGGGAAAACGCGCGCGGTATCGCATGCGATCCGGCGCTGTGGCATGGTGCCGGCCCGCGGCCGGATCGCGGAACGGGAGAGACCGTAATGCAGACCTACAGGGCGCCGCTCCGCGACATGCGGTTCGTGCTCAACGAGCTCCTCGATGTCGGCACGCTGGCGACCCTGCCCGGCTACGAAGAGGCGACGCCGGATGTGATCGACGCCGTGATCGAGGAGGGCGCGAGGCTCTGCGAGAACACGCTGCTGCCGCTCAACCGTTCCGCCGACGAGGAGGGCTGCCACTACGAAAACGGCGCGGTGCGGACGCCGCGGGGCTTCAAGGAGGCCTATCGCCGCTTCGTGGAGGCCGGCTGGACCGGCGTAACCGTGGCGCCCGACTATGGCGGCCAGGGCCTGCCGGAACTGGTGAGCGTGGTGTTCGACGAGATGGTCTGCTCCACCAATCTCGCTTTCGGCGTATATCCGCTGCTGTCGAAGGGCGCCGCGGCGCTGATCGGCGCCCATGCCGCCGACGACCTCAAGGGAACTTATCTGCCCCGGCTCGCCGACGGAAGCTGGAGCGGCACCATGTGCCTGACCGAACCCCATTGCGGCACCGATCTCGGACAGATCCGCACCCGTGCGACGCCGATCGGGGACGACCGCTACGCGATTACCGGTACCAAGATATTCATCTCGGCCGGCGAGCACGATCTGACCGAGAACATCGTCCACCTGGTGCTCGCGAAGCTGCCCGACGCGCCGGCGGGCGTGCGCGGGATCAGCCTGTTTCTCGTGCCGAAGCGTAAGGCGAACCCGGACGGCAGCACCGGGCCGGCGAACGGCGTCCGGTGCGGCTCGATCGAGAAGAAGATGGGTATCCACGGGTCCGCGACCTGCGTGATGCATTTCGAGGAGGCGGAGGGCTACCTGATCGGCGCGCCGCACGAGGGGCTCCGCTGCATGTTCACCATGATGAACGGCGCGCGGCTCGGCGTCGGGCTGCAGGGCCTCGGGCTCGGAGAGACCGCCTATCAGAGCGCCGCGGCCTATGCCCGGGAACGCCGCCAGGGCCGTGCGCTCAAGGGCGCCGCCGAGCCGGACGCCGCAGCGGATCCCATCATCGTCCACCCCGATGTGCGGCGCATGCTGCTGAATGCGCGGGCGCTCAACGAGGGCGCCAGGGCGCTCGCCTACTGGGTGGCGCTCCAGCTCGACATTTCCCGCCGTCATCCCGACGCGGCCGTGCGCGAGGACGCCGACGAGCTGGTCCAGCTGTTGACGCCGATCGTCAAGGCCTTCTTCACCGATTACGGTTTCGAGGCGACCAATCTCGCGGTCCAGGTCCATGGCGGCCACGGCTATATCCGCGAGCACGGCATGGAGCAGCTGGTGCGCGACGCGCGGATCGGCCAGATCTACGAGGGCGCGAACGGCATCCAGGCGCTCGACCTCGTCGGCCGCAAGCTGCCGCGCCGGGCCGGGCGGTTCCTGCGGCACTTCTTCCACCCGGCCATCGCCTTCGTCGAGGAAAATCGGGAGGACCCCGCGCTCGCCGACATCGTGGTGCCGGTCGGAAAGGCGCTCGAAAAGCTCCAGACGGCGACCTTGACCGTCGCCCGGAGAGGCCTGGGCGATCCCGAAGAGGCCGGGGCGGCGGCATCGGACTATCTCCGCATGTTCGGGCTCGTCGCCGTCGGCTACATGTGGTGCCGGATGGCCAAACTCGCCGCGGAAAAGCAGGACGGCGATGCGTTCTATGAGGCCAAGCTCAAGACCGCGCGGTTCTACGTACAGAAAATCCTGCCGGACACGGCCGGGCTTTTCCTGAAGATCATGGCTGGCAAGTCGACGGTCATGGCCCACGATGCCGACGAATTCTGATCGGGACCGCCGGCGTTTCCGGGCCGGTTTTCGCCCTTGCCCGTCCGGAGGCCGAACGCGCAGGTGACGAGGAACGCCGAAACTCAGGTCGCCATCGTCGGGGCCGGACCGGTCGGCCTCGCGCTCGCGATCGAACTCGGGCTGAGAGGGATCGCCTGCATCCTCGTGGAGCAGCACGAGGGCCATCCCCGGGTGCCGCGGATGAGCGGCGTCAGCAGCCGCAACATGGAGTTCTGCCGGCGCTGGGGGATCGCGGAGAAGGTGCGCGGCGCGGCGTGGTCGAGCACGCATCCCTCGGATTTCGTCTACGTCGAATCGATGACCGGCCGGGAGCTGGCGCGGCTCGAAATTCCGTCCTACCGCGACCGGGAGGGACGGATCGACTATTCGCCGGAAGGGTCCGCCACGTGCCCCCAGATCTATTTCGATCCGCTGCTTGCCGAGAAGGCCCGGTCGGTGGACGGCGTGACGCTCGAATACGGCACCCGTCTCGAAACTTTCGAACAGGACGAGACGGGCGTCCGCGCGCATCTCGTCGACACCCGCTCGGGCGAGCCGTGGACGGTGTCCGCCCGGTATCTCGTCGGCTGCGACGGCGCCGGCGGCACCGTCCGGCGCGAGCTCGGCATTCCACTCGACGGGCAGGGGACCATCGCGAGCAGCGTCAACGTCTTCTTCCGCTCGCCCCAATTCATGGAGCTGCACGACAAGGGATGGGCCCGTTTCTTCCGCTGTTTCGACGAGGACGGGTGCTGGGGCGAGGCCATCGGGATCGACGGTAAGGAGCTGTGGCGGCTGTCGGTCTTCCACGATCCCGCGCCCGACCTCACCGGCCGCCTCTATCTCCGGAAGCTCGCGGGCCGCGATTTCGACTACCAGATCATCGACGTATCCCCTTGGGAACGGCGGGATTTCGTCGCGCGGTCCTTTCGCCGCGGGCGGGTGCTGATCGCGGGCGACACGGCGCATGAGGCATCGCCCACCGGCGGCGCCGGAATGCATATCGGCGTGTGCGAGGCCGTCAACCTCGCCTGGAAGCTTGCCGCCGTTCTCGACGGGTGGGGCGGCAGCGGGCTCCTCGACTCCTACGAAACCGAGTCGAAGCCGATCGCCGAGCGCATCGTCGAGCTCTCGACCCGGACTTTCAATGCCCTCGCCGCGCTACCCGGTCCGAAGGCGTTCCGCCGGGCATTCGAGGCCGATCCCGGGATTCTGCTCGCGCTTACCCTGCCTGAACAGTACCGGGCGCAATTCTGCTACGAAGGTTCGCCGATCTGCGTATCCGACCGAACCCCGCCTCCGAAAGGCGCGGACGAGTTGCTTCCCTCGGCGCGGCCGGGGACCCGCGCGCCCCATTGCTGGATCGCGGAAGGGCGGTCGATGCTGGACCTGTTCGGCGGCGGTTTCGTGCTGGTCCGCTTCGGTGCCGGGCCGCCCGACATTGCGCCCGTCGTTGCGGCCGCGGCCGCGGCGGGCGTTCCCCTGGAGGCTGTCGACATCGACTGTCCGGAGGCGGCTGAAATCTATGGCAAGCGCCTGGTTCTGGTTCGCCCCGACGGCCATGTCGCGTGGCGGAGCGATACGCCGCCTGACGATCCGGCCGCGCTGATCGACCGGGTCAGGGGGGCGGGCCAGGGGTAATTCCAGGCGGGAAAGGCGGAAGGCCGATCATGGGACTCGGGATTCGCTTCGACGGATTCGACCATCTCTCCGACTCGCTCGAAGTCGTCCGCAAGGCGGAAGAAGCGGGCGCGGACCGGATCTGGATGGCGGAGCATATGGGCTACCGCGAGGCCGTCGTGGCCTGCATGGCCTATGCGATGTCGACCCGGACCGCGACGGTGATCCCGACCGCGGTCAGCCCCTATCTCTGGCATCCGACGCCGACGGCGATGTCGCTCGCGACGCTGGCGGATGTCGCGCCCGGCCGGGTGGGCGTCGCGATCGGGGTGGGCAACCCGATGTTTCTCGACGAATCCGGGGTGGAGCCGGTCAAGCCGATTCGCGCGGTGCGGGAATTCGCCGAATGCCTGCGCGCGCTCTGGACCGGCGATGCGGCGATCTATGACGGTGAGTTCTTTCGGCTTTCCGGCGCCCGCATGTCGTTTTCCCCGTCCCATCCCATCCCGATATACATCGCGGCGACCGGACCGCAGATGCTGCGGCTCACCGGGCGGATCGCGGACGGGGTGGTGCTGTCCGGCGGGCTGACCGTTGAGCATGTCAGATACAGCCTGGAGCGGATCGGCGACGGCGCGCGGGCGGCCGGCCGCGACCCGGCGGAGGTTCGGAACGCGGTGTTTCTCTATTTCTCGGTCTCCGCCGACGGGCGCGAGGCGGTCGATTTCCTGCGCGGGCGGCTCGCCTTTCTCTTCCGCAACCGCGCGATGGCGGAAAATATCCGCTCGTCCGGGCTCCCCATCGACCATGAGGCGATAATCGCCGCCGTCGCGAAGCGGGACATGGAAACGGCGAAGAGCCTCGTCCCGGACGATGCGGTGGACGCGTTCGCGGTCGGCGGAACGGTGCGGAATTGCCGGGACCGGCTTGCCGCCTATCTCGATACCGGCGTCACGGAACCCGTCATCCAGATCAGCGGCTCGCCCGAGGGTCGGGCGCTCGCGTTCGACGTGTTGCGGGAATTCTCGGCCGGATAGCGGTCCGCCCGGCGTCGCCCGGGCTCGCTATCCCCCAAACTCCTCCGCCTCGAGGCGCCCGGCATCGAGCAGTTGCGCACGGGCGCGCGACTTCCAATCGGCCCGCATCATGAATCCGGGCACCGAATGGCAGCGCTCCTCCGACACGCGCAGCACGTCGTCGTCGGACAGCGACAGATCGAGCGGCCAGGCGCTCGGCGCGGGGGTGTACCATTCCGACTCCCGGCTGAGCTCGATGACGTTGCCTTCCGGATCGTTGCAGTAGAGCGAGAACGAGTTCCCGTGATCCACGGGCCGGTAATCGTCGACCTCGGGATGGGCGTACATCCGCTCGCAGACATCGCGCAGGGCCGGCAGGGACGGCACCCTGAAGGTCACCTGGTTGATGCTGCTGGGCACCTCCGCGGGACGCCCGGCCACAAGGACGAGCTGGGCGATCTGGTCGGGATCGCGCGTGAGGTAGACGACGTCCGCTGCGGGCACGTCTCCGATCCCCGGGCGGAGCCCGCGCCCCGTCACGAGATAGCCCAGTTCGCTCTCGTAGAAGGAGGCGAGGGCGTCGAGATCGGTCGCCAGCATGCCGACGCGGAACATCGAGACGCGAGGAAAGGCCTCGCCCCTGCCCGTGTCGAAATCGTTGCGGAAAACCGGGCCGGCATCGGGCGGCGGCGGATCGACCGAGGGCGTCGTCTGGAGCTGCAGCTTGCCGCTGGCGGCGAGCGCGGCCTCGGTCTCCGCGCGCCAATCTTCGCGGCTGCGGAAACCCGCCAGTTCCTTGCAACGGTCCAACGTCGTCGCTCGGATCGTTTCGTCGTCCGAGCGGAGGTCGAGCGGCCAGGCCTCCGGCTGCGGCACGAACCAGCCGGTATCGACGTCGACGGTGACGGGGAGTCCCGTCGGATCCGTGAAATGGAGCGTCCAGGACACGCCGCGGTCGACCGCCGTGATGCCCGTCACGCCCGTTGCATCTGACAGCAGCATCGCGACACGCTTGAGTTCCGCAAGGCTCGGCGCCCTGAAGCCGAGATCGGCCACGGTCGTCGGAAGGGCCGGATCCCGGCCGCTGACCGCCACGAGCTGGTGATGTTCGAACGGGCGGCGGGTCATGAAGCAGATCCGCTGCTTGCCCAGCGGGCCATGATCGCTGATACCGAAACCGAACGCCCGGGTCCAGAAATCCACGGCCCGGTCGTATGCTCCGGTGTCGTACCCGAAATGGCTGAACACGAGCGGCGGTGCGGTCGTTTCCTGGAGTGTCATGGTTTCGGCCTCTCTTCGCCGCCCGCGACACAGCGGTGGCGACGGTTCCCGGTTGGACGTTCGTTGCCGTTTCGATCGGGCGAGCATGCCGCCACTTCGCCGGGCCGGCAAGCGGATTGCCTCCGATGACCGGGCCCGTTGCACCGGGGAAAGGCAGACGGAATACTCCGATGTCCGGGACCCGGGCGTTCAACGGGGAGGCAGCGCATGACGGTCGAGCGGATCGCGATTTTCGGCGCCGGCGGGGGCGGCACGTCGGCGGCGGCGCACCTGACGACGCTCGGTTTCGAAATCCGCCTCTACAGCCAGGACCCCGATGCGCTGGCGCCGCTCCAGGAGATCGGCGGCATCCACTACACCGCCCCGTTCGGGGACGGGTTCGCGCCGGTCCCGCTGATCACCGGCGACGCCGAAGCCGCGATGGACGGCGCGGAGGTCGTGATGATCGTGAGCCCGGCCCATCTGCACGAGAAATGGGTTTCCGCCGCCGCGCCCCATTTGACGGAGGACCAGGTGCTCTTCGTCTCGCCGGGGCACACGCTGCTCCTCATCCCGCACGTCCTTCGCGAGCACGGCATCGAGCACCCGGTGTTCTGCGAGACCGCGACGCTCCCCTATCTCTGCCGCCGCATCGAGTCGACGAAATGCCGGATATCGCGGGTCTCGGATTTCATGGTGTTCGGCGGGTTTCCGGGACGGGAGACGAGACGGCTTTACGAGGTCGTGAAGACCGTCTACCCGTCGGTGCAGCCCTTCTCCAACGTGCTGGAGACGGTGTTCCCGTACGGCAACGCCATCCACCACCCGCCCGCCGTGCTCTGCAACGCGGGCCGGATCGAGGCGACGGGCGGAGACTTCCGGCACTACTATGACGGCATCACCCCCTCGGTCGGGCGATTGATCGACGCCGTGGATCGAGAGCGTCTCGCCGTCGCCGAGGCGCTCGACGCGAAGACCATGCCCTTCGTCGAGCTCTTCTGGCGCATGGGCTACACGACCGACGAGGCCGGTGCGTCGGGGCTCTCCTACGAGGCGTTCCACCAGAGCGAGCCCGACAAATGGATCATGGCGCCCACGACCCTCCGGCACCGCTATTTGCTGGAGGACGTGCCCTACGGCCACCTGATCTATTCGGAGCTGGGGCGCGTCGCGGGCGTGCCCACGCCGATCATCGACCACGTCATCCATCTCGCGTCGGTGATCATGGAGCGCGACTTCCGCTCGGAAGGGCTGACGCTGGCCAAGATGGGCCTCGCCGGCATCGACCGGGACAGCTTTCTCCGGCTCCTGGAGCACGGGTTCGACGGGCGCGACATCTCGACCTGAACGATAGCAATTGGTATTGGTTCCCGAGGCGTGCGGCGGGACGGCGATCCGACCGCAGGCCCGGTAACCGGGGGTAATAGTGGCGCGGCGAAGCGATAGGACGGGGCGCAGATGAACGCCGACCTGCCGACCGACGACCTCAAGAGAAAGCGCGCGAGCAGGGAGAGCTTTGGGCCGGTCGGCCAGCCCGGCGAGGAGATCGAGCGTGTCGCGGACGGAGGGCACGAGGGCAAATTGCGAGTCGCGGCACCGTCTCGCTGCCGTTCAAAGCTGACGAACACAGGAGCGGGGCAGTCAAGATGGTCGGCGACCGGGGCGTCGAAAGCCTGAAGATCGTGGAGTTGAACTGATGGCACGAGTGGGCAAGGCGAAGGCCGTTGAACGGTTGCAGAGGCTGGTGGACGACGCTTCGGAATTGCGCCCGGAGGACGGTTATTCGAAGACGATTCAGAAATGGCTTCGGGATGTCGATAACAGCTTTTTTCGCATATTCGGTGAAGACAGTCGTCAGTATTCTGCAATTCCGACGAGTTACAGCATCACGCCCAAGGGACTTCGAAACCATTTGAACAGGATGGCCTCCCTGGTTGAATCGTGTCTCGATGACGTTAGGAATTTTTGGGACGACGATGAGGAATCCCCCGGCACCGATACCGAGGGGGAGGAACTATCAACTGTTGGCTCGTTCGAAGCCGAGAATAAGGCACGCGCCGACAGGGTTTTCATCATCCACGGCCGAGACGAAGCCGCTCGCGAAACGGTTGCAAGATTCGTGGAAAAACTGGGACTTGAACCGGTCATCCTGCACGAGCAAACGAGTAAAGGCCGCACGATTATCGAAAAATTCGAGGACCATGCGGACGTCGGTTTCGCCATCGTTCTGCTGACTCCGGACGATGTGGGCGGACCGAGGGACGGGAAGCCCGAGCCCAAATCCCGCGCGAGGCAAAATGTCATTTTCGAACTGGGCTTCTTCCTCGGAAAACTCGGCCGCCAGCGTGTCTCTGCCCTTGTCAAAGGCGACGTGGAAACGCCCTCGGATTATGACGGAGTCGTGTACATCGACCTGGATGATGCGGGCGGCTGGAAGATGAAGGTCGTTCGGGAATTGAAGGCCGCCGGATTCCACGTCGACGCCAATCGGGTGTTTGAGACATGAACCCCAAACTGTCGGTTCCGAAGACCGAACTGGCCGTTTTCTGCCGGGCGCACGGCATCCGGCGGCTCGCAATTTTCGGCTCGGCGTTGCGGGACGATTTCGGTCCCGAAAGCGATGTCGACGTACTGGTCGAGTTCGCGCCCGATCGCGCGCCCGGCCTGCTGGGCATCGCGGGAATGGAGATCGAGCTGTCGGCGCTGTTCTCGGGTCGCAAGGTGGACCTGCGCACCCCCGAGGATTTGAGCCGCTATTTCCGCCAGGAAGTCCTCGACACGGCGGAAGTCCAGTATGCCCAAGCACGATGAGATCCGTTTGAGGCACATGCTGGAGGCCGCGCGCGAAGCGGTATCCTTCGCGCGGGGACGAACGCGTGGCGATCTGGACGCCGACCGCCAACTGGTCCTTTCGCTGGTCAAGGATATCGAGATCGTCGGGGAGGCGGCGACCCGCGTTTCGGAACCTGCGCGGCGGCGTTTGCCGGAGATGCCGTGGGAGCGGATCGTTGGGATGCGCAATCGGCTCGTGCACGCTTACTTCGACGTTAACCTCGATATCGTCTGGAAGACGGTAAGCGAGGACTTGCCGGAGTTGATCGTTCTGCTCGAGCGCGCCATCCCGTCCGTTCCGCCGGAGGCGGATTAGCGGCCCGGGGCGACCGCCGGGCCACCGACGGTCGATTCTCCCCACCGGGAGCCGGCGCGCGTTTGACCTTCTCCCGCCGATCCGCGATCTTCCGGCCCGTCATGCCGGGGTCGGGCGAGCCCGCCCGCCCGCGAGACGACCTTCCCGCCTTCATTCGGAGACCCGACGATGGGCGAAGCCCGCAACGTTCTTTGGATCATGGCCGACCAGCTTCGCTGGGACTATTTGTCCTGCTACGG
>JAJEHI010000003.1 GCA_022823775.1 Defluviicoccus sp. | reverse complement strand
GGGAGCCGCACGGCAACCGGGGGCGACAGTGGCCCGTCGGATTTGGCTCTAAGCGGTCCCCGTTCCACTTTCCCCGATCGAGGCCTGGGCGGCGGCGAGGCGGGCGATGGGGACGCGGTAGGGCGAGCAGGAGACGTAGTCGAGCCCGATCCGGTGACAGAACCGGACTGAGTCCGGGTCGCCGCCGTGCTCGCCGCAGATACCCAGCTTTATGTCCGGCCGAACCGAGCGCCCGCGTTCGGTGGCAAGCCTCACCAGCTCTCCGACCCCGTCCACGTCGATGCTGACGAACGGATCGCGGTCGAGCACCCCGAGCTCGTCATAGACCCGGATGAAACCGGACGAATCGTCGCGCGACAGGCCGAACACGGTCTGGGTCAGGTCGTTGGTGCCGTAGCTGAAGAACTCCGCCGTCTCCGCGATCTCGTCCGCGCGGAGCGCCGCGCGCGGCAGCTCGATCATGCAGCCGGTCATATAGTCCAGCTCCACGCCCTCGGCCCGGCCCACCTCCTCCGCGACCCGGTCGACCAGCGCCTTGAGGATGTCGAACTCGGCCTTCGTTGCGATCAGCGGGATCATCACCTCGGGCAGGACCTTCGTCCCGTCTTCCCGTATCACCCGGGCCGCGGCCTCGAAGATGGCGCGCGCCTGCATCTCGTATATCTCGGGGTAGGTGATCCCGAGCCGGCAGCCGCGGTGACCCAGCATCGGGTTCACCTCTTCCAGCTCGTGCGCGCGCCGCCTTACCGCCTCGGCGCCGACCCCCGAGGCCGCGGCGACTTCGGCGATCTCGTCCTCGCCGTGCGGCAGGAACTCGTGCAGCGGCGGATCGAGCAGGCGGATCGTGACGGGGCGCCCGTCCATGATCCGGAACAGGGCCGCGAAATCGTCCCGCTGCATGGGGAGCAGCCTGCCGAGCGCCGACCTGCGGTCCTCTTCCGTGGCGGCGACGATCATCCGCCGCACCGCGACGATCCGTTCGGCGTCGAAGAACATGTGCTCCGTCCGGCTGAGGCCGATCCCTTCCGCGCCGAAGTGGATCGACGTCTCGGCGTCCGCCGGGGTCTCCGCGTTGGCGCGGACCCCGATGGTCCGGAACTCGTCGGCCCAACCCATCAACGTGCCGAAATCGCCCGAGAGCTCCGGTTCTATCGTGGGCACCGAGCCCAGCATGACCTCGCCCGTGCCGCCGTCGATGGTGATCGTGTCGCCCGCCCTGACCGTCACCCCGCCGGCGGTCATCGACTGCGACCTGTAGTCGATCAGGAGCCCGCTCGCGCCGACCACGCAGGGCCGTCCCATGCCGCGGGCGACCACGGCGGCGTGGCTCGTCGACCCGCCCCGGCTGGTCAGGATGCCGAGCGCGGCGTGCATGCCGTGAATGTCCTCGGGGCTGGTCTCGGTCCGGACGAGGATGACCTTCTCGCCGCCCCGGGAACGCGTTTCGGCGTCGTCGGCGTTGAACACCGCCCGGCCCGACGCCGCGCCGGGAGAGGCGGGCATGCCGCGCGCGAACGACGTGCGCGGCGCATCGGGGTCGAGGGTCGGGTGGAGAAGCTGGTCGATCGACAGCGGGTCGATGCGGGCGACGGCATCCGCCTTGCCGATCAGCCCCTCCTCGACCATCTCGCAGGCCGCCCTGAGCGCGGCTTTGGCGGTGCGCTTGGCGGCGCGCGTCTGCAGCATCCAGAGCGTGCCGGACTGTACGGTGAACTCGATATCCTGCATGTCGCGGTAGTGGGCCTCGAGCGACTCCCGGACCCCGCACAACTCGCCGAAGACCGCCGGCATCGACTCTTCCATCGACGGCGCGTCCGAACCCGCCGCCTCGCGCGCCGCGAGGGTGAGATGACGCGGCGTGCGGATGCCCGCGACCACGTCCTCGCCCTGCGCGTTGGGCAGGTACTCGCCGTAGAACGCGTTCTCGCCGGTGGAGGGATCGCGCGTGAAGGCCACCCCCGTCGCGCAGTCCTCGCCCATGTTGCCGAACACCATCGCCTGGACGCTGACCGCCGTGCCCCAGTGCGAGGGTATGTCGTGCAGCTTGCGATAGGTGACCGCGCGCCGGTTCATCCAGCTCGCGAACACCGCGCCGATGGCGCCCCACAGCTGTTCCTTCTGGTCCTGGGGAAACGGCGCGCCGAGCTGTTCCTCGATCAGCGCCTTGTACCGCTCGACCAGGCTCTCCCAGCCTTCGGTCGCGATATCCGTATCGAGGACGGCGCCGCGGTCCAGCTTGTGGTTCTCCAGCAGATCCTCGAAGTAATGGTGGTCGATCCCGAGCACCACCGAACCGTACATCTGGATGAAGCGGCGATAGCTGTCGAACGCGAAGCGGCGATCGGCGGAGCGCTCCGCGAGTCCCTCGACCGTCCGGTCGTTGAGGCCGAGATTGAGCACGGTGTCCATCATCCCGGGCATCGACGCGGGGGCGCCGGAGCGCACCGAGACCAGGAGCGGATTGGCGGCGTCGCCGAACCGCGCGCCGACCGCCGCCTCGATTTCGGCAAGCGCGCTCTCGACCTCACCGGCGAGCCCGTCCGGATAGCGGCGACCATCGCGGTACCAGGCGTTGCAGACCTCGGTGGTGATCGTGAAGCCGGGCGGCACCGGCAGGCCGAGGCTGCACATCTCGGCGAGATTGGCCCCCTTGCCGCCGAGAAGTTCGCGCATCCCGGCGTTCCCGTCGGCCGTTCCTCCGCCGAAGCGGTAGACCAGCCGTTCCGTCACCGGGGGCTCCTTGCGCCGTTCGTCGCCCCCGACCTGTTCCGGGGCGACGGCTTCGAGATCGGACCCGTTCCGGGCGTCCACGCAGGCGGTTCCCTCGCGGGCAGCGGGCGACGCGGATGGCCGGAACGAATCCGGCCGTGACGTTGCGGGGACGGGATGGGAAAGGACACCGACTTCGACACCGGGGCGCTACCCCTCAAGCTGCGAGAAGTCGGCCAGGCTGCCCATCGTCGTCCGGATTTCGGACAGGAGCCGCAACCGGTTGGCCCTGAGGACGCCATCGTCGGCATTGACCTTGACCCGGTCGAAGAACGCATCGACCGGACCGCGCAGCCCGGCGAGCGCGGTCATGGCCTCGTCGAACGCCTCGCTCTCGACCAGGGGCGCCGATTGCGCGCCGACCGCGCCGAGGCGTTCGCTCAACGCCCTCTCCTCGGGCTCCCGGAGCATGGAAATCTCCACGGGGCCGCCGTAGGAGATGCCGTCCTTCTTCTCCTCGATGGCGACGATGTTGGCCGCGCGCTTATGCGCGGTCAGCAGGTTCGCGCCGTCATCGCTGTCGAGGAAGCCGCGCAGCGCGTCGACGCGGGCGCACAGGCGGACCAGATCGTCCTCGCCGCCGAGAGCGAACACCGCGGCGATCTGGTCGTGGCGCACCCCGTCCGAGCGGAGATGCACCTTGAGCCGGTCGGCGAAGAAATCGAGCAGCTCGCGTTCCTGCTTCCCGGGCGGATCCTCGAACCCGGGCACGGTCTCCGCGTACCCCCGCCTGGCCTCGGCGAAGGCGGCGCGCAACGGCAAGCGGATGCCGTTCTCCAGCACGAGTCGGATGACGCCGAGCGCCGCCCTTCTGAGCGCATAGGGATCGCCCGACCCGGTGGGCCGTTCGCCCACCGCGAAGAACCCGACCAGCGTGTCGATCCGGTCAGCGAGGGCGAGGGCGACGCTGACCGGCGCCGGCGGGCACGCCCCGGACGGTCCGGCGGGCAGATAGTGCTCGGAGATCGCGCGAGCGACGGGCTCGGGCTCGCCGTCGTGGCGGGCGTAGTGGCCGCCCATGGTGCCCTGGAGCTCGGGAAACTCGAACACCATCTCGGTCGTGAGGTCCGCCTTGGCGAGCCGCCCGGCGCGCCGTGCCGCATCCGGATCGGCGCCGGGCACGAACGTCGCGATCTCGCCCGCCAGAACTTCCAGGCGTTCGGCCTTCCGCGCCAGATTTCCCAGCTTCGCGTGGAACACCATCGGTTCGAGCGCGGCCAGCCGGTCTTCGAGACGGATCTTGCGGTCCTGATCCCAGAAGAAGCGCGCGTCCGACAGCCGCGCCCGCAGTACGCGCTCGTTCCCGGCGACGATTTCCTTCCCTCCGTCGTCCGCTTCGAGATTAGCGACGACGACGAAACGCGGCGCGAGGCTGCCGTCGGGTTCGAGCAGCGATAGGTATTTCTGGTGGCTCCGCATCGCGGTGATCAGCACCTCGTCCGGCACCGCCATGAATTCCCCGTCGATCCGCCCGATCAGCGGCACCGGCCATTCGACCAGCCCGGCGACCTCGTCGAGCAGGCCGGAGTCGTCCCGGACGGTCAGCCCCTCGGCGGAGGCGAGTTCCGCCGCGCCGTCGGCGACGATCCGGCGCCGCTCCGCCGGGTCGAGGATCACACGGGCGTCCCGCAATTTGTCTCGGTATTCCGCAAATGAGCCCGGCGCGAACGGAGCGGGGGCGTGGAAGCGATGGCCGCTCGTCACCTCGCCGGAAGCGATCCCGTCGGGCAGATCGAGCGCGACGGGCTCGCCGTCGAACACGCAGAGCACACGCTCCAGCGTCCGCACCCAGCGGGTCTCGCCGCTCCCCCAGCGCATCGACTTGGGCCAGGCGAAGTCGCCGATCAGGCCGCTCACGATACCGGGCAGCAGATCGGCGACCGCGCCGCCCGCGATCTCGATCACCGCGAACCAGTAGACGTCCTTGCCGGATTCGCGCTGCTCGCACTGTTCCAGCGTCACGCCGTTGCCGCGAAGGAATCCCTGGATCGCCTTGTCGGGCGCGCCCACCCGCGGGCCGCGCTTTTCCTCGCGCCGATCCGGCTGGCGGGTGGGCAGCCCGTCGACGACCAGCGCGAGTCGGCGCGGGGTGACGAAGCTTTCGGCGCCCTCGAAATCGAGCCCGGCCTCCTTCAGCGCCTTCGTCGCGAGCAGGCGCAGGTCTTGCGCCGCGCGGGCCTGCATGCGCGCGGGAATTTCCTCGGAGAAAAGTTCGAGAAGGAGCTCGGCCACGGTCAGGAGTTCCCGCTCAGCCAGGCCTCGCAGCAGCCCTTGGCGAGCGCCCGGACGCGGCCGATATAGGCGGCCCGCTCCGTCACGCTAATGGCGCCGCGCGCATCCAGCAGGTTGAAGACGTGGCTCGCCTTGATGCACTGGTCGTAGGCGGGGAGCGCCAGCGAGCGGTCGAGCAGCGCGTTGCATTCGGCTTCGGCGAAACCGAACTGGTCGGCCAGGCGCCCGGTGTCGGCGTGCTCGAAATTGTAGGCGCTGAACTCCTTTTCGGCGCGGTGAAACACGTCGCCGTAGCTGACGCCCGCGCCGTTGAAGTCGAGATCGTAGACGTTCTCGACGCCCTGGATGTACATCGCCAACCGTTCGAGCCCATAGGTGAGCTCGACCGAGACGGGATTGCACTCGATCCCGCCGACCTGCTGGAAATAGGTGAACTGGGTGACCTCCATCCCGTCGCACCAGACCTCCCAGCCGAGCCCCGCGGCGCCGAGCGTCGGGCTCTCCCAGTCGTCCTCGACGAAACGGATGTCGTGGCGTTTCGCGTCGATCCCGACCTCGGCCAGGCTCTCGAGATAGAGCGCCTGACTGTCCGCCGGCGAGGGCTTGAGGATCGCCTGGTACTGGTAGTAGTGCTGCAGCCGGTTGGGGTTCTCGCCGTAGCGCCCGTCGGCCGGGCGGCGCGAGGGCTGGACATAGGCCGCCTTCCACGGATCGGGGCCGAGCGCGCGAAGCGTCGTCGCCGGGTGGAACGTCCCCGCCCCCACCTCCATGTCGTAAGGCTGGAGGATGACGCATCCCTGGCGTGCCCAAAACGCGTGAAGTTTCAGGATGAGGTCCTGGAAAGACATTCCCGGCACGCTGTTCGACATGGCTCGATAGGGGGTGCGGCTATGGCGCGGGCAACCTAATCGGGCGCCCCGGGGGAATCAAGAATCGCGTGCCGTTCCGCCGGCCTCTTCGTCGAGCAGCCGTTCGATCCAGCGATGGGCCTGGGTGACGCCCTTGTCGACGCTCCAGCGGATCGGCCTTGCCGGCTCCGGTGCCGAGTCGATCATTTCCTGCTGCGGCTCGATCACCGCGACATCCTCGTCGAACGTGTCCTTGTTGGCCTGGAACGCCCATTGGGTGAGCTCTTCGTCCTCGAGTTCCACGTCGCGTACCAGAGACCAGAAGTAATGCGTGGTCCTGGCGGTCTCGGGGGTGAGCGCGTTGAGCACCCGCATGCCGACGGTCCGGTTTCCCTCCCCCGCCGCTCCGGCCACGCGCAACGCGATCACGATGTTGCCGGGCGGGGTGTAGACGATCTCCTGGCGGTGGTCGACGTTCCCGGTGAAGCCGCCCATCCGGGAGAAGAACGGCGAGGGGGCGATGTCGCGCATGTCGCGCACCACGCGCAGCCGCTCGCCGTCGAAATCCGTCTCGACCGGGAATTCGATCACCCCGTCGGTCGCGAGCGTCCGGCGGTGGACGTAGTGGGCGTGGGTGAGATCGAGCAGGTTGTCGCGGATCAGCCCGTAATGCGCCTTGACGTGCAGCGTCTCGCCCTTGCCGGCCCAGGCCGGGTCGTCCTTCCAGTGATAGTCGGGGATCAGGGCGGGATCGGCGCGTTCGGGATCGCCGGTCCACAAGAACACCCAGCCCCAGCGCTCCGCCACGGGATAGGACCGGGTGCGCGCCCCGGCCGGGATCCGGTCCTCGCCCGGCACCGCCACGCAGCGCCCGTCCGGGCCGAAGCGAAGCCCGTGATAGCCGCACTGGATGTCGTCGCCGACCACCCGGCCGAGCGACAGCGGCGCGTCGCGGTGCGGACAGCGGTCGGCGAGCGCCGCCGGGCTTCCGTCGCGACGGCGCCAGAACACGATGGGCTCGCCGCAGATCCAGCGCTGCAGCGGCTCGCCGCCGATCTCGTCGGCCCAGGCGCAGACATACCACGCGTTCCTGAGCAGCTTTCCGTTGTCTCCGTCCATGGTCCGCTCCTGGAGATGCACGGCGCCGCCGTCGAACCGTTCAACCCGGCATGTCATTTGTCCGTCCCACCATGCGGGGTCTCACGCGGCCACGGGCGTATCGACTCCGGCTGCCCGCGCCGCGGCGGCCAGCGCCCGGTCCAGCGTGGCGAGCGGCAGCCGCATGCGTAGCGCGAGTTCGAGATAAGCGGCATCGTAGACGGACAGGTCATGGCGGTCGGCGAGCGCGAGCGCCGGGCCCCACACGCGGGACGTGGACACCGGCTCGATTTCGATGGGGAGCGCGTCCAGGCTGGCGCAGATCACCGGCCACTCGCCGACTCCGATGCGGCCGCGCCGGGCTGCGGCGAGCAGCACGCTACCGACTTCGACCGGCCAAAGCGACGGGACGAACGCCCGGGCATCGATGAGCGAATCGCGCAACCGGTCGGTCGCCTCGCAGGACTCGTCCGAGAACACCCATGCCATCGCGACCGAGCAATCGAGAACGAAAGACATCAGTACTTGCGCGCTTCCTCGACCATCTGCCGGACCGGGACCTCGCCCAGGGAGTGCGTTCGCTGGAACTCCTTCAAGGCATCGATCGCGGATTGCACCTTACCGGAATCCCGCAACCGGAACGGGATCAGCTCCGCCAGAGGTCGACCGTGCCGGGTGATAACGAACCGTTCGCCTGCTTCCACCCGCCGAAGCAGTTGCGGCAAGTGGGTCTTTGCCTCGAACGCACCGATTTCCGACACCACGTCCACCTCCCTTGCGCTACCGTATCGAGCCAACCAGTCACAGTCTGGTCTTAACGGCAAGCCCGGTCAAGGACACCGACGACTTGTGTCGTCGGCGCATGACCCCGGGACGCCCGATTTCCCGCGCCCGCCCGAGTGTCTAACATGGCGCACGCCCATCGCCCCACGCCCCCCTGAGGAGGTCTAGCGCATGCGTATCCTGCAGACCGGCGTCACGCATTTCGACCCGGACCGGGCCACGCCCGGTTTCACCCTGTTCTCGCCGCTCTGGGGAGACGAGACCCTGATCCTCGACATGAAGGGCGAGGTCGTCCATCGCTGGAAATTCCCGGTCGCGCTGGGCGGCTACGGCAGGCTGCTGCCGAACGGCAACCTGTTCGTCGCGGTCTCGACCCCGGACCGGCCGCGCTTCGCCGGCGGCGCGCAGGGCGGGAAAATGCTGGAGGTCGACTGGGACGGAAAAATCGTCAACGAGTTCGTCGACGACTTCCAGCACCACGATTGCTGGCGCCTGCCGAACGGCCACACGCTCTACGCCGCGTGGGAGGACATGCCGGAAGAGCGCGCCGCGCTGGTCCGGGGCGGCGCTCCCGGATCGGACGATCCCGAAGGCATGTATTCGGACGTGGTGCGCGAGGTGGACGCCGACGGGAACCTGGTCTTCGAGTGGCATGCCTACGACATGGAGATCGAGAAATACTCGCTGAACCCGTTGGCGCCGCGCCGGGTCTTCGCGTGGTGCAACACCACCTTCCCGCTGCCCGACGGCGATGTCCTGATCAGCCTGCGCCATATCGACACCTGCGCCATCATCGACCGCCGGACGGGAAAGTTCCGCTGGGAGAGAACCGACCCGTCCTGGGGCGGGCAGCACGATCCCCAGATGCTTCCCAACGGCAACATCGTGCTGTTCGCCAACGGATGCGCCACATACCAGCCCCACCCCTTTTCCCGGATCGTCGAGTTCGACCCCGAGACCGGCGAAGAAGCGTGGGTCTACAAGGAGTCGCCCGGCCGCAACTTCTATTCGCACCACATCAGCGGGCAGGAGCGCCTGTGGTCGGGCAACACGCTGATCTGCGAGGGCTTGTGGGGGCGGCTGTTCGAGGTCACGCCGGATGGCGAGCTGGTCTGGGAATACATCTCCCCGTTCGAGAACGAGACCTATCTGGGGGAGACCGTGAACTGGGTCTTCCGTGCCTTCCGCTACGCCGAGGACTCGCCCGAGATCGGCGGCCGGCTGAAACTTTGAGGACGGGCCGGCGCGCGATAAGCTCGGCCGGTGACGGTGCCAGACGAGGTGAAGCGATGAGCGAGACAGAGCAGAAACTCTCCGTGGTCCTGCCGGAGGACGGCACGTTCGAGGACGCCGGGCTGCGCGCCCAGTTCGTTTATCGCGACCTCGGAATCGGCGAGGCGACCGGCGGCAACTACCACGCCCACATCATCAAGGCGAAGACGGCGGAAGGCCCGAAGATCGGCCTCCACCGACACGGCAAGATCGACTTCCAGCTGGTCTATATCCTCAAGGGCTGGATGCGGTTCTGGTACGAAGGCCGCGGCGAAACGCTGGCGCCCGCCGGCACCTGTATCCTGCAGCCGCCCGGAATCCAGCACGACGTGCTCGAATGGTCGGACGATCTCGAACTGCTCGAGGTCACCTCGCCCAGGGACTTCACCACCGAGACGCTGGAGGACGTGGCGGCGGAATAGGGCGCGGCGCTACGCTGTCGCGCGGATGCTCTCTCGCCCGGCCACCTCGTCGCGCCAGCGCGCCAGGTTCGGGCGGCCTTCAACCGTCTCGATCTCGATAAACTTCGCGAAGTCGACGGTGCACCAGGCGGTAATGTCGGCGACGGTGAATCGCTCTCCGGCGAGATGGCGCGCCTCGCCGAGCCGTGCCTCCAGCTTGTCGAAATAGACGCCGGCCCGCTGCTTGCCCCGCTCGATCAGCTCGGGGATCTGGGCCAATTCCCCCGGAATTCCCGGCAGTGCGCGGCCGGCGAAGCTGCGTTTGGCGTTGCGGAACGACTCGGCGACCGCGAGCAGACCCTCGAACTCCGACATCCGCTCCCACATCTCGACCAGTGCCATTTCGAGGGCATCGGCCCCCATCAACGGCGGCTCGGGATGTTGCGTTTCGAAGTAGCGGCAGATCGCCATCGCCTCGGAGATCAGCGTGCCGTCGTCGAGCTCCAGCACGGGAACCCTTCGGTGCGGCGCCCTCTCCAGAAACGCCGGGTCGAGGATCGGCTTGCCGGGCACGCCGACCTCCTCCGTCGGCACCTCGATCCCCTTCTCGATCAGGTAGATACAGACCCTGCGCGGGTTGGGGGCGATTTTCCAGACATAGAGCTTCATCGGCGCGTGCCTTCCTTGTGCCTGCTACCCCAACTCCGGACCCGCCAGGGCGTATACCAGATCGGCATCGTCCTGCGGGTCGGACCGGTGGCGCAGCATACGGATATAGGGGCGCTGATAGGCGAATCCGGACATCCCGATCCATTCGATCAGCGTTCGGTGACGGCCGGGGCAGTCGATCACCGCCGGGCCGCGGAGCCGGGCGAGAGCCCGTGCGGCGAGCGCGATGGCGGTGCCGGGATCGTCCGCCACGAGCGGGCCGATCTGGGTCGCCTGGCGGCCGTCGCGGGCCAGTGTGTAGCCGGTGAGCACATCGCCCTTCCGGGCGACGAAGGCACGGCCGGGCTGGCGTTTCATGAGCGAGGCGAGGAGCGCCGCCCGGTCGCCGCCGAAGGCGCGCGAATCGCGGACCGCGATCTTCGCGAGGTCGTCCGCGCCGGCCGGGACGATATCCGCGTCCGCACGGGGCGCCTCGGCCGGCGCGACGGCCGGCGCCCAGTGGCGCTCGATCCGGTAGATGTCCTCGAAACCCAGATGCCTGTAGACCTCGCGCCCGTCTGGCGTCGCGTCGAGCCCGGCGACGGTGCCCGCGCGCTCCAGATCGGCCAGCACGCGGTTCATCAGGTCGGTCGCGATGCCGCGCCGCCTCCGGTCCGGGCTCACCAGCACCATGCAGACCCAGGCGAAGGCGCCGTAGCCGAGCGCCATCGCCGAGCCCACCAGCTTGCCGTCCGCGTCGGTCCTGCCGTAGCCGAACCCGTTGGCCAACATGTATCGCCAGTCGGCCAGGTTCTGGTTCCAGCCGATCTCTTCCGACAGCGCCGCTCCGCGCGCCGCGTCGGCGCCGGTAAGGGGCGCCAGGGTCAGCTCCTCAAAACGATCCGTCTCGGCTGTCATAGTCCGTAGGCTTGTCGAGGCTCTCCATGTCGCGCCCGACCCAGTCGGCCACCCATTCGATCATTCGCTCCAGCGGCACCCGGGGGTAGCCGAACAAAGCGTGGCAGGCCGAGGTATTGACCAGCCATCCCCGGTCGGCCTCCACGCCGACGATATCCGGCGTCTTCCCCATGCGCTCGCCGAAGGCGCGGGCCAAGGCACGCACGCTGACGGTCTCGGGCCCGCTGACGTTGAGCGGTGTCGTCGGCGTCGCGCAATGGCGCAAGCAGCGGAGCGCGATCGAATTGGCGTCGCCCTGCCAGATCACGTTGACGTGGCCCGCGGTCACGTCGATCTCCGCGCCGTCCCGCACCTTGCGCGCGACGTCCCACAAGACGCCGTAGCGCATGTCGATCGCATAGTTGAGGCGGAACAGCCGGCCCGGCGTCTCGTATTTCGCCGAGAAATATTCGAAAGCCCGCTCGCGGGCGACGCAGGACTGCGCGTATTCGCCCATCGCGCCCAGCGGCGTCGCCTCGGTCGCCCCTCCGTGGCGGATCTCGACCCAGGGATAGACGTTGCCGGTGGAGAAGGCGACGATCCGGGAACCGCGGAATACCTCCGCCACCGTCGCCGGGACATGGGCGTTCATCGCCCAGGTGAGCGGCAGGTTCCCCGTGGTCCCGAACTTGCGCCCGGCCATGAAGATCAGGTTGGGAACGCGCGGCAATGCCTCCACCGCCTGCCGGTCGAGGAGATCGGCGCGGATCGTCTCGATGTCCCAACCCTGGAGCCTCGCCTCGAGGCCGGGCTCGGAGAACCGGGCGACGCCGATAATCCGCTTCTCCGGCGCGGCCCGTTTGGCGAGCCGGGCGAGCGTGGGCCCCATCTTGCCGCCGACGCCGAGAACCATGATGTCGCCGTCGGCCCCGGCGAGATCGTCGGTCAGCGCCGGATCGGGCCGGGTCATGAACTCTTCGAGCGCCTCCACGTCGGCGAAACGCTCCGGCAGGGGATCGAGGCGCTCGGTCATGCGCGGACCTCAGAAATCGAACAACGCGGCCGGGTTCCCGACCAGCATCCGATGCCGCGTCTCGACGTCGGGCACCATGACCGGGACCAGATCGACGAGGTCGCCGTCGTCGCACATCTCGCCGGGCGACCAGCGCTGGGTATGCGGCCAGTCGGTGCCCCAGATCAGCCGCTCCGGCGCGGCGGCGACGGTCGCATGGACGAAGGGCATCACGTCGTCATAGGGATGGCCGGTCTTCGTCAGCCGCTCCGCGCAGCAAATCTTGGCCCATACATGCGGCAGGCGGATCAGGTCGAGATACGCGCCGAACCCCGGCTGATCGAGTCCCTGGGTCACGTCGATCCGGCCGAAATGATCGATGACGACGGGTATCGGAATTTTCGCGATCCAGTCCGCCGCCTCGATCAGCTGCTCGGGCATGGCGTGCAGCGTCACCGACCAGCCGTGCGGGGCGATCGCCGCGATCACCCGGTCGAACATCGCGAGCTCCATTCCGCCGCCCGCTCCGGAGAAGAGCGTCAGCCGGACGCCGCGCGCACCCTGCTCGTGGAAGAACCTGTAGTCCGTCGCCGAGAATCTGTCGTCCGCCTTCAGGACCGCGCGGAACCGCCCGTCCGATCTCGCGACCGCGTCGAGCGTCACGCGGTTGTCGAAGCCGTGCCCCATCGGCTGGGTCACCACGCCGCGCTCTATGCCGAGGAGCTCGGCGAGGTTGACGTAGTGCTCGAACGGTGCGGTCGCCGGCACATAGGCCTTGGTGTCGGCGAAGGGGAACCGGTCGGGCGGGCCCATGACGTGAAAATGGCTGTCGCAGGTCCCCGGCGGCAGGCGGAAGCCGGGGCGGCGCGGGTTGGGAACCGGCGGATAGGCGATCGGCAGGATTTCGGTCATCGGCAGGCCCCACGGTTCGGCGCGGAAAAGCCTAGTCCGTCGCAAGGGCGGCGTCCATTTGGGCCGTCATCGGACCAGGGGCGGACCGGGGGCGGGTTTGGCCGCGCCGGCGTCGGGGTGCTACGTTGCGGCGCGGACCCTCGCGGCACTCCGATGCCGTTCGGCATCCGCCGGCTCATGCATGACCCGTTCCACCAGGGAGATACAAAGTGAAACGATCGATTTTGGTAGTCGCCGCGCTCGCGGCCGGCACCGCGCTTTCCTCGGGAGCGCTGGCGCAGAAGAGCTTCACGATGAAGATCGGGATGCCCACGATCAACGACTCGAACCACTTTTCCGCCCTTTGGGTGAAAAAGGAGGTCGAGGCCAAATCGAACGGGCGGATCCAGGTCAAGGTCTTTCCCGCCGGCCAGCTCGGCAAGATACCGCGCCAGATCGAGGGCATTCAGTTGGGCACTCAGGAGGCGTTCAACATTCCTCCCGGCTTTTTCGTCGGTATCGAACGCGCCTTCATGGTGACCGACGCGCCGGGCATCTTCGACGACATCAGCCACGCGCACCGGGCGGTCAACCATCCGCCGTTCCGCGAGAAATTCGGAAAGCTGGGCGCGAAGAAGGGATTCACGGCGAACTATCTGTGGGCCTGCGGCAACACGTCGATCGCGACGATCGCACCCTTCAAGACGCTGGAGGATATCAAGGGCCGGAAGATACGGGTCCTGGCGACACCGCTCGAACGCGCCTTCATCTCGAAGCTCGGCGCGACGGGCGTGCCGATGCCCTATACCGAGGTGCTTCCGGCGATGCAGCAGCGGGTGATCGACGGCGTGCGCAGCGGGATCATTGTGATGTACCCGTCGAAGTTCTACACGGTCGCCAAGCACGTCACGCTGACCGGTATGGGGCAGATCACCTGCGGGCAGTTCCTCAGCAATGCCTGGCTCCAGAAGCTGCCGAGCGACCTGCGCGACATCGTGTTCGCGGCCGGCCGGGGCGTTACGCCGCATGCCGGCAAATGGGGCGTCGATCTGACCAAGAAAGCGGAAGAGGACTGGGCCCGCGATGCCAACGCGTATCGCCTGTCCGACGAGGACCAGGCCAAGCTTCGCCGTCTTTCCGCCCCGATCGCCGACGAGATCCTCGCCAACGATCCCAGGACGAAGGAGATGTACGCGCTTCTCAAGGAAGCGATCGCGGCAACGAGCAAGAAATAGGGACACGCAAGGATGCGCGGACGCCTCGTCTTCCACGGGGCGTCCGCAACACTTGAGGATACGCCTCCCGTGAATCGCCGCCGGTCATGGGGCTGACGCGAGACGACATTCCGGCGGACGTGCGGGCCCTGATCCGGCGCGGCACGGTCGTTCCGGCGCACCCGCTGGCGCTCGATGGGGAACGCAGGCTCGATTCCCGTCGCCAGCGCGCGCTGACCCGCTACTATCTCGACGCGGGCGCGGGCGGCCTCGCCGTCGGCGTCCACGCGACCCAGTTCGCCATCCGCGAGGCGGGCCTCTACGAAACCGTGCTGGAGCTCGCGGCGGCGACGGCCGAGGAATGGACGAACCGCCCCGTCGCGATGATCGCCGGGCTCGCCGGGCGCACCGGGCAGGCGGTCGCCGAGGCGAAGACCGCTGTCGGGCTCGGCTACCACGCCGGGCTTCTCAGCCTCGGCGCGATGAAGGACGCTTCGGAAGACGAGCTGGTCGCGCATTGCCGGCGGCTCGCCGACGAGATCCCGCTGGTCGGGTTCTACCTCCAGCCCGCGGTCGGCGGTCGTCCCCTTTCCGCGGCGTTCTGGCGGCGGTTCGCCGGGATCGACAACGCCATCGCGGTCAAGGCCGCGCCGTTCGACCGCTACCGCACCCTGGATGTCGTGCGCGGCATCGTGGAGGCGGGAGCGGAGGATCGGGTCGCCGTCTACACCGGCAACGACGACCATATCGTGCTCGACCTTGCGGTGCCGGTGGCGGTCCCGAGGCACGACGAGGAGATACGCGTCCGTATCCGGGGCGGGCTGCTCGGCCACTGGAGCGTCTGGACGAGGCGCGCGGTCGAGCTGTTGGCACGGGTTCATGCGGCGATAGAGGCCGGCGCCGTGGACGAAGACCTCTTGGCACTCGATTCCCGCGTCACCGACTGCAACGCCGCGATCTTCGACGTCTCCAACGGGTTCCGGGGCTGCATCGCCGGCTGTCACGAAGTCCTGAGGCGCCAGGGCCTGCTGGAAGGGATCTGGTGCCTCGATCCGGACGAGACGCTGAGCCCGGGCCAGGCGGAAGAGATCGACCGGGTCTGCGCCGCCCATTCCGATCTCGCCGACGATGAATTCGTCGCCGCGAACCTGGAGCGCTGGTTGGGATAGCTCCGTTGCCTGTGGTGCCGTTCCGGAATCCCCCCTCACCCCGGCCCTCTCCCCCGCCGGGGGAGAGGGGGATTCGCTCGCCGGTTCCTCCTTGCCTTCCCCCCTCCCGCTTGGGGGAGGGGCCGGGGGAGGGTTGTTCGATTTCGGGACGTGTCGAAGGGCGGAACTCGGACCGCCTCACACCCGGGAGCGTTCGCGGGTGGAGGGGTGAAACAGCTCGGCCGGGTCCATTT
>JAJEHI010000195.1 GCA_022823775.1 Defluviicoccus sp. | reverse complement strand
GGTGGTGACCATTGGCGAAGACGTGAAAGCCGGCCGATATGGCGATTTTTCGTTTTTCATTTGCAGCGAGGACGAGGATACGAGGAGCGTGATAGGTGACATCGCCGCATCGAAGGATGTCGCTGTGTTCGTATGCTCCTCTTCTTCCGAGCTTGAGCATGCTGAGCCGGTTGGGCTGCTGACGGCAAAGGATCATGAAACTCTGCGGCTGGTCTCGGAAGCCGGTGGAACGGTTACGGCGATGGGTCTCGCCAATCATGTGGGAATCGAAAAGACGGCGGCGGGAAACCGCTTGGTCTCGCTGCAACGAAAGGGGTACCTGCAGCGAGTGGAACGTCCGCATCCGGCGGGTGACCTGTTCGTCGACCCACGTTCGGTACAATTGGCGTAGGTAGTCCGATGGGCATTTTTGCGGGAGGGTTGACCTGCCCTCGGCTGCGGCCGGGGGGCCATTCTTGGGATGCGCGGGCGGGTTCTGTTGTGCTAGCTGTTGTTAATGGCCGGATCCACTGACAACATCGAGGCCGTCGCGCGCGCCGTATGCGCGAAGAGCTTGGCGCACGACGGCAAGAGCGATGAGCAACTCGCCACCGACGTGGAGATGTACTGGCATGTCGTGGCTTCATATCTGGAAGCCAGCGTGATGGACGAAGCCGGGCGAGAGATCGGGAATCTGAGCTGGGACGAGAAGCTTGACGTCACCGCGGACTGGCTTCGGAGGCATCCGGAGACCGCGGCCGCATGGCGGAAGGCGCGGTACGGGTCGCCGCTACCTCGGACGTGAGGCGATGGGCGGGGAGCCGCTCAGGGATGAGGCGCAGGCTGGGCCGCGAAGGACCGAGAAGCAGCTTCCGGATGGCTTCGGAGCGACGACGACACCCTTGGTTTTCCGGTTGCGAGGATGGGGAGAATCGAGGTCATGCAAAAGTTTGACGATCGATCGCAAAGACCGCGTTCGGCAGAATGACCATTGAGGCGGTAGGTCTGCTGGGACGATCAACTTTCTAACATATTCGTTGAACACTAACATGGCTTATGTTAGTGTCCGGGAATAATGTTAGAAAGCCAGCATACCTCCTCGGACAGAAACCAGAATCGCGGCGAGCTCGAAGGCTACCTCGAAGCGATTCTGCAGCGTGGCGTGCGCCTGCGCGATTGGGAGGGGTACGAGGCGCTGCCGGTGTTCCTTACGCGCATGTACTGGTTTTTCGAGACCCGGATCGGTTGGACGTCGCTCCTCTTCATGTTCGCGAGGCAAGCCGATGAGGGCACGCCGGCGGAGATTGCAAAGCACCTGGATCTTGCAAAGCCGAGGTTCGACGGAATAGTTGCGTATTCAGCTAAAAGACTCACGGCGGGATTTCGTGCGCGGCTCATCGCACGCGGCATAGCATTCGCCGTACCCGGCAATCAGCTGTTCATTCCGGAACTCGCAACGGATCTGCGAGAACATTTCAGGGGACCGAGACCGCCACGGCCCGACAGGCTGTCGCCCTCGGCGCAGCTGGTCCTGTTCCACCACCTGCTGAGAGGCGGGCAGGGCGGGCGATGGGCGCCAACCGACCTGGCGGAATCGCTTGGATATTCGATCATGACCGTGAGTCGCGCCTTCGATGAACTTGTGACCGTCGGACTGGCTCGGATCGAGCGGCGTGGTCGCCGGAAGCTCTTGTCGTTTCGGTCCGAGGGGCGGTTGTTGATCGACGTCTCCAAGACACTCCTGATTCGCCCTGAGCGTCGACTGGATCATGTTGGCTGGCTGAGAGCACCACCAGATTTGCCGCTAGCCGGGGAGCATGCCCTCTCTCGTCTCAGCGATCTCAGCCCGCCGGCGTCGCCTCCGGTGTACGCGGTGTCGGCAGGGCAGATGCGGGAGTTCCTGACAGCCGGATGGGCGCATCTGAGGGAGGCGGAGTACGATTCGGACGGCGCGCTTGCGACCTGGCGATATGATCCGCGGGTGTTGGCACGAAATCATGTGGTCGATCCGCTGTCTCTCTTCGCGCAGTTCTGGGAGGACCCGGATGAGCGTTTGTCCATGGCTGTCGATCGTCTGCTGGAGCAATGGACATGGTGAGGGGATTGGAGCGGTTCCGTGAGCATTTCGCCGGACACGAAGAGAGCTACGCGCTGATTGGCGGTGCCGCTTGCGACATCCTTTTCGGCGAAGCCGGGCTTCCGTTTCGAGCGACCAAGGACTTCGACATCGTGCTATGTGTGGAGGTGGTCAGTGCCGAGTTTGCCACGGTCTTCGCGGACTTCTTGGACGCGGGCGGATACCAGGCGCGAGAACGATCCACCGGCCGACGGGAGTACCACCGATTTCATCGCCCATCGGACGAATCATTCCCGGCGATCATCGAGCTCTTCGCACGCCGTCCGGATACCAATCTGCTTCCCGACGGTGCCGAGCTTTCGCCGATACCTGTTGAAGAGGATGTGATCAGCCTCTCGGCGATTCTGCTTGATGAGGACTATTTCCAGGCGCTCCAGGATGTGCGCGTCGTGATCGATGGTATCAGCCTTGTCGACGAGAGGATTCTCATTCCATTCAAGGCGCGCGCATTTCTGGACCTTTCCGGGCGCAGGGCGGAAGGCGAGAAAGTCGATGCGCGCCACATTCGGAAGCACCGCGGCGATGTCTTTCGGCTGGTCCAGTTGCTACCGGTTGAAGGCGAGCTCGCTGTCGGTGATCCCATACGGGCAGATCTGGCGGCGTTTCTCGAACGGGTCCATGGCGATTCGGATTTCGATTACAAAGCGCTGAAGCTGCCGGTCACGCTGGCCGACGCGACGGCGATACTGAGCAGATACTACCGACTGGATGCAACTGATTAGTTTCGAATGTCCCGAACACCTAGCAGCGAAGCACGCCCCTACACGGAGACGTCCGCTCTTGGAGAGATTCTCGAGTGGTCGAGAGACCGGCCCGGATGGCTGAGAGACGCACTGCGCCGCCTGTTGGTCGGCGGCGAGTTGTCGGATGGGGATATCGACGAACTGGAAGAGATCTGCCTCGGGAACGGGGCCAAAGGATCCCCCCTGGCCGGCGAACACATCGCGCCTCAACGCCTGGCCGGCAAGCCGGTCGCGATCACGGGGCTGCGCGATCCCGTGGGTGTGAACGCGTTGGCGAGCGGACAGGGTCTGACCTTTGCTTCTAGCGGGCTGACGATCGTCTATGGCGACAACGGCTCCGGGAAATCAGGTTTTGTGCGCGTTCTCAAGAGCGCGTGCCGGTCGCGGGATGAAAAGACCGCAATCTTGCGAGACGTGAACGCTGCGGACGACATCCCGCAATCTGCCCATATCGATTTTGAGGTGGCCGGCCGGGCCGAGACATACGATTGGCGCCCGGAGCATGGCGATCACGCGGATTTGCCGGCTGTCAGCATTTTCGACGCGCGAAGTGCCAACATCCACGTACAGAAGACGAACAACGTCGCCTACGTGCCGTTCGCGATGGCGTTGCTCGATCAGCTCGGACGGACCTGTGACGAGCTGCGGGTCCGGGTGAACGCGCGGATTGATGCGCTGGCCACCCAGACGCCTGTCGCGATCAGGAAGCCGTCGTTGAGGCGGGAAACCGCTGCCGGCGCCTTCCTTCATGACTTGTCCGCGAAGTCCAGTCCGGCAGAACTGGACTTGCTCATCACGCTCAGCGGGAATGAGAAATCCCGGCTGTCATCGCTGGACGGGGACCTTGCACAGGACCCAGCGAAGGCAGCGGAAAAGCTCAGGGCGTGCGACGCCCGACTCGAGTCGGCGCTCCAAGCGCTGAATCGGCTCGTCGCCGCCAGCGGCACGAAGAACTTCGCTGAGCTGCGCCGGCTCGATTCGAATGTGAAGGCCACAGCGGAAGCTGCGCGGCTTGCGTCCGACAGCCTTTTCCGGGAGGCGCCGCTTCCTGGGGTTGGGAGCGACGCGTGGCGGCGTCTGTGGGAGGCAGCTCGCGCATATTCCGACCAGGTGGCCTATCCGGGTCGGACATTCCCCGCCCCGGTCGAGGACGAGCGCTGTGTGCTTTGTCAGCAACCTCTGGGGGCTGATGCCCTGCATCGCCACGCGGAGTTCGAAACGTTCGTGAAGGGTGCAGCGCAGAAGGCGGCGGCGGAGGCTGTTCGACAACTTGAAGACTACCGGCGGGAGTTGGGCAGCGCACGGATGCCGATGGGCGATATCCGGGCGCTTGTCACACTCCTCAAGACGGAGCTCGACCGGCCGGAGTTGGCGTCGGACGTGCGCCGCGCTGCATCGACCGCAGCATGGCGGCTTCGAGCGCTGCTCTCCGGTAACGCGGAGACGACGGCGCAGGCACCGGTTCCGGCCGAAGAGCTGAAGGCGCTGCGCGAAGACATTGCAGGACGGGCGAGGGCGCTATCCGGCGACGCCGACAGCGCGGAACGGCGGGCACTGGTCGCCGAACATGAAGGATTGAAGGACAGAATGTCTCTCGCCGGCATTGCCGATGACGTCCGCGCCGAAATCGAGCGCCAAGTCGAGATTGCCGCGCTCAGGAAAGCCGAGAAGACGTGCGGAACAGCGACAAAGCGGCGGATCACGACTAAGAACAAGGACCTGTCAGAAAAGCTCGTCACAGACGTTCTTCGAGGTCGCTTCGCGCGCGAAATACAGAAGCTTCAGATCGGCTCGATGCCGATCGAGCTCCGAAAAGTCCGGGACCGGGACTTCCAGTCGTTCTTCAAGGTCGCACTTGTCGACAAGCCGGATGAGCCGATCGGGGAAATTCTCAGCGAGGGAGAGCACCGTTGCGTTGCGCTGGCATCGTTCCTCGCCGAGCTCGTCACGTCGAAGGACTATTCGGGCATTGTCTTCGACGATCCAATGTCGTCACTCGATCACAAGTATCGGCGGCGGGTGGCGAAGCGCCTCGTCGAGGAAGCGGCCCACAGACAGGTGATCGTGTTCACGCACGACCTGACCTTTCTGTTCGATCTTCAGCGGGAGGCAAAGGCGGCCGGGCAGGAAGTGCATTACCAGAATGTCCATCGTGCCCAGTCGGAACCCGGACATGTCAGCGAAGACCTGCCGATCGACGCGAAGTCAGCCTTACCCCTGGCGGCGGCGCTTCGCTCGGAACTCAAGACGGTGCGGGGCGAATTTGACAAGTGGCCGGAGGCGCGTCGTTCCTTGTTTGCCGACGGCTTCATCGGAAAGCTCCGCAAGGCTTGGGAACAGGGTATCGCGGATCTGATTCAGCCGGTGATGTCGCGGTTCAACAGTCAGATTAGGGGTTCGTCGCTCCACAAGCTTGCGATTGTCAATGAAGATGACGTGATTGCGGTACGAGCAGCGCGCGCGCGTCTTTCGGAAGACCTGCACGCGTCGCCCGAAACCATCAATCCGGCCGAAACGACTCATGCGGAGCTTTTGAACGAACTCAAGATTCTCGAAGCGTGGCTACATGATGTGAAAGACCGACAAGGGACGGCGTCTGAACCAGCAGTCTCCTATTCAATGCCGTAAGGCGCGAGCTGCCGAGCCGGATGATCGATCGTAGGGAAGGTTACATGTGCGCGCCTCAATATACGCATGATCCATAGAAACGAACGGGGCCGGTGAGAGGCAACTTGGCGCGGCTGGTGCGCGATTGTCTTGATTGGTGCGTCTCGCGGCTCTTGTGACGTCTTTCGATCGGCAGACTTACGCTTAAGCATCCACGGAGGACGCCGCCGGATACATCAAAGCTTCGATTCGATTGGCGATCCTCTGTGCGGGCTCGTGAAGCTGGGCGATGGTCCAATCGGCGGTGTAGCCCTGGGTGACATCCTTGGGCCGGGCGTGGTTGAACAGCCGCTTAGTGAGCGAGGGCGGCAGCATCAGCTCGCGCTCTGCAACGGTGATGAAGCTGTTGCGCAGCCTGCGGAACCAGAACTTGGCGCCCTGGCCTTGCTGATGCGGGCGTAGAGGTGATGCGGGTCCTGGACATGGTCGGTCGCGCTGGTGGGCGACGGGAACACCCACTCGCGACCGCCTTCGGGTAGATCTGCGGCGGCGTCCCGGCAGTGATGTGCGACATGGTCCCGGAAGTAGAGCGGCACGAGTTCGTTCACAGTGACCGTAATCGCGGGCCTGGCCCGCGGGTTCTGGCCGCTGCGGCGTGAAGGACGACATCGGCGGCACGGTCTTAGGCCGTCGCTTGCTCGCCGCGATGTCGGCGAGCTCGAAGGACTTCCTTTCGCACGAGAATATAGCGGCCGCCCTCGTGCTACAGTCTCGGCAGCACCTGAGAAGTCCGTCGTGTTCCAATTGATCTTGGTGGGAAGTATGGGGGGAAGGCCAAAGAGCAATGGAAAACATTACTTGAAAACAATGTGTTATTGTCTATTATCGAATCCCCTCGGCTCCACCATCCGGGCATCCCTGAAATCTCCTGTCGCACGAGGGTACGGACCGCCGCGGGCTACTCCCGGCGTTCGCCGCCGGCTATAAGCGGACACGGGAAACCGCACCGAGGAAGCGCCGCATGAACGACCGATCCCCCTCTGTCACGGTCGAAACCGTGGCGGCGATCGTCGACGCCTTCAACCGCCACGACGTCGATGCGATCATGAGCTACTGCGTGGCCGACGTGGTCTGGATGATGGCGAGGGGGCCTCATCCCTGGGGCCGCAGGTTCGAAGGCGCCGCCGCGGTCCGCGAAGCCCTCGTCGAGCGCTTCAGGTCGATCCCCGATGCGCGCTGGGAGGACCGGGGCAACTGGGTGTCGGGCGAGGTCGGCGTGTCGGAATGGTTGCTGACCGGCACCGCCGCGAACGGCGAAAGGCTCGAACTCCTGGGCTGCGACCTGTGGCGGTTCCGGGACGGCAAGGTGGTCGGAAAAGACACCTACTGGAAACAGATCGACGCGGACTTCACCTAGGTATCCGGGAAATGACGACCGTGACGACATTTGCATTGCGCAACGCGCGGGCGCCGCGCGCCCTGATTGCCGACTCCCATGCCGACCTCGAGGTCGATGCCGAGGGTCTCGCGAGAGTCGACATTTCCATCTCGGACGGCCGCATAGCGGCCATCGGGCGGCCCGCGGGCGTCGTCGAGCCGGGCGACCGTGACCTCGACGGCGGGCAGGTCTGGCCCTGTTTCGCCGATATCCACACCCATCTCGACATCGGCCACATCTGGACGCGCGCGCCGAATGCCGACGGCTCGTTCTGGACCGCGGCGAATGCCGTGGCGAACGACCGCGACGCGAACTGGTCGGCGGACGACCTCCGCGCCCGGATGGAGTTCGGGCTCCGCTGCGCTTACGCGCACGGGACGCGCGCCATCCGCACGCATCTGCAGTCGCCGCCCGGGCAGGCGGCGACGACCTGGGGCGTGTTCCGCGAGCTGCGCGAGGAATGGCGCGGCAGGATCGACCTTCAGGGCGTCAATTTGCTGTTGGTCGAGGAGTTCCGGGGCGGAAAAAGCGACGCCATCGTCGACCTGGTTGCCGAATCGGGCGGCATCGTCGGCGCGGTGATCTTCATGGTTCCCGACATAGACGACATTCTGGACGACATTTTCCGTCTCGCGGCCGACCGCTCGCTCGATCTCGACCTGCATGTCGACGAGAGCCTGGAGGCGCGCGACAGGACCCTTCGGCACGTGGCCGAGGCGGCGCGGCGCAACCGTTTCGAGGGGCGGATCCAGTGCGGCCATTGCTGCAGCCTCGCCGTCCAGCCCGAGGACGACGCGGACCGCACCCTCGACATGGTGGCGGAAGCCGGCATCGCGGTGGTCAGCCTGCCGATGTGCAATGTCTTCCTGATGGACCGCGAGGCCGGCCGCACCCCGCGCAGGCGCGGCGTCACCCTGGTGCGCGAGATGGCGGCGCGCGGCATTCCCGTCTCGTTCGCGAGCGACAATTGCCGCGATCCGTTTTACGGCTATGGCGATCACGACATGCTGGAGGTGTTCGCGCAGGCCGCCCGCATCGCCCATATCGATCTGCCGATGGGAGACTGGCCGCGCAGCGTCACGGCGACGCCGATCGAGGTGATGAGGCTCGACGGCCCGGGCACGATCGGCGTGGGCGCGCCCGCCGATCTGGTCCTGTTCAGGGGGCGCGGCTACAGCGAACTGCTCTCCCGGCCGCAGGCCGACCGGACGGTGCTGCGAAACGGCGAGACGATCGACACGACGCTCCCCGACTACCGGGAGCTGGACCGCCTCTTCGGTTAATCGCGTCCGGCGTCCATGATCGCCTGGGCGAGACGGTCGGGCGCCGTGAAGCAGACCTCGTGCCCGCCCGGGATCTGGATCAGCCGGAACAGGCCGAGCTTTTCCGACAGGCGCGGATGCCAGGTCATGCTGTGCGGCAGGGACGTGTCCTCGGTGCAGTTGATCGCGGCTCGACTAATCGAATGGGACTTGCATGGGACATAGCGGTTGCTGTATTGTCCTGCCATCGCAACCGGATTGAGGATTTGAGCCATGAAGCTAACCCCGGAAATCGTCGCGAGCGCCGAGCCCGGCGCTTACCCGGACGGAGCCAACGGCTTGCGACTTCGGGTCCGGCGCACGAAGTCCGGCAATCTGTCGCGCTCGTTTCAATGGATTGGTCATGCGGGCGGCGGGCGTCGCGAGCGGAACATCGGCCCGGCGCTCAAGATGACTTTGGTCGAAGCTCGCGAGCAAGCCGCTACATGGTCCGCCGAAGCCGAAGCCGAAGCCGCCAAGGCCGACGCTCGCAAGCGTGAAGCCGCCGAGACTGAAGCCGCCGAGACTGAACGGCAGGCACGCGAAGCCGCCAAGGCCCAAGCCGCCGCACGGGAAGCCGAGGTTCGCGAAACGGCGATCAAGGTAGCCGCCGCGAGCGCCGCGCAAGCCGCCGTCGAGCGTGCCGCCGCTCGCGTTGGCGATGACGTATTCCCGGCGTTTCGCGAGGCGTATGCCGGCGCGTGCATGACGGCGCTCGCGAGCTTCAACGATCCGCTTGCCGGCTACGACTGGATCGTCGCGGCGAATGACGCATGGCCGTACATGCTCGGCGCGACGCCGGAAGAGCAACGCGAGACGATTGAAGCGGTCGCCGTGCGGATCGCCGACACGGCCACGCGGCGCGACTGGATTGAGCGCGTCGCCACCGCCGCGCGCGATTGCGCGACCGGACCAGGCGTCGAAGCGTTTGAACGCCCAACGCCCGGCGCGGATGATCCGTCACCAGTTGCAAGCGCGCCGTCATTCGCCGAAGCGTGCGCCGAAGCCGTGCCGCTATTCAAATGCCACGAGCGTCATAGGGCGCAAGTCATGTCGCGACTGGACAATTACGCGTTGCGCATTCTCGGTCCGATACAGATAGACCGCATCACGCGGAACGATATTGAAACTGTGTTAGCGCCGCTTCATCGCGACGGCAAGCGCGTTGCGTTGAAAGTCCGAAGCGATATGGCGCGCGTGTTCAAATGGGCGATGCACAAGCGGCATTGCGAGACTAACCCGGCAGACGGCGACTTTACGACATGGCTACCCGCATTGCCGGAGCGCGGCAACTATGCGTCGCTCGACCATGAAGACGCGCCGGACATGTACGCCAAGCTCGACACGTCGAACGAAGACGAATGCGCATTGGCATTGCTCGCCTTAACTGGCGTTCGCGCGATTGAATGCGCGCTTGCGGCATGGTCTGAATTTGATTTGCGCAAGCGCGTTTGGACTATCCCTGCCGAGCGTATGAAAGCGGGCGTCCGCCATCGCGTGCCATTGTCCGATGCCGCCGTTGCGCTATTGCAGGCGCGCGAAGCGGCGCGCGATGGCGACTATGTGTTTCCTCGCATTGCGAAGCTCGCGCAACCGCAACGCCCATTGTGGCGCGTCGCTAAGCGCGTTGCGCCGGGCACAACGGTCCATGGATTACGCTCGACGTTCCGGGAATGGTGCGACGCGCAAGAATACGACTACCACCTTGCCGAGTTGTGCATCGCCCATGCGCCAGGAAGCGCGACGGAACGAGCTTACTTGCGAGGCGACGCGTTGGAGCGCCGTAAGCCGATCATGGCCGAATGGGCGGATTTCCTGACAAGCGCAACAAGCTAAAGCGCAATTCTCGGCGATCTCGTCGCACTTGGCTACGGCCAGGCGCAACGAAGTCGCCGAGAATTGCCGTGAGCGGAGGGGCGGACGGGCAATATTGCCTTTCCGCCTCTGTCATTCGTCCCTGTTGTTTCAAAGCGCGCCGCCAAGATGCCGGACGACCGCGCCGATTAGCCCGCGCGCGCATTCGTAGCGCGCGTCGTCCGTTGGCACTTGGACAACAAGGTCGTGGATCAATTCATCCTGTACGGCGCGCGTCGCGTCGCGCATGAGCGCCATCGCCGCGCGGGCTTGTTCGATCCACGCGGCGCGCAACGGCGCATCGAGCATGATGGCGCATTCCTCTATCGCATGGAGCGCCGCCAGCGCATAGCCTTCGTCGAGCGGCGTCAAAGCAATCTCCCTTGGCTGTCATTCGTCGCTTGCTCCGAACAAGGGCAATTCGTCGGGCGACAATTGCGCGACTGGCGGCGCGCTTGTCGGCCCGGCCACGTCAGGCAACCGCTTTGGCAAGTCGTCCTCCCAATCGTGCCCGTCCAACGCGGCTTGCCTCGCCCATCGGATCGCCGCGTGAAATGCCTCGACCGGCGACACCGCGCCGCGCCCGCTAACGATCCCGCGCGGGTGGCGATTGACAAAATGCGGCTTGGCTTTGTTCGGATGGTCGGCCCGCACTACGCAACCCCAACGCAACGAACCGTCCGTATCATGTAGCCATGCGTCGAGCGCGATCAAGCGCGCGAAATGACCTTTGCGGCGCAAGCGAATTTGGCCGAGCAGCGTCCAGCCTTCCGCGCTATGCGGTTTGGTCGGCGTGAAGCGTCCGACAAACTCCCAACGCTCCCGCGCGCCGCATCGCCCGAGATATTCGCGTATGGCGGCTTTGGCGTGGCGCTCTATGTCATCCATCGCGACGGCGCTCCGTTGGTCCTGGCTCTAAGCATCGAGCATCAAACATCACTTAGCATACCTTTTACCTAAAAAAGTAGTAGTTTTAAAAAAGAGGAATAGGAGGGTTCCTGATGTGATGCTCGACGCCTACGCCAACGCGCGAAAAGAGGGGCGACGCCATAGCTCTACCCTTCCGGCGTCAAGGGAAACGCGTCGAGCGTCGCTGGCGTCGGCCAACCGGCGTCTTCCAGCGTCAAGCGATTGTCGCGGTAAGGCGCGATCATCGCATATACCGCCCATGGCCTGCCGCTGCCGACGCCGCCCGATCCGCCCACTTCCTCGCGCATGTCGTACATGTCGCGGCATAGCAGGATGATCGCGGTACGGATCGCGCCTGGCACGGCGTCGGCGGGCGTTGTGAGCGTGTAGTCGACGCGCATGGAGCTATTCGGCCAACCGCCCGCCGGCATGGCGATTAGCGAAAAGCCCTTGCCGGCTTCCGTCGCGGGCGCGAGGCTCAAAGCCATAGGCGTCGCCAGCGGCTCGTCGCTCGGGCGGGCGGACACGTCGCGGATGGCGTGCGACCTATGGCGGATGACAAGCGGCTCGTCGCCAGCCGGCGCGCCGACCGTTTCGCTAAGCGGAGTGTCGACAATGCCGATGCGGCAAAGGCGCTCGACCCATTCCACCGCGCCGACTATGTACCTCGCGATCAACGCATCGTGTTGCGCGTCATCGCCGACAAGCCGCATGGCGCTACGCGCCTCGATGATCGGCACTATCTCAAGAGCGTTGCGAGCCATCGCTACGCGCCTGCGTCATTGCCTGCCGCCCGGAAATTCGTCCGGCTTCATCGCTTCCATCAACATACGATCTGCCGCATCGCGAAACGATCCTACGAAACCGACCGCTTGTTCCAAGTCCAACGGCGCGACGTATTTGCGCCCGTCTTCCGTCAGTATGACAAGCGCGACGATTGGCTTGCCGTCCTTGTCAAGCGCCATGCCGACACCGACGCTCGCGTAGCCGTCGATCTCGGTTGGCGTGAAGCCGTCAGTTGTCATCGCTTTGCCTTTCGCTTTGTCGCCGCTCGCGCGCCGCGTTGGGATGGGACCCGCCGCCGACTTGCCTCGCCCACATCGCATGGCGGAATTCAATTTTCTCGGCGTAACATATTACGACACCGGGGTTAGTGCGCCTTCGCCGAAAAGCGCCTGTCGTGGTCGCTGGCGCATGGTCCCTATTCCGGGCATAGCCATACCCGCGAAACGGGCATGGCCACTCACGCGCGCGCTCCGGGCGACTGTCGTGCGGTTTCAAATGACTTCGAGCCTGCGGATCGCGACGCGCCGCCAGTAAGCCCATTTCATCCTCGCCAGCGTGTATCCGCCTTGGCGGTTCGCCGACTTCATGTCGCCGAGTGCCTTTTCGGTCAGGACGACAAGCTCGCGCCAGGCAACCGCCAACGCGCCCGGCCCGGCGTCATCCTCCAAGCGTTGCGCCTCGTCGGACCATGCCTTGCGGCACTGGCGCATCCGCGCGTCGAGCCCGGCGAAGGTCGTCGGCACGTCGCCAGTGAGCGACGACAAGGCGATTTCAAGCTCCGTCATGCGCCCGCCCCTCGCGTTCGGTGCGCCGCCGCAATTGCGCCACGGCGTCATTCAGCTTTCCGCCAAGTGCCGAGAGCGGCTGGCCGGTGCGGGCATTGGCGTTGATCGCCATGGCGAGCGACCCCTCGATCACGTCATTCGGCGATAGGCCGGTTTCCTCGACCAATTGCAGCACCATCGCGCGCACCTTCGCGCTCGTGTACCAGCGTTTGGGCGTCTTGCTTCCGGTCGCCATGTCAATCGTCTCCCTGTAAAGCGTCTTGGACTTGTTGCCGCATCGTCGGCGCTGGCGGTTGGCGCGGCGCGTCGATCTCGCGCTCAAAGCGCCGCATGGCCGCAATCGCCGTTGCCACCGCCTCGGCAATGTCCGCGTCGCCTTCATGTCGCGCCCATGCCGCATGAGCGTAAACATTGGTCTCCACGTCCGCCGCGCCCGGCAACATCAACGGCGCGAGGATCAATTGCGCTGGCGTGTCGTCGCCCGCCATGATCGCCGCGACGTTGGGAAATGCGTCGAGCGCGCTCATGCGCTTGCCGACGATGCGCGCGGCGTGAAACGCCAAACGCGGATTGCCAGTCTCCCGAAGCGTCGCGGCGAAGGCGTGGAACAACGCGAGCGCATGGCCGTCACCGCCGTCGCGCAATGTCCGCGCGATTTCCGTCTCAATCGCATTCATGTTGCCAAGCCCGCAATCTCAATCGCGCGCTCTACGTCGACGCCCGCCGCGACGAGCCTTTGCACCGCCGTCGCGCGTTGTGCCGTCGCCCTTGCGACTTCGCTATGAGGCGCGGCGATCCAAGCCTCGCGCCGGAACACTGGCGCGCTATCCAGTTTGCGCGCCGCCTCGCGCTCGATCATCATGGCAAGAGGCGTGAAGGTGCGCACCGTCGCGACGCGCCAATAGCCATGCGTTTCGGTCGAGCCGCTATCGGACAAAAGCCCTTGGACGCCGTACGCGGCTTCAACATCCTCGCGCACTTGCTTTCGTAGCTCCACCGCGCCGCGCTCCGGTTCCGGGCCGATCTTGCCTATGCGCGATTGCTCGACCATCGCCGGCACGGTTACAACGCGCAATCCGTCTTTGCCCGCGTCCATGACGCCGGTCGTAATGTCGCCGCGTTGATCCGGCCCGGACGCTATGCCGGTCGCATCGAGCCCGAGGACGCGAAGCACTGGCGTTTCTGCCTCCTCGATCATCGCCGCGTCGAGCTTCGCGGCAAGGTCGGCAAGCGGATTGATCCGCGCAATCGGCGCTTCGCCATCGGCATATCGCACGCTCAAAACCGCGTCGTCCGGCGCGGAAACGGAAAGGCCGGTGTCTCCATTCAAAGGCCGCGTCGTGCCGATCCACCGCCCGCGATTTAGCCAAGCGTCCATCGGCGTCACGATTGGCGAGCCGTCCGCGTCGATCTCGATCAAGCCGGTAAACCATCCGCGCGTCGCAAGCGCCTTGCCGATGGCGTGGCACGTCGAGGCGTCGAGCGTTTCGCCTGGCGAGGCGACGGCAAGCGCGCTCGCGTAGAGATTTGCGGCGGCGCGAATGAAGGCGACTTGAGCATTCGCGTATGACGCTGGCGAAGCGCCCGGCACGCCTTCGCGAACGGTCAAGGGTATGACGTTGCTCATGCCAGCCACCATGGCGGATTGATCGCGCGCCCGGTGCCGCTTTGCGCGGCGACTTTGACGCTCGTTTCCTGAAACCCCGGACGCGCGACAACGGCTATCCCGGTCAAGGTGCCGCGCTCCACCGTGCGAACGCCCTTGCGCGTGACCGCGCGAAGCGCCGACGCCTCAATCGAAAGCCCGGCCAACACGCCCGCCTTGATGAGCGCGATTGTGTCGTCCGCTTCGCGCGTCTCGGGCAACGTCGCCTCAAGGCGGATCGCTTCGTCGGTCTCGGATAGCTGCATGGTGCCGCCAGTCGTCCGGGCGATGACGCGCCCGGCGTCATGCTGGACGTTTAGGAGCACGTCGCCGATGGGCGCGAACGCTCCGGCGCGAACGATGGTCGGTATGCCGTCGCTCGGATGGCCGACCTTGTTGAAGGGAAGCGCGACGCCGGACAGTTTGCGCCCATCAAGCGCAATGTCAGCGGCGAAGCTGCATTTGAGTTGTTGCATGTTTCATATCTCCGAATGGCGAAAGGGCGGACAGGCTCGGGCGACCGACACGCGCCGCAAATGCCGTGCATCGCGCGCATGGAATGCGCTTTCGCCGTTTACCTGTCCGCCTCGCGCAAGGGCGGTTCGGGCTAACGGAAACCGCCCTTGGAGCGGCGCTGTCCGATCAGGCGTGTTGCGTTTCGACGCGGCGGAAGGCCGAGGCGTCGGCGATGCTGAATGCCGCGAACATCGCCCCGAAGATTTCGACCTGCCCCTTGCCCGCGCCGGTAACGCGATCCACCGTGATTTCGACGCCTTGCCAAATCGGGCATACCGCCGCGCGTCGCCCGACGCCGAGCGCGATTAGCGCGTCTTGCTTGTTGTTCGCGACGGCTGGCGTATGCGCCGAAACGCGAACGCCTGACGCGCGGTTGCGGATGGCGTCAAGCAAGCTGTCGTCGGAATTGTTGGTGCGGTACAGGCTCGCGAGGAATTGCATCGTCGAAGCGCCGAGCAGCACGCGCAAATCGCTTTCCTGCCGCGCGTATCGCCCTTCGACGTTGTCGAACACAAGGCGCTTGATGCCGGTCGCGAACGTCTCAACCGCGCCCGCCGCGACTTGCGCCACGGTCAAAAGCTCGGCGATGCACTGGTCGTCGAACGCCTCGGAAAGCGCGCCGCGCAGCGTTTCGCGAATGGCAGGCTCGAACGCCGGCAAACGTAGCTCTTGCGTGCGAAGGCCGGTGACGCTCGCCTGCAACCGCGTCGGCGCGAGCAATTCGCTTCCGATTGTGAGTTGCGTTTCGGCAACGTCGGTGTCGTCGGAATGCGGCCCGCCAACGTCCGGGCGCGTGGTAATGGTCGGGTAGACTTGATCGCCGCCCGGTACGATTGGCTGCACGACGCCCATGAAAGCCGCGTCACCATCCGCGAACACCGGCGTTTCGATGGGCGCTTCGCCGGTGCCGACATTCGTTGGCGCGCTCGTCAGACCTGCGGCGGCTTCGATGCTCTTGGCGTCGCGCGCAGGGGCGGACAGGAATTCGACCGGGTAGACGTTCGCCGCGAGCTTGTGATGCTCTTGGAACTCGGCAAGCGGCCCGTCGCTATGCGAGCTTTTGCCGTCCGCCATCATCGCCGCGATTGCTCCGAGCGCATGGCGCGACGCCTGCGCCTTGAGCGTGGCGAATTCGTCGGTTGCCGGATCGCCCTTCGCCACGTCTTGCGGCATGGCGTCGAGCGCCGCCTCGACCTCGTCCATCTTCGGGCCGATGCCGACAAGCTGTTCGGTCGCCTTGCGCGCCTCCGCCTGGATTTCGTCCGTCCGCTCTTCGTCGGACATGAGCGAAATTTCGCCGAGCCTGTCGCCAAGCGTCCGGCGTTCCTTCGCCAGCTTTCGCAACTGGCTTTCGAGTTGAAGTCGTTTGTTCAAGACAGTCTCTCCCGTCATGGGTTGGGCAACGGGAGGGGCGGTCATGCCGACCAAGGCCAAGGCCAGCGCGAACGCCGTCAAAAGTGATTTGGGATGCAGCATGGTCGCCCGGTCTCCCGCAACAAGGTTGTAACGCCGCGTCATGCAGCGTCGTTGCTTTGGGATGCCGGGCGCTGGCGTGTAAGCCGTTTCCGGGCGCGTCGCCCTCGATCCGCTTTCAAGGGCGTTGCGATCTATTTCGCCGCGCCGACCGCAAGGCGCATCGCGGTCGATGGTGGCCCGAAAGCCGTAAGTCAGTGCCGAAGCGTGACGCGGGACGGTCTCATATCGGGGCCGTCCACCATCGACCAACGTCAATCATAGGGAAGCGGAAGAGAGCAACAACAAAAAAGTCGCGCGACTGCCATAGAGCGCCGCCCATGGCCGAGGCGAGCGGCGGGGCGTAGAGCTACCCGCAAAGCGCCTTCGCCCCTGTAGCGCGCTCTATGGGCGAGGGCGCGGCTGGCGGGAAAGTCAAGCGGTGTGGGGCCTACTGGCCCGGCCCCGTGTCCCATTCAAGTCCCAAGAAACCAAGTCTCAGTTGATGTAGGACTTCGCCACTTCCATCTCCGCCGGGTTCGTCGAGAGCGAAATCTTGTCGGCAAAGGTGGCGTAGGGGTGGGGGTTCAGCTTGTCGTAGGCGGACCGCGACAGGTCGGCATCCGCGTCGTTCATGAAGGCCTCGCGCCAGATCGGGTAGGGCATGGCCACCGAGCCGTCGCCGATCTCGGCGTGCATCTCGTCGAACATGTGGACGTAGTGAGGCGGCACCATGTCGTTCAGCGATTCGCCGTCGTTCGGCACGAAGGCGTTCCAGTAGATCAGCCGGCGGATGCGGTCCGCTGCCTTGTCCGCGACGCCGGTGATCACCATTCCGCCGTATGAGTGCCCCATCAGGAGCACGTCGTTGAGGTCGTTTTCCTCGAGATAGTCGACGATCGACTGGATGGCGTCGGCGAGGCCCGCCGTCTTGGCGTCGCCCGGCCGGTTTCCGGCGAGGGTGGGGCAGTGGACCTCGTGGCCCTCGGCGCGGATCGGAGCGGCGGTCGCTTCCAGCAGATCGCCCGAATGCCAGGCGCCGTGGACGAGGACGTAGGTCGACATAATCGGTTCCTTCCGGGGACGAACGGGTTGCCCGCACGCTATGGCCGGCCGGCGAGATTGGCAAGCGCGGACCGAAGCTGCTTTATTTCCGCGCTGCCGGTTCGCCACTGGAGTTGAAACGATGATCGACGCGCATTACTGGCCCACGCCGAACGGCTGGAAAATCTCCATCGCGCTGGAGGAGATGGCGCTCGACTACCGCGTGGTGCCGGTCAATATCGGCCGCGGCGGCCAGTTCGAGCCGGATTTCCTCAAGATAAGCCCCAACAACCGGATGCCGGCGATCGTCGACCACGACCCGCCCGGCGGCGGCGCGCCGGTACCGGTATTCGAGTCGGGCGCGATCCTGCTCTATCTGGCCGAGAAGACCGGGAAGTTCCTGCCGACCGACCTGCGCGGCCGCGTCGAGGTGACGGAGTGGCTCATGTGGCAGATGGGCGGTCTCGGGCCGATGCTGGGGCAGTCGGGCCATTTCAAGTTCTACGCGCCGGAGAAGATCCCGTATGCCGTCGAGCGCTACACCGCCGAGATGCTGCGGCTCTACGGCGTGCTCGACCGGCGGCTGGAGGGGCGGGAATTCATCGCCGGCGATTACTCCATCGCCGACATGGCCTGCTGGCCCTGGGTCATCACCTACAAGCAGCAGGAAGTCGATCTCGACAGCTTTCCGAACGTGAAGCGCTGGTACAAGGCGCTGCAGCAGCGGCCGGGGCTGAGACGCGGCTACGACGTGGGCAAGGAGTTCGGCCGGCCCACCGGCGAGTGGGACAAGGAAGCGCGCAAGCACCTGATGGCGCACGCGAACCCCGGAGATACGCGATGATCGAGGTCAACGGGATGGCGCATGTCATCCTGACGGTCAGCCGTTTCGAGGAATCGCGCGAATTCTATTGCGAGCTGCTGCCCTTCCTCGGGATGCACAAGGTCTATGACGGCAACAACTTCGTCTACCACGTGGGCGGGCGCACGGCGCTCGGCATCCAGCGCCCGTCTCCGGAATACGCGAACGAGCGCTTCGAGCAGAACCGGGTGGGGCTGCACCATCTCTGCCTGCGCGCGCGGTCGAGGGACGACGTGGACGCGGCGGCGGCGAAGCTGCGCGAAATGGGCGCCACGATCGACCGCGGGCCCACCGAAGGCGACTGGGCGCCCGGCTATTACTACATCGTGTTCGAGGACCCGGACGGGATCAGGCTCGAGATCAATCACGTCCCCGGCAAGGGCCTGCTCGCCGCCGACACCCCGCTATCTCCCAGCGACGACCCCGACTGGGACCAGAATCCCTAGAGGTATCCCCCGGCCCCTCCCGCAAGCGGGAGGGGAAGGTAAGGAAGGGGTCGGCAGGTCCCCTCTCCCCACCGGGGAGAGGGTCGGGGTGAGGGGGCCGAAGCCGCCCTACCGCTGCTCGACGCCCAGGCCGATATTGCGGCCGCCGTAGCGGCGGAGCCTGAGGTCGGCCTGCTCCTTGTGGCCCCAGAACTTCTCGATGGCGCAGAGCCGCGAGCAGTAATCGCCGATGGCGACGCTCGCCTCCTCGGTGCAGCTCTGGTAGGTGACGGTCTTGAGGAACTTGCCGACCCAGAGCCCGCCCGTGTAGCGCGCCGCCCCCTTGGTCGGCAGGGTGTGGTTGGTGCCGATCACCTTGTCGCCATAGGAGACGTTGGTCTCGGGCCCGAGGAACATCGAGCCGTAATTGCGCATCCGCTCGAGGAACCAGCGCGGCTCACGGGTCAGGATCTCGACATGCTCGCAGGCGACCTTGTCCGCCTCGGCGAGCGCCTCCTCGTCCGAATCGACCAGGATAATCCGGCCGTAGTCGCGCCACGCCGCGCCGGCGACCTCCGCCGTCGGGAGGACGGCGAGCTGGCGTTCGATCTCCGCCGGCACCGCGTCCGCGAGCGCCGCGGAGGTGGCGATCAGCGTCGCCGGCGAGGTCGGCCCGTGCTCGGCCTGGCCGAGCAGATCGGTGGCGACCATTTCCGCGTCCGCCGTCTCGTCGGCGACCACGAGGATTTCGGTCGGCCCGGCGAACAGGTCGATGCCGACCCGGCCGTAGAGTTGCCGCTTGGCTTCCGCCACGTAGGCGTTGCCCGGCCCGACCAGCATGTCGACCGGCGCGACGCTCTCCGTCCCCAGCCCCATGGCGCCGACCGCCTGGACCCCGCCCAGGATGTAGATCTCGTCCGCGCCGGCGAGAGCCATCGCGGCCACCGTTTCCGGGTGCGGCGCGCCGTCGGTGGGCGGCGTGCAGGCGGCGATGCGTTCCACTCCGGCGACCTTGGCGGTGATCACGCTCATATGCGCCGAAGCGACCATCGGGTAGCGCCCGCCCGGCACGTAGCAGCCGACGCTGCCGACCGGAATGTTTCGGTGGCCGAGGACCACGCCCGGAATCGTCTCGACCTCCACGTCCGCCATCGAGTCGCGCTGGACCCGGGCGAAGTTGCGGATCTGGGTCTGGGCGAACTCGATGTCCTCCCTGACGTCGGCGGGCACCGCCGCGATCAGCCCCTCGATCTCGTCGGACGTCAGGCGAAAACTCTCCGGCGACCAGTCGTCGAACTTCTCGGAAAGCGCGCGGACCGCCTCGTCGCCCCGGGCTTCGATGTCGGCGAGGATGTCCTCGACCGTGCGGCGGACAGCGTCGTCCTCGGCCTGCTTGTCTTCGGCGCTCCTGGCGTCTTTCAGGATCCTGGTCATCGCGATTACTTGATCGCCATCGGGTTGAGGGGAGAGCCGACCGCCTTGGTGATCGGCAGCGGCGGCGCGCAGAAGAAGAACTCGTACACCCCGTCCTCCGCGCAGTCCTCGGCGAGGTCCTTGAGGTAGAAGATCTCGCCCATGGTGATGCCGATCATCGGGATCACCACCCAGTGCCAGGGCTGCTGCGCCTCCGTGGTCTCGTTGGGCCTGACCTCGCAGCCCCAGGTGTCGGTGCAGATCGCGGCGATTTCCTTCTGGTGGATCCAGTCCGCGGTCTCGAAGGCGAGGCCCGGCGCGTCGCCGCCGGCATAGCCGCCCCATTCGCCGATGGCGAGGCGCTGCTCCATTTGCCCGGTGCGAACGATCACGAAATCGCCCCGCCGGATTTCCACGCCCTGGGCCTCGGCCGTGTCGTCGAGGTCCCGGTTGGTGATCGCCGTGCCGTCCTCGAGGAAGTCCGCCTTGCAATGGCGGGCGACGTCGAGCAGCACGCCGCGCCCGGCCATCTTGTCCTTGACCTTCTCGATGCCATTCTTCTGGGCGCCGTCGGAATCGACCAGCCGCGCGTCGTAACCGTTCCACATCTTGTCGTCGTAGAAGATATGGCCCAGCGCGTCCCACTGGGTGCCGCACTGAAGCGGGAGGGAGACCATGTCGTCGGCGTAGCGGATCCCGCCCTCGTCCTGGGTTCCTGAGATCGCGTCCGTGCCGGTCGCCAGCATCGTGTGGATCGGGTTGAAGCGGTTGCCCCAGAGCCCCTTTTGCGGCCCGTTCCGGTCGAAGTTGAGCGCGAGCGAGAAGGTGCGCCCCTTGCGGATCAGCCCCGCCGCGGCGACGACCGTCTCCGGCGCGATGTAGTTCAGAGTGCCGATTTCGTCGTCCGGCCCCCACTTGCCCCAGTTCTTGCAACGCTCCGCGGTCTCGCGGAGGATCGCCATGTCGAGCTTGCCCTCGCTGTATCGTCGCGGCATCCGAGCCCCCCTTGGTGATGGCGGCACGATTAGGTTCGAGGTCAATAGCCGAGTCAACACTCGCGAAGGGGAAGGGGATGACCGAAGGGCTGAAAACGCCGTCGATGCGGCTCGACGGGCTGGCGGCCGCGGTGACCGGCGCCGGGCGGGGCATCGGGCGGGCCGCCGCGCTGGCCCTCGGGCAGGCTGGCGCTCATGTCGTCGCCATCAGCCGCACCCAAGCCGACCTGGATGAGGTCGCCGCCCTGATTTGCGACGACGGCGGTAGCGCCGAACCCCTGGTGTGCGACGTCACCGACACGCCGACCATCTCGTCGGCCATCGCCGGCCTCGAACGCCTCGACATCCTGGTCAACAACGCCGGCTGCAACATCCCCGAGCCCTTTCTCGACGTGACCGAGGAGCATTACGACACGATCATGAATCTCAACCTGAAGGCGGTCTTCATGGTGGGGCAGGCCGCCGCCAGGAAGATGGTCGAGGGCGGGCGGGGCGGGGCGATAATCAACATCTCGTCCCAGCTCGGCCATGTCGGCGCCCCCAACCGGACCGTCTACGCGTCCTCGAAGCACGCGGTCGAGGGGCTCACCAGGTCGATGGCGCTCGACCTCGCGCAATACCGCATCCGGGTCAATTCGATCGGGCCCACCTTCATCCTGACGCCGATGACGGCGCCGTTCTTCGAGAACAAGGAATTCCATGACGACACGATCTCGCGCATCCCGCTCGGCCGCCTCGGCAACCTGGAGGACGTGATGGGAGCGGTGGTGTTCCTCGCCTCGCCGGCGGCGGCGCTGATCACCGGCAGTGCGCTCGTTGTGGACGGCGGCTGGAACGCGTGGTGAAAGCAACGGAGCGCCCTTCGATACGCCGCTTCGCGGCTACTCAGGATGAGGGTGCCGAAGGAACACTCAAATCACCTCATCCCGAGTAGGCGCGTGAGTGCCGTATCGAGGGACGCATTGTGCTTGGAAATCCGCCGCGATTCGATCTGGCACGGGCGGGCGGCCGCGTATAGGTTGCTGGCACGCGCAATGCGTCTGCTACAGGGAGAAGCGAAACATGTCACTGGGTAAAAGTATGAAACCGCTCGCGTTCGGCGTTGCCGCGCTCGGGCTTGCCGCGGCGCTGCCGGCCTCGGTCGACGCCAAGAACTTTACACTGCGCATCGGCGCCGGTCAGGCGATGAAGCCGCTGGAGCCCATCTTCATGGCCAGCAAGTATTTCGTGCCGACGGTCAAGGCGCGGGTCGAAAAGGAGACCGAGCACAAGATCCGCTTCATCGAAGCCTATGGCGGCACCGTCGCCGGGCCGTTCGACGTGCTCGAATCGGTCGAGAAGGGTGTGTTCGACATCGGTCTCTGGTGCGCCTGCTTCGAGCCCACCAAGGCGGTGCATTTCGCCTTCCATTACTTCGTGCCCTTCGTCACCGACGATCCGGTGCTGCAGGACAAGATCACGCGGAAGACCTACAAGCAGTTCCCCAAATGGACCGAGTCGCTGCACAAATATAACCAGAAGTGGCTCGGCGCCGGCACGTTCTCGTCCTACGGGCTCGGCACCAAGTTCAAGTGGTCCAAGATGGCCGACCTCAAGGGCCACAAGATCGCGGGCGCCGGCCCCAACCTGCCGTGGCTCAAGCTGTCAGGGGCGACCGCGGTCCAAACCAGCCTGAACGAGGCCTACAATTCGCTTCAGTCGGGCGTCTACGAGGGGCTGGTGATCTTTCCGACGGCCTGGCTCGGCTTCAAGCTCAACGAGCCCGCGAAGGTCTTCACCGTGGTGGGCTGGGGCTCGACGTCGCTCTACCAGATGACGATGAACCTCAACAGCTACAACAAGCTGCCGCCGGAGGTGAGGAAGATCATCGACGAGGAGTCCGAGACCTGGATGGACAAGTCCGCCCAGGAGTCCTCGAAGCGGTTCGACGCCTCGCTCAAGAAGCTCAAGGAGACCGGCAGCACGATCCAGTACCTGCCGTTCGAGGAGCGCGCCAAGATGGCCGCGGCGCTCGGCGACTGGCCGAAGGAGAACGCCAGGAAGTTCGACGGCCAGGGCCTGCCCGGCACCGCGCTGATGAAGGCCTACCTCAAGAACGCGGAAGCCGCCGGCATCAAGCTGCCGCACAAGTACGACCTCGACTAGCGGGGCTTTCGTAACCGTCCGGCCGCCCCCGCCCGCGCGGCGGGGGCGGCCGCCACAGGCGTCTGGAAACCGGGGAGCGCAACATGATCAGGGCGACGGTCGTCGGCCTCGGCTGGTGGGGCCAGCGGATCTGGAGTTCGCTCCAGGGAAGCGAACGGATCGAGGTCGTGCGCGGCGTGGATGTGACCTTCGACCACCTCGCCGAATTCGCCGAGCGGTCGGGGCTGCCGCTGACCGGCAGTTACGAGGAGGTGCTGCGGGATCCCACCGTCGATGCGGTGATCCTCACCACCCCGCACGGGCTGCACGAGGAGCAGGTGGTCGCCGCCGCCGAGGCGGGCAAGCGGATATTCTGCGAGAAGCCGCTGGCGCTCAACGGCGCGTCGGCCCGGCGCATGATGGAAGCGTGCACCGCGCGCGGAATCCTGCTCGGCATCGGCCACGAGCGCCGCTACGAACCGGCGATGATCGAGGTCAAGCGGATGGTCGACGACGGCGAGATCGGGACGCTGCGCCATCTCGAGGTCAACTGGTCCTACGCCCTGATGGCCTCGGCGCAGATTCCCGCCTGGCGCCAGGACCCGGCGCAGGCCCCGGCCGGGCTGATGACCGCGGTCGGCGTCCACATTACCGACTATTTGCAGAGTATTGCGGGACCCGTCGCCGCGCTGAACGCGACGCTCACCCGGCACCGCGAGGACCGCCCCTCCGACGCGACGCTCGCGGTCCGGTTCGACTTCGCCTCGGGGGCGACGGGCTACATGTGCAATATCGGGCCGACGCCCTACTACCAGCGGATAACGCTGTTCGGCGACGAGGGCTGGGTCGAGCATCGCGAGACCGCCCACATCCAGGATCCCGACCCCGCGCTCGTCACCTGGCGGGGACTCGACGAGGAGATCTGGAGCCGGACTTTCGAGCCGATCGACCAGGTCCGCGCCAATCTGGAAGCCTGGGCGGCGGCCGTCGAGGACGGTGCCGAATACAAGTTCACCGATCCGCAGAAGGTCCACAACGTCGAAATCCTCGAGGCGATCGTGAAATCGACCGAGTCCGGCCGGACCGAGAAGGTCGGGTAGGGCGAGTCTCCACCCGTCATTTCGACCGAGCGGAGCGAGCGGAGAAATCTGTCGGCACATGCGTGACAGATATCTCCGCTTCGCCGCCCCTGCGGGCCGGCTCCGGTCGATATGACGAGGGCGCGGCGCGGCTATCAGGTCAGGAAGGTCGCCGTCACCGGCCAGATCCAGATCACGACCATGACGACGAGCATCAGGATCCAGTAGGGGATCGAGCCGCCGAAGATCTCCTTCAGCGTGACCGACGCATCGGGCACCGCGCCCTTGACGGTGTAGACGAGCAGCCCGAACGGCGGGGTCAGCAGCCCGGCCTCGATGGCGAGGATGCCGAAGATCGCGAAGGCGTAGGTATTCCAGCCGCTGGCTTCGGCGAGCGGCCAGAAAATCGGCACCGTCAGGAGGATGATCGAGATCGAGTCGATCAGCGTCCCCATGGCGAGCCAGATGAGGATCATCAGCACGGTGACCCCGAACGGGCCGAGCCCGAGCCCGTCGATAGTGTCCTGGATGACCCCGATGATGCCGCCCAGAGCGAGAAACTTGGCGTACATCGAAGCGGTCATCAGGAGGAACAGGATGGGCGCGATGGTCTTGCCCGAGTCGATGATCGCCTCGCGGTACTCCCAGCCCTTGAGCTTTTTCATCGCCGAGAACAGCAGCGCGCCCGCACAGCCCACCGCCGCCGACTCCGACGGCGTGAACAACCCCGCGAACAACCCCCCCAGGACCAGCAGGATCAGCACCACCACGCCGAGCCCACTCACCACCTCGGCGAGGTTCGGCGGCTCCTCGTCGAGCTCGGCCATGCTGGGCGCCGCCTCGGGCCGGAGTTTGGCGTATCCCGCGCAATAGAGCCCCATCAGCGCGGCCAGGATCAGCCCCGGGATGAAGCCGGCGAGGAACAGCTTGCCGATCGATTCCTCGATCACGATCCCCCAGACGATCAGCAGCACGCTTGGCGGGATCAGCATGCCGAGGCTCGACGACCCGGCGATGGCGCCGAGCGCGTAGGATCGGTTGTAGCCGAAGCGCCGCATCTCCGGGTAGGAGACGCGCGAGAACGCCATCGCGGAGGCGATGCTGACGCCGGTGACCGCGGAGAAGACCGCGTTGCCGAACACGGTCGCTACCGCCAGCCGGCCCGGCAGGGCGCGCAGGAAGTAGTTGCAGATCTTGTAGAGGTCTCGCGCCATGCCGGATTTCGACATGAACTCGCCCATCAGGACGAACAGCGGGATCGCAGCGAAGACCGAGTTGCGCAGCACCGCATAGGCGGCCTGGTTGGCGAGCTCCATGGCGATGGCGAGGTCGTCGAACAGCAGGTAGGTGCCGCCGAGCGAGACCATGGCGAGCACGATGCCGATATGGAGGCCGGCGACGATCAGCCCGATCAGCGCGAACAGGATGATGACGAGGACGACTTCCGGCTCCAAGACCCTCTCCCCCGGGCGCGCCCCTAGGCGCGTTCGGTCTCCGCCCTGCCGGTGACGGTGACGTAGAAAAGTTGCAGGTAGATCAGCGCGCAGATCGCGCTGAACAGGATGATCAGCGTCCGCACCGGGTAGATCGGCACCTCGAAGGCGCCCGCGCCCTCGATCTCCAGCAGCTCCCAGCTCACGATCATCGCGTCCCAGCCGCCGAAGACGATCGCGAGGAACAGCAGGACGCCGAGCAGGTACGACGCGCAATCGATCGTCCGCTGCGAGATCCTGGAGACGGCGTAGTAGACGATGGTGGTGCGCAGCATCGCGCCGCGCTTGATGGTGGACGGCAGTTCGAGGAACAGGATGCCGACGATCGAGTTGCCGACGATCTCGTGGGTGCCGAGAAACGGTGTGTCGAACAGCTCGCGGCCGACGATGTCGTAAAGGAAGATCGCGGCCAGCAGCAGGATCCAGAACGCCGAAATCGTGCTCAGCGTCTCCGTCGCGCGCGTGACGAAGTCCTGCTTGCCCGCCGGCGCGGTCACGTCTGGGTCGTTCGCCATTGCCGAAGCCCGGTTGCCCTTTTCGTCGCGGAGGACACACTAGAGGGATGCGGTGAGGTGCACAAATTTCTTCCCCCACCCGGCGCCCTCGCGCCATGATAGGGGAAACCGGAGGCAACGAACGGAGGAGGGAGATGGCGAATTCGATCTACACTCCGAGCAAGGAGGAGTTCGAGAGCCGCATCGGCAGGTTCGAGGACCTGAAGCCGATGTCGACCGCGGGCGAGATCGGCTGGGTCGGACAGGATGCGATGGACATCATCTTCGCCCGCAAGCTGATGCCGGTGATCCTGGACGACGACACCAAGAACCCGTTCGGCAACGACGCGCCGATATTCGGCGCCGCCGGGTCGACCATGTTCGTCTCGATCATGCCGCCGGGGCAGGGGCCGTGCCTGCACTCGCACAACACCACCTTCGAGACCTTCATGGTGCTCCAGGGCGAGATCGAATATTACGTCGGCGAGCCGGTCGAGCACCGGGCGCGGCTCGGCAAGTGGGACACCTTCTCCTGCCCGCCCGGCGTCTATCGCGGATTCCACAATGTCGGCGACATCGACGCGGTGCAGCTCACCGTGATCACCGGGCTCGGCGACGACCGGGACGACGTCTCGATGCCCGATTCGATCGCCAGACAGATCGAGGACGCCCACGGCGACAGGGTGCTCGAGGCGATCCAGGGCGTGTTCCACTTCGATCCGCCGGCGGCCCGGCCATGACCGAAGCTCGCTGGATTCTAGACCGGCCCAACTCCTATATCGGCCGCAGCGTGCCGCGGCCCGATGCGAGGCGCCTGACGCACGGGCGGGGGACCTTCGTCGACGACATCGTGCTGCCGCGGATGGTCCATGCCGCGTTCGTTCGCAGCCCTCATGCCCATGCCCGCATCGTCTCCATCGACACCGCGGCGGCCGAGGCCGCGCCCGGTGTGGTGGCCGTGGTGACGGGCGAGGACCTGGCGCGCATCCACGATCCGTGGGTCGGCGTGCTCACCCATCTCGAAGGACTCAAGTCCGCGCCCCAGCGGGCGCTTCCGGTCGAAATCGCGCGCTGGCAGGGCGAAGCGGTGGTCGCCGTCGTCGCCGAACGGCGCGAGCAGGCCGAGGACGCGGCCGAGCTGGTCGGGATCGAATGGGAGGAGCTTCCCGCCGCGACCGACATGGAGACCGCGCTCGATCCCGAAACCCCCGTCATCCATGCCGAGCTCGGCGACAACCTCGCCTGGCAGCGGCAATACGCCGCGGGCGACGTCGACGCGGCCTATGAAGAGGCCGACGAGGTGGTGGAAGAGACCTACGTGTTCGGCCGCCATACCGGGGTGACGCTGGAGCCTCGTGGGCTGGTCGCCGATTTCGATCCGTCGACCCGCAACCTGACGGTTCACCACTCGACCCAGTCGCCGCACATGATGCAGGGCATCTTCGCGCTCCATTTCGGGCTCGAGGAGCACCGCGTGCGGGTGGTCGCCAAGGACGTCGGCGGCTCGTTCGGGATCAAGGTCCACACCTATGCCGACGAGATGGCGACGGTGGGGCTGTCGATCGCGCTCAAGCGGCCGGTGAAGTTCATCGCCGACCGGCTGGAATCCTTCCTGTCCGACATCCACGCGCGCGATCACCGGATCGACGCCAAGATCGCGATGGCGAAGGACGGCCGGATCCTGGCGATGGAGATCGACGACCTGACCGGCGTCGGCCCGTATTCGATGTATCCCAGGACCAGCGCGATCGAGGCCAACCAGATCGTCAACATGATCGGCGGGCCCTACGCGTTCGACAATTACCGCGCCCGCGCCCGGGTGGTGTTCCTCAACAAAAACATGATGTGCCAGTACCGCGCGGTCGGTCACCCGATCATGTGCGCGGTGACCGAGGGTCTGGTCGACTCGGGCGCCCGCGCGGTCGGCGTGGACCCGGCCGAGGTGCGCCGGATCAACGTCCACCGCGACGACGAGTATCCGAAGAAATCCGCCCAGGGGATGAACTTCGAGAAGCTGTCCCACCAGGAGAGCCTCAGGAAGATCCTCGAGATGATGGACTACGAGTCGCTCTGCGCGGAACGCGACCGGCTGCGGGGCGAGGGAGTCTGGCGCGGCATCGGGCTCGCGAGCTTCATCGAGGTCACCAACCCGTCGGCGATGTTCTACGGCATCGGCGGCGCCCGCATCTCTGCCCAGGACGGGGCGACGATCCGCCTCGATGCACGCGGCAACGTGTTCGTATCGACCGGCGCCACCGAGCAGGGTCAGGGGATGGAGACCGTCGCGGCCCAGGTCGCGGCGACGGCGATGGGGGTCCCCATCGAGCGCGTCCGGGTGATCTCGGGCGATACCGAGCATACCCCCTATGGCGGCGGCACCTGGGCGTCCCGCGCGGCCGGGATCGGCGGCGAGGCGATCGCCCAGTCGGGCAAGGCGTTGCGCGCGCAGATACTCGACGTGGCCGGCGTGATGCTGCAGGCCGAGGCGGAAAGCCTCGACATCAGGAACGGCGTCGTGGTCGATCGCGAGACCGGAGCGGAGCGCATCGGCCTCGATGAGATCGGCCGCATCTGCTACTTCCGCCCCGACACCCTGCCGCAGGATTTCCAGGCCGAGCTGGTCGCGACCCGCCACTACGTGCCCAAGGACTATCCCTTCGCCTTCACCAACGGGGTGCAGGGCGCCTATGTCGAGATCGACGCCGAGACCGGGTTCCTGACGCTGCTGAACCACTGGTGCGTCGAGGATTGCGGCACCGTCATCAACCCGCAGATGGTCGACGAGCAGATCCGCGGCGGCATCGTCCAAGGGCTCGGCGGCGCGCTCTGGGAGCACTGCGTCTACGACGACGCGGGCCAGCTCCTGAACGGCACCATGGCGGACTACCTCGTGCCGCAGTCGAACGAGCTGTGCGACATCGACTGCGGCCACGTGGTCTCGATGACCGGCTCGTCCGAGCTCGGTGCCAAGGGGGCGGGCGAGGCCGGCACCTGCGGCGCCCCGGCGGTCGCCATGAACGCGATCAACGACGCGCTCTCGCCCTTCGGCGCGAAGGTGACCGCGATGCCGTTCACGCCCGGAAGGATCCTGGACGCGATCGCAGCCGGGCGGGGGTGACGTAAACCGCCGCCCCGGTCAGAAATTGTCCTTGCGGGTGCGGACCTCGGCGAAGATCTCGACCGGGGTCTTTCCCTCCATGCCGAGCGCCGCGGCGAAATCGGGCACGTCGGCGCGGAGGAACGGGTTGGTCCGCCTCTCCAGGCCGAGCTCGGAGGGCACGGTGCGCTGCCCGGCCGCCCGCTTGCGGTCGATCTCCGCGGCGTAGGCGGCGAGGTCCGCGTTGTCCGGTTCCACCGTCACCGCGAAGCGCGCGTTGGACTGGGTGTATTCGTGCGCGCAATAGACCATCGTCTCGTCCGGTAGCGGCTTGAACTTGGAGATCGAGTTCCACATCTGCTCGTGGGTCCCCTCGAACACCCGTCCGCATCCGAGCGCGAACAGGGTATCGCCGCAGAACAGCGCCTTCGACTCCGGGAACCAGTAGGCGATATGCCCCCGCGTGTGCCCCGGCACGTCGAACACCGTCGCTTCCGCCTCGTAGAGCGTGTAGGTGTCGCCGTCGCCCACCTCGATGTCGATGCCGGGGATCCGGTCGCGGTCGGCGCGCGGTCCGACGACGGTGCAGCCGGTCCGTTCCTTGATCTCCGGCACGCCGCCGATATGGTCGTTGTGGTGGTGGGTCGCCAGAACATGGGTGAGGTTCCAGCCGAGCGTGTCCAGCGCCTCGAACACCGGCGGCGCGTCCGACGGATCGACGACCGCGGCCTGGCCGCTCGATGACTCGCGCACCAGATAGACGTAGTTGTCCACCCGGGTCGGGATCTGATGGATTTCCAGCGTCGACATCGCCGAGTTTTCTCCCGCAATCGTGGCCGTAGGGCGGGCGCAAACTAGCAAGAAGGAACGCTTCGTTCCATCCGTGTTAGGCTGGGGCGATGTGGTCCGACGTGGTCGAGTTGAGAAATTTCTACCGCTCGCGCATGGGCGGCACCGCGCACCGCACGATCCGGGACCATGTCCGCGCTTACTGGGGTGACGTGACCGGCATGAACGTGCTGGGGATCGGCTATCCCACACCCTATCTCGGCCAGTTCCGCAGCGAGGCCGAGAGAGTCCTTGCCGTGATGCCCGCGCGCCAGGGGGTGATCCGGTGGCCGGGAGAGGGGCCCAACCTGGCGGCGCTCGCCGACGAGGCCGAATTGCCGCTGCCCGATCTCTCGATGGACCGGGTGATCCTCGTTCATGCGCTGGAATCGGCGGAACAGCTCCGGCCCATGCTGCGCGAGGTCTGGCGGGTGATGGCGGACGGCGCCAGGATGATCGCGGTCGTCCCCAACCGGACCGGGATATGGGCGAGGCTCGACCGCACGCCGTTCGGGCACGGGCACCCCTACTCGCAGTCGCAGCTGTCGGCGCTCCTCCGGGACGCGATGTTCAACCCCGTCGCCGCGCGTTACGGCCTGTTCGTGCCGCCGAGCCGCCGGCGGGTCCTCCACGCCGCGGCGCCGGCGTGGGAGCGCATCGGGGGCCGCTGGTTTCCCCGCCTGGGGGGCGTGCTCATCGTGGAGGCGACCAAGCTGATCTACGCCGCGACACCGGTCGCCGCGTCAGGCCGCAGGCGCGTCCTGGCGCCGCAGCAGGAAAATTCCCTGCCGGCTCCTTAGATTGGCGAACGGGCCGAACCTGGCGATCGCCCTCGCGCGACCGCTGAGGTCGAGCGAAACCGCGCGTTCCACCACGACATCGAGGTCCTGGCACAACTCCTGGAAGTCCCGGATGGTGCAGAGGTGGATATTCTCGGTGTCGTACCAGCGCTCGGCGGCCCCGCCGATCACCGGCATCCGCCCTTCCCATGCCAGCCGCCAGCGAATGCCGAGCTGCCCGAAATTGGTGAACGAAACGACGACTCGCGTGGCGATGCGCAGGAGCTGGGCAAGGAGGTCGCGGGGTGCCCGCGTCGCCTGGAGGGTCTGGCTCAGCACCGCGTAGTCGAACGCGGCCGGCGGATAATCGGCGAGATCCTTGTCGGCGTCCCCCTGGATCACCGACAGGCCGCGGCTCACGCAGGAATTCACCCCGTCCTGGCTGAGTTCGATTCCGCGCGCATCCACGTCCTTGAAATTGACCAGGTGGTAGAGGAGCGCGCCGTCGCCGCAGCCGATGTCGAGCACGCGCGATCCCGGGCCGATCATGTCCGCGATGATCTGGAGATCGCGGCGGATCGCCGGTGCGGGGGCGCCGCTCCGCGCCGCCCCGTCCGTCATGGTCCCGCGAGGCCCCGATGCTGTCCGGCGCCGTCGAGAAAGCCCCGGAGCGTGGTCGCGAACTCGGGCTCGTCGAGCAGGAAGGCGTCGTGCCCCTTGTCGGTCTCGACCTCGACGAAGCTGACATTGGCGGCGACCGCGTTGAGCGCCCGGACCACCTCCCGGCTCTCGATCGTCGGGAACAGCCAGTCGCTGGTGAACGAGAACAGGCAGAACCTCACGGAGGTGCCCGAGAATGCCCTGGCGAGTACGCCGTCATGCTCCGAGGCGATGTCGAAATAGTCCATCGCGCGGGTGATGTAGAGATACGAGTTGGCGTCGAAACGCTCGACGAAGGAGCTTCCCTGGTGGCGCAGATAGCTCTCGACCTGGAAGTCGGCGTCGAAACCGAAGCTCAGCGCGTCCCGGCCCTGCAGCCGGCGGCCGAACTTCCGGTGAAGGGCCGAATCCGACAGATAGGTGATATGCGCCGCCATGCGCGCCACGGCGAGCCCGCGGGTCGGCATGCTCCCCTGGCGCAGGTAATCGCCGTGACACCAGTCGGGGTCGGCCATGATCGCCTGGCGACCGACCTCGTTGAACGCGATGTTCTGCGACGAATGGCGCGCCGCGGCCGCGATCGGCACCGCCGCGAACACCCGTTCGGGATAGCGCACCGCCCATTCGAGCACCTGCATCCCGCCCATCGAGCCGCCGATCACGCAGAACAGCTGGTCGATTCCGAGACGGTCGAGCAGCAGCGCCTGGAGGTTCACCATGTCGCTGACGGTGATGACCGGAAAATCGAGGCCGTAGGGCTCTCCGGTTTCGGGGTCGGGAGACATCGGCCCGGTGGTGCCCATGCATCCGCCCAGGACGTTGGAGCAAACGATGAAATAGCGCTCGGTGTCGAGAACCTTGCCGGGCCCGACGAGGAGATCCCACCAGCCGGGCTTGCCCGTGACGGGGTGGGTCTCGGCGACGAATTGATCGCCGGTCAACGCGTGGCAAACGAGGATCGCGTTGGAGCGTTCGGCGTTCAGCGTGCCGTATGTGCGATAGGCGACGGTGACCGGCCCGAGCTCGACGCCGCAATCGAGGCGCAGCGGCTCGTCCGCCGCGAGACGCACGTGATTGCCCGGAATATCCGCCTGCATAAGCGACGTCCGGCGATTGAGCGTTACGGGCTTCATGACATTCGGCCGGGTTCGAGTTTCCTGAAATTCCGGCTATCGCCGCAATACGATCCCCGCGCATCGTCGCTCGATGGCGCCGCCGATTGTAACCGATGCGGGGGGTGGTTATAAGTCGCAACCGCCCATGGACATGACCGTTCGGCGAATGCCGGGTGTCGGCGCGGGCGCGCCTGGTAGCAACGGAGCTGTGATGGATCGTTCCGGGAAGTCGCTTGCGGAAGTCCGAAAGCGCATCGATTCGATCGACGATCGGTTGCACGATCTGCTGATGGAGCGTGCGGCGCTGGTGCGCTCCGTGGACGAAGCCAAGGCGAAGACCGGCGCGCCGACTTACCGCCCCGGGCGGGAGGCGGACATATTGCGCCGGCTGTTGCACCGGCACGACGGCGAGTTCCCGCTCGGCCCGCTGATGCTGATCTGGCGGCAGATTATCTCGGCGAGCCTGGACCTTCAGGAGAGATTCGTTGTCGCCGTCTACGCCGCCGAGGAATCGGATGCCTGCCAGGAAGTCGCGGAGATACATTTCGGCGCCGCCGCGCCGGTTTCCGTACATCGGACGGTGGCCGGCGTGTTCAACGCGGTGACCCACGGCAATGCATCGGTGGGTATCCTGCCGTTCCCGGCGGAAGGCGAGGACGCGCCCTGGTGGCCGCGTCTGGCGCGCTACGGAGCGGAGCAGGAGGGCGGCGACGGTCCTCACATCGTCGCGCGCCTGCCCTTCGTGCCGACGCAACGGCATTCCGACTCGTCTCCGGATTCCCTGGCGATCGCGATGCAGGCGCCCCAGCCCTCCGCGCGCGACCGAAGCGTGGTCGTCGTCATCGTCGATACGGAGACCAGCCGCAGCCGTGTCCTCCGCGCCTTCCAGGCAAACGGTCTGGAACCGAAAATGACGTTGACGCATGGCGACGATGTGAACCGCGGTTCCACCCTTTTCCTCCTTGAGGTCGACGGTTTCGTCGACCGCGAGGACGACCGGATCGCGGCCATCGCGGAAGAGACCGGCGGCGAGGAGCCGGCGATCGTCCAGGTCCTGGGCGCCTACGCGGAACCCTTTGCCCGCAAGGACATCGACGTCCGACAAGGCGGGAGCGAACGATGAGCGAGCCCGCTCCCCGGCCCGGCATACTGGAAATCGCCCCCTACGTGCCTGGAGATTCGTCGATCCCGGGCAGGGCGCGCGTGATCAAGCTGTCGTCGAACGAAGGAGCGTTGGGGCCCAGCCCGGCGGCCATGCGCGCCCTGGCCGAGACCGCGGCCGACATCCATAGATATCCCGACGGCGGGGCGGTGGCGCTTCGCGAGGCGATCGGGCGGGCGCACGGGCTCGACCCGGCGCGCATCGTCTGCGGCGCCGGGTCGGACGAGCTGATCACCCTCTTGGTGCGCGGCTACGCCGGACCGGGCGATCAGGTCCTTACCCATGCCCACGCTTTCGTCATGTATCGGCTCGCCGGGTTGAGCGTGGGAGCCGAGATGGTCGAGGTGCCGGAGACCGACCTCACCGCCGATGTCGATGCCCTGCTGGACGCGGTAACGCCCAGGACCCGGATCGTCTTCATTGCCAATCCGAACAATCCGACCGGCACCTATATCCCCGAGGACGGTCTTAAGCGCTTGCGCGCGGGCTTGCCGGACGACGTGGTCCTGGCGATCGATTCGGCCTACGCCGAATACGTGACCCGCAACGACTACGTCGCCGGAGAATCGCTGGTCGACCGCGGCCGGAACACGGTAATGACGCGGACCTTCTCCAAGATCTACGGGCTCGGCGGCGTCCGTCTCGGCTGGGCCTACTGTCCCGAGCCGATCGCCGATGTGCTGCACCGCATACGGTCCCCCTTCAACATCAACGCGCCGGCGCAAGCCGCGGGGATCGCCGCGGTCGAGGACACCGATTTTCTGGCCCGGTCGCGCGATCACAACGCGGCCTGGCTGCCGTGGATCTCCGAGCGGATTTCCGCGGCCGGATTTCCGGTCACGCCGAGCGCCGGTAATTTCGTCCTTGTCGAGTTTCCGGAGAAGGAAGGACGAAACGCCGAGGCGGCGCTTGCCCATCTGGCGCGGTACGGGCTGATACCCCGCGCGGTCGCCGGCAACCGCCTGCCCAACCACCTGCGGATCACCGTCGGGCTGGAAGAAGAGATGCGTACCCTCGTCGAGGCGATCGAGGCGTTTTCGGTCTGACCGATGTCCAACGAAGTCCTGTTCGAACGGATCGCCCTGATCGGAATCGGGCTGATCGGCTCCTCGCTGGCCCGGGTGATCAAGCGCGACGGGCTGGCGAACCATGTCGTCGCCTGCGCGCGGCGCGCCGAGACGCTGGAGGCCGCCGCCCGGCTCCGGATCGTCGATTCCACCACGCACGACCCGGCCGAGGCGGCGGCGGGCGCCGATCTGGTGATCGTCTGCACGCCGATCGGCACATATGGCGAGATCGCCCGCGCGATCTCGCCGAGCCTGTCGCCGGGCGCCATCGTTTCCGATGTCGGTTCGGTAAAGCGCGCGGTGCTGGAGTCCGTGGCGCCCCATTTGCCCGAGGGAGTCCATTTCGTTCCGGGCCACCCCATCGCCGGGACCGAGAACACCGGCCCCGAGGCGGGTTTCGACACGCTTTTCGAGGGACGCTGGTTCCTGATCACGCCGCCGCCGGGGACCGACGAGACGGCGATCGAGAGGGTCGCGGAACTGTGGCGCCGGGCCGGCAGCATGGTCGCCCGGATGGATGCGGCGCACCACGATCATGTGCTGGCGATCACCTCGCATATCCCGCATCTGATCGCCTACACGATCGTGGGTACGGCGACCGACCTTGAAGACCACCTGAAGTCCGAGGTGATCAAGTACTCCGCCGCCGGTTTCCGCGACTTCACGCGGATAGCGGGCTCGGACCCGGTGATGTGGCGCGACGTTTTCCTCAACAACCGCGACGCGGTGCTCGAGATGCTGGGCCGCTTCACCGAGGACCTGACAGCGCTTCAGCGCGCGGTGCGGGTCGGGGACGGAGAGGCTCTGGAGTCGTTGTTCACGAGAACCCGCGACATCCGCCGCGGTGTCGTCGCCGCGCAGCAACACATTCCGCCGCGGCCGAGCGAAGAGGGCTGATCTCTATTTGCCCCATTCGATCCGCGGCAGACGCATCGCCGAGATCGGGCCGAGGAAGAGGCGGCGGTTCTGCACCGTGATCGGCAGGGCGACCGTTCCCGGCTGGCCCGTGCTTGCGCGAGCGAACAGATCGAGGCCCAACCGGAGCGCTCCGGCATCGCGTGCCGTCAACCATCCGCGAGCGACCAGCGAGCGAACCAGGCCGGCATACCCCTCGATATTAATGGAGAGCGCCGCGAGCGGCTGCAGATTCCGATCGAGCGCGACCGTACCCGACCCTTTCCCCTTTGCCTTCCCCAAGCGCAGGGACACCTCGCCGATCTCCAGCGTGCCGCCGCCGTCGCGCCAGACCGCGAGCGACTTCGCCGCCACGCCGCGCGGAAGCGGCCCGATCAGCTTGGCCGTCAGCGACGCCTCTTCGATCGCCCGGACGTGCGCGCCGGATCCGGCCTCGCCGAAATCGATGTCCCCGAGATCGAGCGTCACCGTCGGACCGGGGGGCTCCGGACCCCGTCCCCGGTCCGCGCGGCCCGGCCGGTCGGGGAGGAAGACCGTTGCCTCCGCGTCCCCGACCCAGCGCGGCAGGACACCGCCCGGCGCGTCGATCGCGATGTCCCCAAGTCTCAGGACGATCTTGGTGGCTTCTGCGTCCGCGAGGCGGAGAACGAGGCCGAACGCGTTGCCCGTGGCGACCCGGATGGCATCCTCATCGGCGCCCCCGGCGCGGAACAGGTGAGTGCCCGCGCCGTCGAGCGCGATCCGGCCGAGGTTCCACGGCCGGACCTTCGCGGCCATGCGCGGACCCCGCCAGCGCCAGCCTCCCGCGTTCTCCGGCGCGCCGATCGACGGCGCCTCGACGATCGCGGCGAGCGAAGCCGGGTAGCCTTCCATCCGCACGAGGTCGTACGAGACGGCCCAGCCGCGGCTCCGCATGTCGGCGGCCCAGCCGTCCAGCTCCCCGCGGAACCTGTCGGCCGCGACCCACCAGGCCGCGCTGTAGACGACCGTGGCGAGGCCGATAAGCGCCGCCGTTCCGTATACGGCCCTCCTCGCCATCCGCGACCCTCCAGAGCGGGACTTATAGGCGCCGGCGGGGCGTCGGTCGAGCGATGGCCGCGCGGGCGCTATTGTGCTCCGATGGTTAGTTCGCCCGGCCGATCCGGCCGATGACCGCCACGGAAAAGTCCGCTCCCCTCTGGGTGACCGTCGCGCCCGGCGCGTTCGTGCTGTGCTGGGCGTCCGGGTTTCCGGTCACGCGGCTCGGGATCGAGTTCACCGAGCCCCTGACGCTGCTCGCGATACGGTCGGCGCTCAACGTGATCGCGGTGGGCGCGGCGCTTCCTTTCCTTGCCGCCGCCTGGCCGGCGACCTGGCGTGAGGCGGGTCACATCGCAGTCGCCGGATTCCTGCTCCACTCCGCCTACCTCTCGTGCATTTTTCTCGCGCTGGGCGAGGGGGTCGCCCAAGGGACGCTAGCCCTGATGGCCGGGATGCAGCCCCTGCTCACCGCCGTGCTGGTGGGTCGGGCACTGGGCGAGCGGATAAGCGCCATTCAGTGGATCGGCTTCTTTCTCGGATTCGCCGGTCTCGCCTGCGTGCTGGGCGACCGGGTGGGCGTTTCCGCGGGCTCGCCGCTGGGCTATGCGCTCGCCGGGCTGACGCCCGTTTTGATCACCGCCGCGTCGCTCTACCAGAAACGCTACTGCGCCGCGATGGACCTCCGGACCGGAATGATCATTCAGCACGGCACCGCGTTTGTGACCACGGGGACTCTCGCGCTCCTGATCGAGAGCAACGAGGTGACGCCGAGCGTCGAGCTTGGCTTCGTACTGGTATGGCTGGTGCTCGTCCTGTCGGTCGCCGCCTCCAACCTCTATTACATCCTGCTGCGGCGCGGGGAGGCCGCCCGGGTGTCGAGCCTGTTCTATCTGACACCGCCGACGACGGTCGTTCTCGGCTATCTCAGCTTCGGCGAGGCTTTCGGGCCGGCGGCGCTCGCCGGGTTCGCCATCTCGGGCCTGGGCGTATTTCTGGTGACCCGGCGCGGGAAAGCCGGCGCATGACGTCCCCGCGATCCGCGCATGCGCTGTTTCTCGCCGCCGCGCCGCTGATCTTCGCGGTGACATGGAGCACCGGGAACATCTTCACCAAGTACGGCATGCCCTATGTCGAGCCGCTCACCTTCCTCGCGCTGCGCTTCGCTTTCGGGACGCTGTTCCTGGTCGCCGTCGCCGCGGCGGTGCGGGCGCCGTGGCCGGGGAGCGCGGCGGAAGCCGGGCACGTGATCGTGGCCGGGGTACTGGTTCACGGCGGTTATCTCTGGTCGGTGTTCGTCGCCGTCGACGAGGGGGTAGCGATCGGCACACTCGCGCTCATCGTCGGGTTGCAGCCGCTGCTGACCGCGACGATCGTCGGACGCGCGCTCGGCGAGCGCGTTACGGCCATCCAGTGGATCGGCTTCGTGCTCGGTTTCGTCGGGGTCGTCATGGTGGTGTGGCGCAAGATCGACCTCGCCGAGGGCACGTTGTTCGGCATGGCGCTTGGCGTGACCAGCGTTCTCGCGCTCACCGTCGGGACGGTCTATCAGAAGCGTTTCTGCGCCGACATGGACCTCCGGTCCGGGACCGCTCTGCAACAGGGAGTCAACGCGGCGATCACTCTCGGGCTGGTGCTGATGCTGGAGACGCGGGTCATCGACTGGACGGGCGAGTTCGTGTTTTCGCTTTTCTGGCTGGTCTTCGTCCTCACCATCGGGGCCTACAACCTGCTCTTCTATCTGCTGCGACTCGGAGAGGCTTCGCGGGTGGCGAGCATGTTCTACCTGACCCCGGCGATCACCGCCGCGATGGGCTATCTGATGTTCGACGAGATTCTGGGTCCGGTATCGCTGATCGGCATGGCGGTCGCGGTCACCGGGTTCGCGCTGGCTTCCAGATGACGCCGAAGATCGTCTTCGACAGGCCGGGCGATGTCTGGTTCTTCGCCTACGGCTCGCTGATGTGGGACCCCGGCTTCGCCTTCGTCGAGACGCGGAGCGCGCTACTGAGGGGCTACCACCGGAAGTTCTGCGTCGACTCCACCGTCTATCGGGGAACGCCGAAGCGGCCGGGGCTGGTGCTCGGGCTCGACCGGGGGGGAGCCTGCCGCGGCATCGCCTACCGGATCGCCGAGCGCCGGAGCCACGCGGCCGCGCGTTATCTCGACCGGCGCGAGCTGGCCGAAGACATCTATCTTCTGCGGAGGGTCGGGCTGGAAACCGCGAAGGGCCGACTGCGGGGCTATACACTGGTGGTCGATCGCGCGACGCCCTATTACGCGCGCGGCGTCTCCGCGGCCGAAGAGGTCCGCCGGATCGCGACCTGCGCCGGCGAGCGCGGCACGAACGCGGATTACCTGGACGATACGATAGCGCGTCTCGAAGCGTTCGGAATTCGCGACCGGGGTCTCGCCGCGCTGCACCGCCGGGTCCGCGCTGTCGACGGCGGGCAGGGCTGAAGGGGTCGAGAGGGCGATGGATTACGATTTCATCATCGTGGGCGGCGGGTCGGCGGGATGCGTGCTTGCCAGCCGCCTCACCGAACGCGCGACCAACCGGGTTCTGCTCGTCGAGGCCGGGGAGGACTTCGCTCCCGGCGAGGAGCCGGAAAATCTCAGGGACACGTTCGCGGGCGCCGCCCATTCGAGCGCGCGCTTCACCTGGCCCGGCCTTGAGGCGGCGTTTTCGCCTCGCCCCGGCAACGCGCCCGACCGACGCGCGCGGCGACGCTACATCCAGGGCCGGGTGATGGGGGGCGGATCGTCGGTCAACGGAATGGTATCGAACCGGGGGCTGCCGAGCGACTATGCCGATTGGGTCGCGCGCGGCGCGGCGGGCTGGGGCTGGGAGGACGTGCTTCCGTTCTTCATCCGGCTCGAAACCGATCTCGACCGGGACGGACCTCTTCACGGAAGGGAAGGGCCGATCCGCATAAACCGGATACCCGAAGAAAGGTGGCCCGGTTTCACCAGGGGCTTCGCGGAGGCGGCGGAAGCGCACGGGTTCGGCAACCTGGGCGATCAGAACGCGCGGTTCGAGGACGGGTACTTCCCGATCGGCATCTGCAACGACGACGAGCGGAGGATTTCGACCGCCACCGCCTACTTGACGGAAGAAGTTCGCGCTCGGGAAAACTTCCGGATTCTCGACCGGGCGGTGGCGGAGCGGCTGCTGTTCGACGGCAGGCGCGCGACCGGGGTGCGGGTCCACCGCGAGGGAGGCGTCCGCGACCTCTTCGCCAACGAGACGATCGTGTGCATGGGCGCGCTTCATTCGCCGCCGCTGCTGATGCGCTCGGGCATCGGGCCGGCGGCGGCGCTGTCGGCGCTCGGCATCGAAACGGTTCTCGACAAGCCCGGTGTGGGCCAGCACCTGATGGAACACCCCGGCGTCAATTTCGGCGGCTACATGAGGCGGCATGCGAGGCTCCCGGGCGACCTGCGCCGGCCATTCTATGCGGGGCTCCGCTATTCCTCCGGCCTGGAGGGATGCCCGTCAGGGGATATGTATCTCATCCCAATGAACAAGTCGGCCTGGCACGCGGTCGGAGACCGTCTCGCGCTGACTATGCTCTGGGTCAACAAGTCCTATTCGACCGGCGAGGTGAAGCTGGTCTCCGCCGACTGGCGGCATGAGCCCGAGGTCGACTTCAACATGGTCTCCGACGAGCGCGACCTCGCCCGGCTGATGGAAGGCACGCGGCTGATGGCGCAAATCCAGACCCATCCGGCGGTCCGGGCCCGGACTCACGAGGTCTTCCCGGTGAGCTATGGCGACCGCGCGCGCCGGGTCGCGGTGTACAGCCGTTTCAACCGGCTCCAGACCTGGCTCGGCGGCCACCTGATGGACAGCTGGGGGCCGCTCCGACGCTGGATGATCGACGCGCTCATCGCCGATTGCCCGTCGATCGACGATCTCCTCGCCGACGAAACCGTGCTGAAGGGCTGGATCCGGGATACGGTGCTGGGCCATTGGCACCCGTCCTGCACGAACCGGATGGGCGCGTACGACGATCCGGGGGCGGTGACCGATCCGGAGGGACGGGTCTGGGGTATCGGCGGGTTGCGGGTCTGCGATGCCTCCATCATGCCCGCGGTGCCGTGCGCCAACACCAACATCCCCACCATCATGATCGGCGAGAAGATCGCCGCGCATATCCTCGCCGCCGCATAACGAACGGAGTCCGAAGATGAAACTGATCAGCTACCGCCGCGAGGGCAGGGAAGGCTACGGCGTCGCGAAGGACGGCGGCATCGTCGATCTCGGCGCACGCGTCGGCCAGGAGTACCCGACGCTGCAAAGCGCGATCGCCGGCCTCGCATTGTCCCGGATCGAGGCCGAGGGCGGCGCGGATGCGGATTTCGGTCTCGACGAGGTCGAGTTCATGTTTCCCATCACGGCGCCCGAGAAGATCCTTTGCATCGGGCGGAACTACGGCACCTATCACGAGGTGCTGGAGGATGGCGGACCCGAATGGCCGAGCGTGTTCCCGCGCTTCCCGTCGAGCTTCGCGCCGCACGGCGCGCCGATCCTGAAGCCGCGTGTCTCCGACGAGCTCGATTTCGAGGGCGAGCTCTGCGTCGTCGTCGGCAAGGCCGGCCGTCACATCCCCGAGGAACGGGCGATGGATTACGTCGCCGGCTACACCGTCATGAACGAGGGCTCGGTGCGCGAATGGCAGCATCGCGGCACCCAGAACTGTCCGGGCAAGAACTTCTACCGCTCGGGCTCGATAGGACCGTGGATGGTCACTACCGACGAGGTGGGCGATATCGCCGATCTGCGGATACGGACCCGGGTCGACGGCGAGCTCCGGCAGGACGGCTCCACCGCCAGGATGATCTTCAAGGTGCCCTTCCTGATCGCCCACATATCGCGTTTCACCTGGTTCGAGCCCGGCGACATGATCGCGACCGGGAGCCCCGGCGGTTCCGCCGTATCCGAGGACGAGCCGCGCTGGCTCCGCGCGGGTCAGGAGGTCGAGGTGGAGGTCGAAAGGGTCGGGGTACTGAAAAACGAGGTGGTGGCCGAATAGCAGGCTAAAAGATACGCGGCCGATAAGTTATCGGGCCCGCCCTGAGAACGTGTCGTTGTCGAACGCAGATCAGTGGAACAGCAGCGAGGGATACCAGAGTACCGCGACGATGCGGTCGAACATGACGTAGAGGAATGCCCATCCCGCGGCGGCGTAGATCAGGGCGATCCACCACGCATACCCTCCCCATACGAGGAGGTAGAGGGCGACGAAGACCGGCAGGGCGACGAGTTGGCCCGCCACGACGGCGAGGGCGAACACGCCGATCCACCAGAGATAGAGGTGGGCAACCGGGGCGATCTCGGCGCGCACGGGGAAGATGTCGCCGCCCTCGGCGCGGATGCGGCGGACCTCCCGCGCGCCTTGCCACAGCGCCACCGCCGAGAGGCATATCGCCGGGATCATCGTGATCATCGGGGTTCGGCCCACATCGGCCGGCCAGGCGAAGGTCGGCGCCAGCCCGTAGACCGCGACCGCGAGCAATAGCCCGACCGCCACCAGCGACATCGTCGGATCCGTTCGCCCCAGATCGGCGACGATCCTGGGATCGTCCGCCTTTTTCTTCCTTTGCCGGCGGACGGCGAACAGGATGGAAAGCAGGATGAGTGCGCCGATGATCAGGCAGATCGGGCGCCCCAGCCACGACAGGCCGTCATGCGCCGAGGTGGTGATGAAGAGCGCGTTCTCCATGATCGGGCCGATCACGAAGCCGAGCACCATCGGCGGCCGCGGCACGCCGCCCTGCTTCATCACGTAGCCGACCAGCCCGAAGATCAGGAGCGTAATCCAGTCGCCGAGATTCGAGTTGGCGAGCCATGCGCCCATGAACACGAACAGCGTTATCGCCGGCACCACGAAATGGCCGCGCACGAAGGTCACCCGGGCGACCTGGCGGGCGAGCAGCATCAGCAGGAGCGCGCCCGCGACATTGGCGATCACCAGCGTCCACATCAGCGAGAAGGTGATGTCGAGCTTGGTGGTCAGCATCTCCGGTCCGGGCGTCATGTTCTGGATCATGAGCGCGCCGAGAAGGATCGCCATCGAGGCGCTGCCCGGGATGCCGAATGCGACGGTGGGGATGAGGGCCCCGCCCTTCATCGCGTTGTTGGCGGTCTCCGGCGCGATCACCCCGCGCACGTCCCCCTTGCCGAACCCTTCCTTGTCCTTGCTGCTCTGGACGACATGGCCGTAGGCCACCCAGTCGACGATGGACCCTCCGAGCCCGGGCAGCATCCCGACATAGGCGCCGATGGCGGTAGAGCGCAGCACCAGCCACCAGTTGCGCCAGGCATCGCGGATGCCGGTCATCATCCCGCCCGCCACCCGGTCCTCCGGTACGCGCGAGATCGAGCTGTTCCTCACCGCGAGATCGATCACCTCCGGCAGCGCGAACAGGCCGAGCACGACGGGGATCAGCGGCAGCCCCTCCAGAAGATAAGTCGTACCCAGCCAGTAACGCGGAACCGCCCCGTTCTCCGCGTATCCGACATAGGAGAGCCCCAGCCCGATCAGCGCGGCGGTGAGACCGCGCAGCATCGAATCGCCCGAGAGCGAGCCCACCATGGCGAGCCCGAGCAGGCCCAGCATGAAGAATTCGGCCTGGGTGAAGGAGAGGATCAGCGGCTTGACGATCGGGATCGAGAGGCCGAGCACGACCGCGCCCAGCAGGCCGCCGACCGCCGAGACCGTGAACGCGGCGCCGAAGGCGCGCGATGCCTCGCCTTTCATCGCCATGGGGTAGCCGTCGAGGATCGTCGCCTGCGAGGCCGCGGTCCCCGGAATTCCCAGCAACACCGAGGCGATGGTGTCGCTGGTCGTGGTCACGGCGAACATGCCGAGCAGGAAGGCGAGGGCCGGGACCGGCTCCATCGCGAAGGTGAAGGGCAGCAGGATCGCCATCCCCACGAGGCCGGAGAGCCCCGGCACGGCGCCGAAATAGAGCCCGATGAATACGCCGAGAAACAGGTATCCGATCGCCGGCCAGGCGATCACCGATACCAGCCCGCTCAGCGCCGCATCGAACATCGGAAGGTCCGGACGGGACGCCCGGGCGGCGTCGCGCCGCCCGGGTACGCCACTGCGTCAGGAGCGTATCGGCTATTTCCGGCCGATAAGATCCTTGAAGAAGGCGACGATCTCCGGCGAGACCTTGCCCGCCGCGTCGACATGGGCCTGGGCCGCCGCGGCCAGGATGATGTTCGGCGGCGCCTTGATTACCTTGGTGTAGTCGGCGGCGAAGTCCTTGTCCTTGGCGAGCGCCTCCCAGGCCGCGCGGAGCGCCTTGACCGCCTCGTCGGGCGTGCCCTCGGGCACGAACGAGCCGCGAAGCATGCTCACCGACAGGTTGTTGATCAGCTGGAAGGCGTCGTAGCGCACGCCGGAAGGACTCTTGCCCTTCAGCTTCTTGTAGACGTCGAGATAGGTCGGGATGCCCTTGAGATGCGGGTTGCGCACTTCCATGCCCTTCGGATCGACCGCCGAGTAGTACCAGAGCGATATCGCATGGCCGGGCTCGATCAGGTTGGGCTCGACGTTCTTCCGGAAGCCCGGCACCGAGCCGCAGGAGAACTGGGTCTCGTTCTGCATCACGCCGGCGACGACCTTGGCGAGCCCCTTGTATCCGGTGACGTACTTGTAGTCCGCGCCGAGCAGATCGAGCGCCATGCGGAACCGGAGGTCGTGCGACGACGTGGTCCGCATCCCGGCGGCCTTGAACCCCTTGATCTTCAGCACGTCCTCGACCGAGCTCACGCCGGAGCCAGCGTCCTTGCGGATGTAGCAGACCTGGGGATGGCCGATCCCCGCGAGCCAGACGAACTTGGAGAAGTCCACCCTCAGCCCCGGATCCTGGAGCACCTGCGAGATCAGCGGCGGGGTGAATATCGCAAGCGACAGCCCGTCGGGCTTCGCCACCTCGCCCATGTAATTCGAGCCGGTGATGCCGCCCGCGCCCGGGACGTTCTTCACGATGATGCGCGGGTTGCCCGGAATGTGCTTGCTCAGATGCTTGGCGACGAGCCGCCCCTCGATGTCGGTGGGCCCGCCCGCCGAGTAGTTGATCAGGATGGTTATGCGCTTGCCCTTGTAGAACTGCGCCTCCGCCGCGCCGGCGAGGCCCACCAGAGCTATCGCCGCGCCCGCCAGGGCCGTGCTGAGCACTCGTTTCATCGTCGTCTCTCCCCTTGTTGTGTGCCGTCTAGTCCCTTTGATCCGACAAGAGCGTTCCGAGCTTGAACGGCTCGAATGTCGGCTTGTAGCTCTTCTCGTCGAGAAACTGGCGAAGTCCCGTGTTGTAGGAGTCCTCCGCGTCGCCCACCTTGATCGACTGACCCTTGGCGGCGAGGTAGTCGTATGCCTGGTCGAAATCCATCGTGCGGACCTGACGGACCGCCTGCTTGGTCGCGCGCAGCACCGCCGGGCTCTTCTTCATCAGCTTTTCGGCCAGCTTGACGGTCTCCGACTCGAGGTCGTCGTCCGGGACAGCGTAGTTGACCATGCCGATGCGCGCCGCCTCGTCGCCGTCGAACGGGTCGCCCAGGCAGGCATAGTAGAGCGCGTGGCGCGGCAGCACCGTGTCAGATACCACCTTGGCGACCAGCGCGCCCGGCAGGATGCCCCAGTTGACCTCCGACAGCGAAAAGGTCGCGCTCTTCGCCGCGATGGCGAAATCGGTCGCGAGAAGCTGCATGAAGGCGCCGCCCACGCAATAGCCGTGGATCATCGCGACGGTCGGCTTGTCGTAGTTGTAGAGCCGCTGCCAGCGCCAGCTGTTGGCGTAGCGCTGCGCCTTCTTGCGCTCGAAGGGATCGTTCTCGAGTTCGCGGAAGAACTTCTTGAGATCCTGCCCGGCGCTGAAATTGCCGCCCGCCCCGGTGACCACGACCACACGCGCGTCCGGGTCGGTTTCGAGCCGGCCCAGCGCATCGTCCATGTCGTAGTGGAGCTGCGGGCTCATGGCGTTGCGCTTCTCGGGCCGGTTCATGATCGCCCAGCCGATACCGTCCCGGACCTCGACCCTCACGCATTCGTAATTGTAGTCGGCCATGACCTCTCCTTCGGACTTCCTGCGTTTCGCGTTCGCGGGTGGGAAAAGCTTATTCGAGCGGGGCGGACAGTCAAAGCGGCGCCCGCGTCATCCGGCGTATTCGCGCAGGACGCGGCGGGCGAGTGCCATCTTAAGGATCTCCGTCGGGCCCTCGGTGATCACGAAACTCCGCTGGTCGCGCCACATCCGTTCGATGGGGAGATCGGTGGTAAGGCCGATCCCGCCATGGATCTGCAGGCAACGGTCGGCCGCTTCGAACGACTTGGTGTCGCCGAGGTACTTGCACATGTAAGCCTCGTAGCGGACATCCTCGCCGCGGTCGGCTTTCCAGGCGGCATGGTGGACCATCAGCCGCAGCTGGTGCAGATCGGCGTAGGTGTCGACCAGCATCCACTGGACGGCCTGGCGCTCGGCGAGCGGTTTGCCGAAGGTTACCCGTTCCTTCGCATAGCCGGCGCCCAGTTCGAGGCAACGTTCCATCACGCCGATGCCGCGCGCGCCATGGCGGATTCGTCCGGCGCTGATCCAGTTCTGCGCGAACCTGAACCCTTCGCCCTCTTCGCCGATGCGGTTTTCCACCGGCACCCGCACGTCCTCGAAGGCGATCTCCCAAGGCCGGTCGTCCATCATCGTTTCCTGCGGCCTGAGCAGCTTCACCCCCGGCGTGTTCATGTCGACGAGGAAGCCGGATATGCCGCCGCGCGATCCCTTCTCCCGATCCGTTGCGGCGAAGACCTGGGCGAAATCCGCCTCGTCGGCGCCGGTGATGAACCGCTTCGTCCCGTTGATCACGTAATGGTCGCCGTCGCGGACCGCGGTCGACCGCATCGCGCCGGGATCGCCCCCGGCATCGGGCTCGGTCTGGGCGAAGCATGCCTTCTTCTCGCCCGCGATGACCGGCAGCAGATAGCGTTCCTTCTGCTCTTCGTTGAGGAAGTAGAGGATGGGGCTGACCGACGGGCCGAATATGCTGGCGTTGCGCGAGGGGAGGGCGATGGTGCGGCCGAGCTCGGACCACACCACCGTGCGGGCGAGCAGGCCGAGGCCCAGCCCTCCGTATTCCTCCGGCACGTCGTAGAGCCAGAGGCCGAGCGCCTTCGCCTTCTCCTCCAGCACGCCGCGCACGTCCGGCTTGATCTTGCCGCCCTCGCAGGTCTCCCGCTCGATCGGGATCAGTTCGCGGTCGACGAAACGCCGGACCGTCTCCCTGAGCATCGCGAGCTCTTCGGGGAGATCGAAATTCATCGCGTCGTCATGCGCTCCGTCCCTCATCGCCGGGGTGTCTCCCTGATGTCCACCGCCCGCACGCCTTCGCCTTCGGCGAGGACGGTCAGCGGGTTGATTTCAATATCGGCGAAGCGGTCGCGGACGCCGAGATAGACGTCTCCGGCCGTCAGCATCGCGCGAACCAGCGCGTCCGTGTCGCGCGCCGGCTGGCCGCGGAACGGACCGAGAAGCGCCCCACCGCGCAGCGAGTCGAGCATTTCGCGGGCATCCGCCTCCTCGATGGGGAGAAGCCTGAAGGCGAGGTCGCCCAGCGCTTCGACATGGATACCGCCCAGCCCCGCCACGATGAACGGCCCGAACTGCGGGTCGTCGCGCAGGCCGACGAACGTTTCGAGCCCCTCCACCATCTCCTGAACCAGGAACCCGTCGCGGCGGGCGCCGGGCTGGGCCCGCTCCAGCCGGGTTTCCATCTCCCCCGCGGCTCGGAGGACGGTATCGGCATCGCCAAGACCGAGCGCCACGCCGCCGACCTCGGTCTTGTGAACGGCCTGGGGCGAGACGATCTTGAGCGCTACCGGATAGCCGATGCTGTCCGCGACCTCGGCCGCCTCGGCGGCGTTCGCGGCATGTCCGCCTCCCGGTTCCGGAACACCCGCGGCGGCCAGCAATTCCGCGGCCGTGCCGGAGAGCGGAGTTGCCGGCCCGCGCGCGGGGACCGCACCGCGCCCTCTGCGCTCGGCATAACGACCGAGGGCCTTCAGCGCGCGAACCGTCTCCGGCAGCCCCTGCAGGAAGGGCACGCCGGCCGCTCTCTGGAACGCGCGCCCCGCGCCGGTCACGTTCTGGCCCATGCGCCCATGCGCGACCACGGAGGCCGCGCCGCGGGCCGCGTGAGCGAATACCTCCGGGTCGGCCCGGTCGTCCTCTCGCGCCGGAAGCTGTCCCTGCATCGAAAGGATGTCGACGCCGGGATCGTCCGCGATCGCCTTGCAGATTTGCCTGAAGTCGGCCTGCCGTCCGGCGAGCCCGGCGCCGCCGTCGAGCGGGTTGGACGGTTGGAGTCCCCGGTCCAGAAGCGGCGCGATCGTCGTCTTCGTTTCCACGCTCAACGCCGCGACCGGCAGGCCGACCTCGCTCGCGTAGTCGAGGAAGAGCCCCGTGGCTCCGCCCGAGTAACCGGCGAACGCCACGCGCGGACCCTTCGGAAGACGCGCGGTCGCGAACATCAGCGCCGTTTCGATCAGGTCGTCGAGACCGTGGCAGCGAACGATGCCGTACCGCTCGCAAACCGCGTTGAAGATGTCGTCGTCGCCGGCGACTGCCCCGGTATGGCTTTCGGTCGCGGAACGGCCGCGTTCGCTCGCTCCCGTCTTGACCGCCACGATGGGCTTGCCCGCGGCGAGAGCCTTGGCGGCGGCCGCCATGAAGGCTTCCGGGCGGCGAATCCCCTCGAGCATGCAGGCGATGACCCGGGTCTCCGGGTCGTCGACGAGGAAGGCGATGTAGTCGGCGACGTCGAGGTCGAGCTCGTTTCCGCTTGACACCGCGTAGCTGAAGCCGAGGCCGCGGACGGCGCCCTGGGAAAGCCAGTACTGGAAGGTCCCGCCGGACTGGAAGACGACGCCGACGCCGCCCCGCGGAAGCGAGCGCACCCGCTCCGCCGGGTAGAAGAGGTGGGACTCGGGAAGCGCGAGCGCGCCCATGCAGTTGGGTCCGCAGACCCGGAGCCCCTTCTCGCAGAGCTCCGCGAGCTCGCGGGCGCGCGCTCCGCCCGCCTCGTCGCCGCCCTCGCCGAACCTCGCGGCGAAGACCAGCGCGGCCTTGAGCCCGTTGGCGAGTCCGTCGGCGAGCGTGTCCGCCACGCTCTCCGCGGGGATGAGGGTGAGCGCGAGGTCGACCGGCTCGGGCAGGCTCGCGAAGGACGGGTAGACCTCGCGGTCCCAGAGGCGTTCGCGCCGCGGGTTGATCAGATAGACGGGGACAGGGAAGCCGGCATGCTCGAGGTTGCCGAAGATCGCGCGCGGCCAGCCGCCGGCCCCGCTATCGGACGCGCCTACGATGGCAACGGAACGCGGCCTGAAAAGCTGCTCGACCGACCTAAACACCTCGACTCCGCCAGGACCGCGACCGGGCGCAAGTATCGGCACCGCCGGGACCGGGCGTCAACCTGGACGCGGCGTGGTTTGCGAAACCCGAAATTCGCTTATTATCGGGAGAGGAGGCTTCCATGAGGGTATCGGCACGCGCCTTCCTGACCGCGTCGATCGTGGCGGCCGTCTGCGCGGCCACGGCGCCCGACGCGCGGGCCGACGCCATCGACGGAATGTGGTGCGAGGGCAGCCGGTCGATGCGGATCGACGGGCCCAGAATCGTGACGCCGGGCGGCACCTCGATGACCGGCGATTACGACCGGCACGGGTTCCGCTATGTGGTTCCCCCCGGCGAGGACGGTGCCGGAAAGACGGTAAACATGATCCTGCTCGGCGAATACGATCTCGACGTGACGGTCGGCGAAGGGGCCGCCGAACGCTGGCGGCGCTGCAAGCTGACGAGTTGATCGATATTGGGTCCGCCTCGAATTTCTCTCTCGCGGGCCTATATTGAAAGCGGGACGGCGCGAGGATACCGTTCCCGGGGTAGGGGGCTACGATGACGACGCGGTCCATTCTCGCCTTGCTGATAGAGCCGGAGACCGACGCTTCGGTGCTCCATGCCGCCGGTACGATTGCCCGGCAATTCTCGGCTCACGTGGCGGTCACCCATGTCCGCGAGCGGCCGCGGGCGATCGCCGCCATGGGTTACGAGGGCATCCACGCCTATGTCAGCCACGACCTTGAGGCGGAGCATATCGAGCGCGCCAACGAGATCGAGGCCGCTTCCCGCACGCGTTTCGATGCCTTCGTCGAAGAGACAGGGTTCGAAATTCGCACCCTGGCCGACCATTCCGATCACCCGTCGGTGAGCTGGGAAGCGGTCGACGAGTTCGGCCCCGACGTGGTCGCGCGACGCGGCGGCGCCTACGACATGATCGTCGTCGGCCGTCCCCTTGGCGGATCCTCCAACCTCGACCTGCTGAGCGTGGAGTCGGCTATTTTCTCGACCGGCCGTCCGGTGCTGGTCGCCCCGCCGACGCCGCCGGCGAGTATCGGCGAGACCGTGCTGGTCGGCTGGAACCGGAGCGGCCCGGCGGCGCGCGCGTTCCACGCCGCCAAGGCGTTGCTGCTGGAACGGTCGAAGAAGGTCCGCCTGCTCTCCGTTACCACCGGCGCGAAGCAGGGACCGTCCGCCGAGGCGATCCGCGAAAACCTCGCGTGGCACGGGATCGACGCCGAGATCAGGGATCTCTCCCCGGACTACCGTTCCATCGGCGAGGTCCTGTTGGCGGAAGCGAGCGCCATCGGCGCCGACCTTCTGGTCATGGGCGCATTCTCCCGCAGCCGGCTGCGTCAGCTCATCCTCGGCGGGGTAACCCAGCATGTGCTGACCCGGGCGGAAATGCCGATATTCATGGCGCATTGAGCGGGGCCGGTCGCGGCCTTCCGAGAATTCTTTCGAAACGCCGTCCGACCGCGAGAACGAGCCGGTCGGCGCCCGATTTCCCGATCGCCTGGAGACCGACCGGCAGCCGGTTCTCGTCGAATCCGCAGGGAATCGAAAGCGCCGGCTGTCCCGACAGGTTGAACGGGTATGTATAGGGCGTCCAGGTAACCCAGGGGAGCGGCGCGTCGGCCTCGCCGCCGGGCGGCACCTCGTCCTCGGCGGCGAAAGCCGTCAGCGGCATGGTCGGCGTGACCAGCACGTCGCAAGCTTCGAGCGTCGCGGCGAGTTGGGCGTTCAGCCTGCGCCGGCTGTCCATCGCCCCGAGAAAATCCGCGAGCGAATAGGCTTGCGCCAGCGCCCCGCAACGCACCAGCCCCGGATCCATCTCCGCGCCCCGCGCGGCGATGACGTTGCTGAAGCCGAAGCCGCGGCCCGTCACCCACAGGGTCTCGAAGATGCCGCGCGGCAACGCGATATCGAGGTCGGTTTCCGTCCAGTCGGCGGGGATAGTCTCCCGAAGACGGTCGGTCGCGTGCCCGAAGACCGCTGCCACCCCGTCCCCGGGGGCGACGCCGAAGGGCTCGGCGGCGACCGCAATACGCAACGATCCGGCGCGGAGCCGGGCGAGCGCCTGCCACGAGGTGTCCCCGGAAGCGCCGCAGGACAGCGGATCGCGGGGGTCGGGACCCGCGGTTGCCGCTACGGTTACTGCGACGTCCTCGACGGAGCGGGCGAGGGGTCCGACGTGGGACAGGGACTCTGTCACGGTTCCGGGCCAGACGGGGATGCGGCCGAGCGTCGGCTTGAAGCCAGCCACGCCGCAGAACGCGGCCGGGATGCGGATCGACCCGCCGGCGTCGGAGCCGAGCGCGATCGGGACCGCGCCGGAGGCGACCGTCGCCGCCGAGCCCGAGCTCGAACCGCCGGGATTCCTGGAAGGGTCCCACGGGTTGCGGGTGATGCCGGTCAGCGGCGAGCTTCCGGTTCCCTTCCAGCCGAATTCCGGCATGGTCGTCTTGCCGACGATCACCGCCCCGGCGGCGAGAATCCGCTCGATCGCCGGCGCGTTTCCGGTCGCGGGGGCGTCCGACGCGGTTCGCGAGCCGCGCGAGACCGGGTGACCGGCCAGATAGAAATTGTCCTTCACCGCGATCGGCACGCCATGCAGTTTTCCTCTCAGCCGCCCGGCACGGGCCTCCGCTTCGCGTTCGCCCGCCCAGCGAAGGGCGTCGTCCTCCAGAAAGCGTACATAGGCGTTGATCCGAGGCTCCGCCGCCTTCGCCGAAGCGAGGGCGTGCTCGGCGAGGTGGACCGGGGAAACGATCCTGTCGGCGACCAGGCGCGCCGCCCGCTTCGCGGTCAGCCGGCGATAGCGATCCGGCGACAGATCGGTGAACTTCATGCCTCGCCCAGCAGGTTGAGCGCGGCGAGCGCATTGATCTTCGTCGCGGTCTCGATGTCGGAGAGCGAGAGCGATTCGTCGGGCTGGTAGACCGGCTCTCCGCCGGGGCCGAAGATCACGGTCTCGCAAAGATCGCCGAAGCTCGCCGTGTCGCCGAGCCACGATCCCCCAACGAATACCGGCGGCCGGCCCATCACCGTCTCCCAGGCATCGGCAAGGCAGCGGACCACCGGCGCGCCGGTCGGGACCGTGAAGGAGTTCTTCCGGTCCGCGACTTCCAATTCCACCCGGATCTCCGGGTCGCGTTCCTTCGCGCGCTCGATGGCGCCCTGGATGAGCGCCTCGACCTCCTCCAGCGGCACGCCCGGCTGCGGCCTGGTGTCCACGCGGATCGTGCAGCGGTCGGGGATCATCGAGGGGCCGCCCGGGAACAGCCCCCCGAAAATCCGCCCCACCGCGATATAGAGCTCGGGTCCGACGAGCGCCTTCATCTCGTCGCCGATTTCGGGGAAATAACGGAGCTTCGAGATTTCCTCTGCGACCGGCAGCATCTTCTCGATCGCGTTGACCGCAAGATCCTTGTGGCAGGTGTGGGCGGAGAGACCGATCGTCGAGACGTCGAAATAGTACCGCCCGCGATGGGCGACGTAGATCTCCATGCCCGTCAGTTCGCCGAGGATGCAATGGTCGAAGCTGTGGCGGCGAAAGAGGTCGATGCTGCCGGTCTGGTCTCCCATGTGGTCGCAGACCGCCGCGAAGGTGATCCTGCCGGAGAAGTCGACACCGGAATCGAGGATCGTCTTGATCGCGCCCACCTGGCAGCCGAGTCCCGCCTTCATGTCCATCACGCCGTGGCCGAACATGCGTCCGTCCTCGATCGCCCCGTCGAACGGATCGCGGGTCCAGCCCTCGCAGACCGGCTTGGTATCGAGATGTCCGGTGAACAGGAGGTGCGGGCCGGGCTTGCCGCTATCGAGCTCCCACAGCGTGTTGCTTCGCCCGTCGAAAACCTCCTCACGCCACACCCTGCCGACGCCGATCGCCCGGATGCGCTCCTCGAGCTCGGCGGCGAGCGCCGCTTCCTTGCCGCAGGTGCTGTCCGTTCGGACGAGCTCCTGGGTGACATCGACCGAAAGCGCGTTATCGAGCGCGCCCGTCACGCGTTCCAGCAAACCCGTTTGCATCGCCGACCCCCTCTGTAACTCGCCCGATTATGCGGAGCCGGCGGGCGCGTTGCATCTGCATTTCCCCATGGCTAGCGTTGGCGGCGCGCCGGGGGAGGGGTGCCATGCGTTTCGGGATGACGACGATGGCGGTCGAGCCGCCGGACCGGTTCCGCCGACTGGTCGAGATCGCCGACGACGGCGGTTGCGAATATCTGTGGGTCTGCGACTCCTCGCTCCATGCGCGCGACGTCTACAGCTATCTCACCGTCGCCGCGCTCGCTTCCAAGAGGCTCAGGATCGGGCCCAACTGCACGCACCCCTACACGCGGCACCCGGCGATCAACCTGAATGCGATGGCGACTATTCACGAGCTGTCCGGCGGGCGCGGGATCGTCGCCGTCGCGACCGGCGACCGGCCGGTGATGGAGCTCGGCTACCCGATGGCGAAGGTTGCCGTGGTGCGCGAGATGATCGGGGTGATCCGGGCGCTCGAATCGGGGGAGACGGTGACGCGCGCGGGCGAGACGTTCACCCTGGACTCGGCGCGGCTCTGCTTCGAGCTTCCGGCGCGGCTGCCTCTCTATCTCGCGGCGTCCGGGCCGCGAATGCTCCGGATGGGCGGCGAACTCGCCGACGGCGTGCTTTTCCTGGCCGGCGTGAACGAGGATTGCGTCCGCTACGCGATGGAGAGGGTCCGCGAGGGCGCGGAAGCGGCGGGGCGCGATCCCGATGCCCTCGATGTCGGCTGCACGGTCTACGGCTCCCTCCAGGACGACGCGGAGGCGGCGCGCGCGCTGTGCCGCCCGATGGCCGCGTGGTTCCCGCAGACCTCGCGCCAGTACGCGGAGATCGCGGGGGTGGAGGAGGAGCGGATCGAGAACATCCGGGCAGCCTATGCCGGCGGGCATTTCGATCAGGCGAAGGCGGCGATGGACTTCGTCACCGACGACATGATCGACGCCTTCACCGTGGGCGGGCCGCCGGAGGTCTGGATCGACCGGCTGAACCGGATCGCCGCGCTCGGCGTCGAGCACATCAACGTCTTCCTGCTCGGACCCGACCGCTCGGAGATGGGCGAACGGCTCGTCAAGGAAGTGTTTCCGCACGTGGGGAGGGGCTGACATGCCGCGGGCCGTCGTCAACGGGGTGTCCCTCAATTACGACGAATGGGGCGCCGGCCACCCCCTGCTCCTGTTGATGGGCTTCGGTGACGGCCTGCACGCGTGGGCGAACCAGATCCCCGCCTTCTCGGAGAAATTCCGCACCATCGCGGTGGACCACCGGGGGAGCGGCGAATCGGAGGCCCCGCCGGACGGCTACTCGATCCCGCAGTTCTCCGACGATGCGATCGGCCTGCTCGACGCTCTCGGGGTGGAGCGGACCCATGTGCTGGGCTATTCGATGGGCGGACGGGTCGGCCAGGACATGGCCGCGCGCTACCCCGACCGGGTCTCCGCCCTGATCCTCGCCGCCTCGGCCGCGAAGCCCAATCCGCTCAACGTCTACAGCCTGCGGGCCTCGGCATGGCTGTACGAGACCTGCGGCCCCGAGGCCGCCGCGGCGTTCGGTCCGCTGATTTCCTTCACCCACGACTATTTCAAGGACCGACTCGAGGCGTTGAGCGACGCGCTCGGCGAGCCCGTCCACGAGCCGATGCCGATCCACGCCTACCGGGGCCATGTGGAAGCTATCGAGAACCACGATACGACCCCCATGCTGCACCGGATCGCCGCGCCCACTCTGGTGCTGGTGGGCGACGGGGAATGGCTCAACCCGATGTCGGACCAGCAGGCGATGCTGGACGGCATCCCGAACGCCACGCTCCGCGTCCTGCAGAACGGCGGCCACGGCTTCCTGTGGGAAATCCCCGACGCGTTCAACGAAGCGGCGATCGAATTCCTCGAACCTCTGACTCCGTGAACGGTTGTCGCCCAATTCGCTTCCGGATTGATTTACCTGTAATAGCGCAATACACTAATAGTTCAGCGCGCTATCAAATAGATGATCCGTAGCTTCAAGGACGCCGACACGGCGGCAGTCGCGAGCCGCGAGCGGTGCAGAAGATTTCCAGCTGACATTCAGCGTCGCGCCCAGGCCAAGCTGATGATGTTGAACAACGCCAATGACTTGAGCGACTTGCGGGTACCACCGGGAAACCGTTTGGAAGCGCTTTCCGGAGATCGCAAGGGCCAGTACAGCATTCGCATCAACCAACAGTGGCGGATCTGCTTTTTCTGGAGGCACGGGGACGCTTTCGGCGTCGAGATCCCGGACTACCACTGAGGACGCCAGAACATGACCGAATCGAACTCACGCCAGCATAGGAAGCTGCCGCCCATTCACCCCGGGGAGATTCTGAACGACGATTTTCTCGTCCCGATGAAGGTTACCCAGTACCGCTTGGCCAAGGCGATCGGCGTCGATCCCCGGCGGGTACACGCGATCGTCCACGGCGAGCGGTCGATCACGGCGGAGACCGCCCTGTATTTCTCGCGGTTCTTCGGAAATTCCGCCGAGTTCTGGATGGGTCTTCAGAGTCAATACGATCTGGAACGGGAACGGGATCGCCTCGAAGACAGGCTCGAGAAGGTGTCCGTCTACGGCGCATGATCGTCGGCCCGGCTTGCCTCGGCCGCCGCGCGATGCCACGCTGACCGCCCATCTCAATACGCCCTCCAGGAGCGACCAGAAGGAATCATGCGGCATGGCGAAACATCCCTTTCCGGTCTTCGACGGCGACGGGCATGTGCTCGAGAACGACGACGAGCTGCTCGAGCATTACGAAGGCCGCTTTCAGAACATACGGATGCAGCGGACCTACGGGATCTTTCCGAGCCTCGACGGCTGGTCGCGCGGCGTGATCAACAGCACCGAGGACGCGGACCGCAAATACGTCCACACCGACGCCGACGTGTGGCGCGAGATGGTCGACGTGATCGGCATCGAGGGGACGGTCCTCTATCCCACGGCCGGGCTCGCCGCCGGGCTCATCTCGGACGTCGAGTGGGCCGTCGCGACCGCGACCGCCTACAACAACTGGCTCGAGGCCCGCTATACCAGCCAGGACGAGCGGCTTTACGGCGCTGGCATGCTGGCCGTACAGGATCCCGAGGCCGCGGCCGCCGAGATCGCGCGCTGCAAGACCGATCGGGTGCGCTTTCCGGCCTGCGTTCTGCCGTCGATGACGATCCTCGGCAAGACCTACGGCGACGACTTCTTCTCGCCGATCTTCGAGGCGGCGGAGAAGCACGACATGCCGCTTGCCATCCACGGCGCGCCCAGCCGCGGGCTCGGCTTCGACCACTTCACCGAGTTCGTGAAGGTGCACACGCTGGAACACCCGTTCCCGCTGATGATCCATCTCACCGACATCGTCTTCTCGGGCGTCTTCGACCGCTGGCCCGGGCTTCGCATCGCGTTCCTGGAAGGCGGCTGCACCTGGGTGCCGTTCATGATGGACCGGATGGATTACGAGTACGATTCGATCTTCGGCGCCGCCGCCAGGAACCGGCTCGGCAAGCGTCCGTCGGACTATATCCGCGAGGGCAAGAATTTCTGGGTCGCGATGGAGCTCGGCGAGCGCGGGCTCAAATACGCCATCGACGCGATGGGCTCGGAGCGGATCCTCTACGCCTCCGACTACCCCCACGAGCCGACCGAAGAGGATCTGACCACCGAGCTGCCGGAGTTCATCGCCTCGAACGACTACAGCGACGCGGTCAAGCGGAACCTGCTCTACAACAACATGATCGACTTCTATCAGCTGGCTTGAGCCCGCTTCGTCATATCGACCGGAGCGCCAGAGGCACGGAAGATGGAGATATCTGTCGCGCACCGGGCAGCATCCGGACTGGCAGATTTCTCCGCTCCGCTTCGCTCCGGTCGAAACGACGGGTCGGGGCGCCCCGCTTAAAGCGGCACGGCGAGCAGGTTGTCGATCGCGAAGGTGTCGGCGACCACGATCTTCTTGCGGAAGCGCGGGCGGTCGGCCTCGAAGACGATCTCGTCCTCGTATTTACCGGTCGAGTAGATCCGGGTCTCGCCCTCCTCGGTGGAGTGCAGGACAAGGTAGCTCGCCGAGGTCTCGAACGCCCCGTCCCGCGCGGCGTGCACGCGGATATTGGCGATCAGGTGCCGGATGTGGAGGAAGGGGTAGGTGAGGGTGTCCCTGAGCACCGTCACGCGGTCCTCCACCGCGCCCCTCGAATCGCAGAAGATCAATGCGCCCGGCAGGCCGAGATCGCGGTTCTCGCGCGATTGGACCTCGTAATGACAGGATTCGGAGAAGAACCCGGGCCAGTCCTCGAAGCGGCGCTCGTCGAGGCAGAGGGCGTAGTCGCTGTAAAGGTCGAGGATGGCGAAGACCGTGCCGTCATCCGCCATTGGCGGGCGCCCCGTTAAAACCCATCACCTTGCGGTAGTACTGCCAGAAACCGCGCAGGGCGACTTCCTGCGCGAGCGTGTCGCGGTCGCCCACCGGTCCGCGCCCGCCCATTTCGATGAACGAGTGCTCGCCCGTCTGCGTCCGCGTGCCCTGCTGGACGAGACGCGCCGCCTCGCCGTCCTCCATGGAGATATAGCCCGCCGGGCCGATCATGTTGGCGAGCCTCAGCTTGTCCTCGAATTCGCTCTCGCTGCCGCCCTCGTAGCCGAAATAGGTCCAGTAGATCTCGAACTTCTCCGGCCCCTTGGGGCGCACGTGGCGGATCTGGAAGGCGTTATCGACCTGGGCGACGACCAGCGAGGGGAAGATGCTGAGGATCACCGTCGTCGTGTTGTCGCCGAGCGATTTCTCCGTGCCGATGATCCGCGGGTCCTTGAGCGCGTAGTCGGGGCGATACTTCGTATTGGTCTTGTACTGCTCGACCAGCAGCGCGTGGTCCTTGACGTCGTCCGGGTCTGTCTCGACATGGATGCAGTTGTTCTTGCCGTCGGCGTCGAGATAGGTCCCGCCGGTCATCGCCGGCGTCTGGATGCCGAAGCTGACATGGAACAGATGCAGCAGCGGCGCGTGATAGGGATCCCGCGTGTTCTCGGCGTAGAGCTTCCAGTTCGCCTCCACGACCTGCCGGTAGTATCCCAGAATGCGGATCGGCCGGCTGGTGATGCGCTCGATATGCCGCATCGCGACCGGGCCGAGATAGTCTTCCAGCGGCGGGGCGTCGCGGTCGAAGCAGCCGAACACCAGCCCGCGGAACGACGCCGTTTTCAGACTTCGCATGCCGCGCCCGGCGACCTCGAAGTCGTCCGGCATACCGCCCTTGCCCTTCACCCCCTTTTGCTGGGGCACCGCGAGCAGTCTGCCGGCATGGTCGTAGCACCACATGTGATAGGGGCAGTGGAACTGGCTCGCGTTGCCGCGCAGCCGGGTGACCACCTGCGCGCCGCGATGGGCGCAGCGGTTCTCGAAGGCGTGAATCGCGCCTTCCTTGCCCCGCACGACGACCACGCGGCGCTCGCCGAAATAGGTCGTCGAATAGTCGCCCTCGTTGGGGATTTCCCGCTCCAGCGCGAGATATTGCCAGTGCGCGCCGCCGAACACCCGGTCGAGCTCGATGTCGTAGAGTTCGCGGTCGTTGAATACCTCGAACGGCACCCGTGTGCTGTCGTCGGACGTCCACCGGATATCGAGCCCGGTGCGCCGGGGCGAGGTCATCTTCGGTCCTCCCGTGGAGAGGCGACGGTCGAATGGTGACCGGATTCCGCGTGACACGCAATGCTCGCACGGCGCATCATCGGCGCGTTCCGGCGAGGGGAGGGGAGAGATGAGGCGCATCGGGTTGGGATTCCTGGCATCGATGGCGGCGGCCTGCCTGCTCTCCGCCGCGGCTGCCGCGGCACCGTCCAGCGAGGCGCCGCGGAGCGCCCCCTCCAACCCGGATTACGCCAAAGCCGAAGAGCTGATCGAGGCTGAAAAATTCGCCGAGGCGCTGCCGCTACTCCGCAAGGCCGAGGCGAACGAGCCCGACAATGCGGACGTCCACAACTATCTAGGCTACGCGCTGCGCAAGCTCGAGCGGTACGACGCCGCGCTCAAGCATTACGGCATCGCGCTCCGCATCGCGCCGAGGCATCGCGGCGCCAACGAGTATCTCGGCGAGCTCTACCTCGTGCTCGGCGACCTCGCCAGGGCCGAGGAGCGCCTCGCGGTGCTGGACAGGGCCTGCCCGTTCGGCTGCGAGGAATACACCGAGCTCAAGGACGAAATCGCCACCTACAAGGCCAGAACGGGCAAGGGCAAGTGACCTCCCCTCTCGTCATTTCGACCGGAGCCGCGCGCAGCGCGGCGGAGCGGAGAAATCTCACGCCCATGGGCGGCAGATTTCTCCGCTCGCTCCGCTCGGTCGAAATGACGGGTAGGGTGGCGGACCGCCGCTGGGCCGCGCCTACACCACGGGCCAGCGCGAGACCGGCTTGACGCTGGCGCGCTCGATCAGCTTCGGCGCCAGCTCGCGGCAACGCGCGTGGACTTCGGCGAGGTCCATGGTCGCGAGCTCGCGGTTTTCCATCAGGATCCTGCCGTCCACCATCACCGTGTCCACGCTGTCGCCACTCGCCGAATAGACCAGGCTGTACACCAGGTTGTAGCTCGGCACCCATTCCGGGCGGTCGATGTCGATCAGGATCAGGTCGGCCTTCCGCCCGGGCTCTATGGCGCCCAGATCGTCTTCCCAGCCGGTCGCTCTGGCGCCTTCGAGCGTAGCCATCTCGATCACCTCCTCGGCGGTGATGACCTCGGGGTCGAGGCGCGAATCCTTGGGCAGGGTGGCGGCGAGGAACATCGCCTGGAACATGTCCTTGTGGTCGGCCGAGTTCACCCCGTCGCAGCCGAGCGCCACCGTCACGCCCTTCTCGCGCATCTCCAGGAACTTGCCCATCCGGGTCGTCCCCTTGGCGAGCTTGAGCGCCGCCGGCGGGTTCTGGCAGACCTTGGCGTCGGTCTCGGCCAGCATGTCGACCTCGAAGGATTCGACCGCCGTCATGTGGTTGAGATAGACGTTGGGGCCCAGCGCGCCGATCTCGTACATGTGCTCGACGGGCCGGTGGCCGGTCGCCCTCAGCTCGCTCGCCACCTCCTCCTGAGAGCTTGCCTTGTGCATCAGCGAGAAGGTGCCGTACTGCGCGGCGATGTCTTTGGCTCCACGGGTGAGCTCGTCCGAGCAGGTGCCGACCCCCTCGATGGTCGCGAACACCCGGATGCGCCCGTCGGCCGAGCGGTCCCATGCCTTGATGTTGGATTCGGTGATGTCCAGCGCCTCGTCGAGGGTCATCGGCAGGAAATAATCGGGGCATTTCTGGCCGTCGGGGCCGTTATGGTCCCAGACCCAGCTTCCCGTGGTCGCCCGCATGCCGGTTTCCTCGATCGCCCTCAGCGTGCTGCCGAGGAACTTGCAGCCGGGCTCCACGAAGCATGTCGTGCCGCTGCGGATCATCTCCGCCATCAGGCACTTCGCGTACCAGTACTCGTCCTCTTCGGTGATCGCGTCGAGATAGGGGTAGCACCAGTCCTTGAGCCAGTCGCTGGTCCTCAGATTGTCCGGAATCAGCCCGCGCGCGAGCTCGATCAGATGGGCGTGGCCGTCGATCAGCCCCGGCATGACCAGCTTGAGCGAGGCGTCGATCGTCTTCTCCGCGGTGTAGGCGGCGTCGAGCTCCGCCGTCTTTCCCACCGCGACGATCCGGTCGCCCCGCACCGCGACCGCGCCGTCGGTGACGATGCGCCGCTCGCCGTCGACGGTGAGAATCGTCCCGTTCCTGATCAGGATATCGACCGCTTCGGGCACCATGGCTGCCTCCGTAGTTGGGTCGAGCCTATAGCGTATCCCTCGGCGTTGGAACCGGAGCCGCGCACCTGCCTCTGCCGTCATTTCGACCGAGCGAAGCGAGCGGAGAAATCTCGAGCCTCCGGCATGAAGATTTCTCCGCTTCGCGCCTGCGGCGCTGCGGTCGAAATGACGGAGGGGATGAGATCGGAGGATAGGGCTGGCGGCGGTTCGTCCCGGCAGTCACTCCGCCGCGGGATACGCGCCGAAACGACCGTGGAACTCGCCGCGTAATTCCGAGACCCCTTGGGACGGATCGACGACCTTGCCTGCCTGCCGATCCACTCTGCCCTCCAGCCGCGGTCCGCCGGTGCGGCGACGCGTGGTATTCTGGCGTCATGAAGGATCCCTACGACATCCTCGGCGTCGAGCCTGCGGCCACGCTGGACGAGATCAAGCGGGCCTATCGCGCGCTCGCCAAGGAACTTCACCCCGACGCCAACCCGGACGACACGGTCGCGGCCAACCGGTTCCGCGAGGTCACCGAGGCCTACGACCTGTTGAGCGATCCCGAGCGCCGGGCGGATTACGATTCAGGCGGCTGGCGGCGCGGCTACGCCGACGGGTTCGGGCCCGAGCGAGCGCCCTGGGGAGCCGACGACGGCGTGTTCGACTTCAACGACGGGGTCGGCGAACGGCCCATCGATCTGTTCGGCGACATCGCGGGCAACCGGCGCGGCCGGGTGTTCGGCGCCGCCAGCACCTCGCTGGCGCTCCCCGGCGAAGACCTTGCCGAGACCGTCGGCATCACCATCAAGGAGGCGGAGGAGGGGACCCGCAAGGTGGTCGAGTTGGTCACCGGCGCACGGGTCGAGGTGATCGTGGCCCCCGGTACCGAGCACGGCCGCACGCTGACCTTCGAAGGCCTCGGCTTGCCCGGGATCGGCGGCGCGCCGCCCGGCAACCTCAACGTGGTCGTGGAAATCCTGCCCGCGCCGATGCTGGACGACGGCGGCTCAGCCTGAGCGCGTCATCCGCGCGTCGCGCCAGGTGCACCAATAGGTGCAGCCGAAGAGCAGCGCCGCCCCCACCCAGGTCCAGACGCTCGGCAGCTCGTCGAAGAACACGAAGCCCAGCAGCGCCACCAGCGGCAGGCGCAGATAGAGCACCGGCGAGACCAGGCTCGCCTCTGCGGCGGCGAGCGAGTTGGTGATGCAGATTTGCGCGCTCAGCGCCCCGATGGCGAAGGCGACGATCCACGGGATGTCGGCGAGCGTCGGCGTCACCCATGTCGCCGCCGCCGGGAGCGCGGCGATCGGCAACTGCAGGACGAAGCCGTAGAACAGGATCGTCCGGATGCCGTCGTCGCGCGCGAGAAAGCGTGTGGAGACATCCACCACGCCGAACAACAACGCCGCGCCGAGCGCGATCCCGACGCCCACGTTCACCTCCGCGAAGCCCGGGCGGACGATGATGAGCACGCCGACGAAGCCGAGCACGGTGGCGATCCAGCGGTGCGCGTAGGCGCGTTCCTTGAGAAGGATGACCGCGAGGATCAGGGTGAAGATGGGCAAGGTGAACTGGAGCGCCACCGAATCGGCGATGGTGATCAGCCGCACCGAGTAGTAACCGCAGAACATCGCCGAGTAGGCGAACACCGCGCGCGCCGCGTAGATCCTGAGATTGCCGGTCCGCAGTCCCGCCCGGCCGACCCGGAACAGCCAGGGCAGCAGCACCGCGATCCCGAAGAGGAGGCGGAAGATGACGATCTCGAAGGTCGAGTAGGTCGCCGAAAGGTGACGGACCAGCGCGAGCGTGACCGAGAAGGCGACCGCGGCGCCGAACATCCACAAGACGCCGAGAACAGGGTTGTGGCGGGCGGCCACGTCTACGCGCCGCCGCCGTTCAGTGCCCGCCAGATGCGCTCCGGGGTCGCCGGAAGCGGGATGTCTTCGACCCCGTCCGAGGCCAGCGCGTCGGCGACGGCGTTGATCGTCGCCGGGAGCGCTCCGGTCGGCCCCGATTCGCCCACACCCTTGGCGCCGATCGGGTTGGAAACGGTAGGGATGCCCGCGCTCGCCACCGCGAATGCGCTAAGGTCGTCGGCGCGCGGAAGCGCATAGTCCATGAACGACCCGGTCAGAAGCTGTCCGCTTTCGGGATCGATGCGGATCTCTTCCAGCAGCGCCTGGCCGATGCCCTGGGCGATACCGCCGTGCAGCTGGCCGGCATAGAGCATCGGGTTGATCACCCGCCCGGCGTCCGAAATTCCGGTGTAGCGCACGATTTCGACGACGCCCGTGTCGGGATCGATCTCGACCTCGCAGGCCTGCGCGGAGCTGGGCCAGTTCCAGTATTCCGGGGCGAACCAGGCCTGCGCGCCGAGCCCGGGTTCGAGACCGGCCGGCAGGGACGTGGGCTCGACCGCGGCACGCGCGACTTCCGCGAGCGAAACCGACCGGTCCGTGCCCGCCACCGAGAAGCGGGCATCGTCGTAGGCGATGTCGGTTTCGGCCGCTTCGAGAAGGTGGGCGGCGATAAGCTTGCCCTTGTCGATGACCTTGTCGGCGGCGAGGCGGATCGCCGACCCGGCGATTGCCGTCGAGCGCGAATTGAACGTGCCCCGGCCGTAGACCACCAGATCGGTATCGCCCTGGACGAAACGGATATCGCCCGGCGCGACGCCCAGGCTCTCGCACAGTATCTGCCGGAAGATCGTCGAGTGGCCCTGGCCGTGGTCGATCGTTCCGGTCATCAGCGTCAGCCCGCCCGACGGATCGACGCGGATTTCCGCAGTCTCGACGATCGGGGTAGACGTCTTCTTGACGGTATTGGCAAAGCCGAACCCGCGCAGCCGGCCGCGCGCTTCGGTCTTCCGCCGTCGTTCGGGAAATCCCCCGATGTCGGCCTGTTGAAGAAGACGGCTCAGATTCTTCGGGAAATCGCCGCAGTCGTATACGTAGCCGAGCGCATTGGTCCACGGCATCCGGTCCGGCTCGACGGTGTTGATACGGCGGATCTCCTCCGGGTCCATGCCGAGCCTGCGTGCGGCGATGTCGACCGTTCGTTCGAGCGCGAAGGCCGCTTCCGGCGCGCCCGATCCGCGATAGGGCGAGGTCGAGGTGGTGTGGGTGTGTATTCCCCGCACCGCGACATGGGCGGCCGGCGTCCGGTAGACGCCCGCCAGGGTGCCGAGATTGCCGACCGGCGGCCGGGGACCCCGGGTCGACAGGTAGGCGCCGAGATTGGCGCTCGTCGAGACATCCAGTGCGAGGAACCGCCCATCTTCATCGAGCGCGAGGCCGATCTCGATAATGCACTCCCGCGCGTGGTCGTCGGTCGCCAGCCCCTCGCTCCGGCTCGACACCCACTTCACCGGCCGCCCCACCCTGCGCGCCGCCCAGAGGACGAGGATCAGCTCTGGATAGTTCGCTCCGCGCGTCCCGAAGCTGCCGCCGATGTCGTCGCACACGACCCGGACCCGGCTTTCCGCCACGCCGAATACCGTCCGCGCGAGATGACCGCGCAGGGTATGTGCGTTCTGGACCCCGGAATGGAGCGTGTAGCGACCGTCGCGCGGGTCGTAGAGCCCGACGCAGCCGCGCGGCTCCATCATCGCCCCGGTGATCCGGTTGATCTCAAAGCGCCGGCGGACCGTATGCGCCGCTCGTTCGAACGCCTCGGCGACCGCCTCGGCGTCGCCTTCGCCATGCGCGAATGCGACGTTTCCGGGGCAGAAGGGCCAGACCGCCGGCGCGCCCTCCGCAAGCGCCCCGTCTATGGTGACGACCGAGGGCAAGGGCTCGTAGTCGATCGCGATGCGCTCGGCCGCATCCATGGCGAGCGCCTCGGTTTCCGCCACGACGAACGCGACCGGGTCGCCCACGAACCGCACACAATCCCGCACCAGCGCGGGTCTCGGCGGGTCGATCATCGGGGTGCCGTCGGCGCGGGCGGCCTTGTCCTCGCAGGGCAGGCAGCCGTGGCCGTCGGCTTGCCAGTCCCGTCCGTCGAGGACCGCGAGCACGCCCGGCATTCGCGCCGCCTCCGCCGTGTCGATGGCGGCGATCCGGGCGTGCGCATGGGGCGAGCGCAGGACCACGCCCCGCGCGAGCCTTTCGAACGCAATATCGTCGAGATAGCGCCCGCCGCCGGTCAGCAGCCGGCGGTCGTCTTCCCGGGGAACCGGGACGCCGATCCCGTTCGCCGTCATCGCGGACCGGCGCCGCCTGCGGGTGCGCTATTCGGCCGCGACAAGCTCCGGCTGCTCGATATGGGACGCCTGCAGCGTCGGCATCACCTCGGCCGCGAACATCTCCATGTTCTTCTTCGTCAGGTCGGCGGGCAGGGTGCCGAACTGGCAGAGCGCGAGCACGTTGCCGAGCGCGACCCGGCGCTGGCAGTCGAGCAGTTTCTCGCGCACCGTGTCGGGGCTCCCGATCACCACCACCTCGTCCTCGATCAGCGACTCGACGGTCTGGGCCTTGCTCAGGCTCGATTTGTGCTTGCGCACGTTCTTCAGCGAGGCGATCGAGGTGTAACCGGGCGGCAGCAACATCTCCGGCGGGTTGCGCAGGAACTTGTTGGCGAACGCCTCGATATGGGGCCTCGCCTCGTCGCGCGCCTGCTCGTCGGTGTCGGCGACGTAGATCGGCACCAGCCAGCCGAGCTGGTCGGGCCTCGCCTCGTAGCCGTAGTCCCGCGCCTTGTCGCGGTAGGCGTCCATGAACCGCTTGACCGCGCGGAACGGGCTGTAGGTCTGCAGATAGGTGTATTTGCGGTCCGGATGGGCGGTCCACTCGATGGTCTCGGTCGAGCCCTGGGACGGGCACCAGATCGGCGGGTGCGGATCCTGATAGGGGCGGGGCCAGAGGTTGACGTATTCGAAATGGTAGTGCTCGCCCTCGAAGGTGAACGGCCCTTCCTCGGTCCAGGCGCGGATCACGAGGTCGTGCGCCTCGTGGAAGCGGTCGTGCGAGAACGCCGGGTTGGCGCCCATCGAGTAGTACTCGCAGCCGATGCCGCGCACCATGCCGCTGATCAGCCGCCCGCCCGAGATGCAGTCGATCATCGCGTGCTCTTCGGCGAGCGTCAGCGGATGCTCGCGAATGCCGAAGGCCGATCCCACGATGGCGAGCTTGACGCGCTCGGTGCGCCTGGCCAGCGCCGCCGCTGTGACGATCGGGGACGGCATGATGCCGTATGCGTTCTGGTGGTGCTCGTTCACGCAGAGCCCGTCGAAGCCGAGCTCCTCGCCGTATTCGAGCTCGTCGAGATAGCGGTTGTAGAGCTCGTGCCCCTTCTTGGGGTCGAAATAGCTGTTGGGCAGAACCACCCACGCCGACCGGTACTTCTTGTCGTAGTCGAGGTCGAGATAGGCGTAGGGCATCAAATGAAAGAGGAAGACCTTCATCGCGCGCATCCTGTCCTGTGTGCGGATCGAGTGTAGGGGATAGGGTAGGGCGGAACAACAAAACGGCTGCGCGGCGATTAAACCGGCGGCGGAGATGGGCTAGGCTCCGCCGCCGGACATTCGGGCGAGAGACATGACGGAAAAGGACCCTATCGTCATCGCCGGCGGCGGGCCGGTCGCCATGGTGCTCGCGCTGGCGCTCCATCGCGAGGGCGCGCCCTTCGTGGCGCTGGAGACGCTGGACGAGCCCTTTGTCGACCAGCGGGCCGCGTCCTACCACCCGCCCACGGTTGAGATGCTCGATTCGCTCGGGCTCGCGGCCGAAATCGTCCCGGAGGGGCTCAAGGCGCCCGTCTACCGGTTTCACGACCGGCTCTCGCGCGAGACGGTGGCCGAATTCGACCTCGGCGATCTCGCCGACGAGCTCCCCTTTCCCTTCGTCCTTCAATACGAGCAGTACAAGCTGGTGCGCAAGATCCTCGCGCTCCACGGCGACAGGCCGGATTTCGACGTCCGTTTCTCCCACACCGTCACCGGGCTCGCGCAGCATGCCGACCGTGTTACGGTCGAAGTCGAGCTCCCCGACGGCACGGCGGAGACGCTTCGCGGTTCCTGGCTGGTCGGCTGCGACGGTGGCCGTTCGACCGTGCGCAAGGGCGCCGGCATAGACTTCGTCGGTTTCACCTACCCGGAGAAGTTCATCAAGATCGGCACCTATTTCGACTACATGGAACAGGACGATAAGGTCGCCTACCGCAACTACTTCTCCGCCCCGGACGAGTGGGGAAATCTGTTCAAGGTCGCGGGCGAGCCGCCGCTGCCCGCCATCTGGCGCTGCGTGATCCCGATGCGGGTCGACGAGACGGAAGACGAGGCGAAGAGCGAGGACGCCATCCAGGCCCGGCTCCAGCGCTTCTTCCCGAAGGAGGGCGACTACCCGGTCGCCTATGCGAACGTCTACACGGTCAGCCAGTGCGTCGCCGAGACTTTCCGCAACGGCCGGGTGCTGCTCGCCGGCGATTCGGCCCACGTCAACAACCCGATCGGCGGCATGGGCCTCAACGGCGGCATCCACGACGCGATGAACCTTGCGCCGAAGCTCGCCGCAGTGTGGAAGGGGGAGGCGGAACCGGAGCTCCTCGACCTCTACAGCCGCCAGAGGCACACGGCCGCGGCCGATTTCACCCAGGCCCAGACGATCGCCAACAAGAAGCAGCTTGAGGAGCGCGATCCCGCGATACGCCGGCGCCGCCTCGACGAACTCCGCCGGACCGGCGAAGACCGCGAGGCCGCCCGCGCCTACATGCGGCGCGCGCAGCTGATCGACAGCCTCAAGGCCGCCGCCGCGGTGACCTGAGGCTGCCGGTGTCGCCGGTGGGTTGGTACGGGTGGCCGGACTCGAACCGGCAAGTCCTCGCGGACAGCGGCTTTTGAGGCCGCCGCGTCTACCAATTCCGCCACACCCGCAATTCCGCGCGGCAATGTGCCGCAATTCTCCCCCGGTAACAACGAATCCGTGGCCTTCTCCGCGCAGTCTATAGTCGCGACAGCGAAGGGGGACGGGTGCTCAGACGCCTCTACGACCGGACGATGGGGCTCGCGGCGCGCAGGGACGCGGTCTGGGCGCTGGCGGCCATTGCTTTCGTCGAGGGTTTCTTCTTCCCGATCCCGCCCGATGTCCTGCTGATCCCGATGGTGCTGGCGGCGCGCGACCGGGCGTGGCTCTACGCCGCGGTCTGCACGGCGGCGTCGGTCGCGGGCGGGATATTCGGCTACGCCATCGGCTGGTTCCTGCTCGAAACCATCGGCCAGCCGATCCTCGACCTCTACGGTTACGGGGAGACGTTCGCCGCGTTCGGCGCCCGCTACAACGAATGGGGCGCGTGGATCGTGTTTACCGCCGGCTTCACGCCGTTCCCCTACAAGGTGATCGCGATCGCGAGCGGCACGACCCGTCTTGACCCCGCGACTTTCGTGGTCGCATCGGTCGTCGCGCGCGGCCTCCGCTTCCTGATCGTGGCCGCGCTGCTCTACTGGATCGGTCCGCCGATACGCGCGTTCGTCGAGCGCCGCCTGGAGCTGGTGACGCTCGTTTTCGTCGCGCTCTTGCTCGGCGGCTTCGTGGTTGCCAAATACGTTCTGTGACGACGGTCGAAAAATCCGCGCCCGCCGCGATCCTTGCCGCCAGCGCCCTGATCCTCGGGACCGCGCTCGCCTCGCAATATCTCGGCGGGCTCGCGCCGTGCGAGCTCTGCATCGTGCAGCGCTGGCCCTACGCGGCGGCGATCGGGCTCTCGCTAGTGGCCCTCACCGTGCTGCGGCGCCCGGCGGCGCGGTCCGCGGTCGTCGGGCTTTGCGGGATCGCCTTCGCGGTCGGCGGAGCGGTCGCGTTCTATCATCTCGGGGTGGAGGAGGGATGGTTCCAGGGTCCCGCCGGCTGCTCCGCCTCGGCCATCGACGCGACGACCGTCGAAGACTTGAAGCGCCAACTCCTGGCGACCCCCGTGATCCGCTGCGACGAGGTACAGTGGTCGCTGATGGGCGTTTCGCTCGCCGGGTTCAATCTGATCGCATCGATCGCGCTCGCGGTGGGGTGCTTCTTCGTTGCGGCGCGGAGATGGAGGCGCGCGGCATGACGCGTACAACCGCCGAAGACAGGCTGCCGGGCGATCCGGATCGCGAGGAGACGGTGGCACGCATGATCCGCGTCGACCAGGCGGGCGAATTCGGCGCGGTCCGGATCTATGCCGGCCAGCGCGCGTTCCTCCGGCGCGGCGCCGCGGCCGACGCGGTGGACGAGATGGCCGCCAAGGAGGCCGAGCATCTCGAGACCTTCAACGCTCTCGTCGCGGAGCGCGGCATTCGGCCGACCGCGCTGATGCCGCTCTGGCATGTCGCCGGCTACGCGCTGGGCGCGGCGACCGCGCTGATGGGCGAGCGCGCGGCGATGGCGTGCACCGAGGCGGTGGAGAACGTGATCGATCGGCACTATGCCGAACAATCCGCCGCGCTCGGCGACGACGAGGTGGAACTCCGCGACACCATAGACAAGTTCCGCGCCGACGAGATCGAGCACCGCGACCTCGCAATCGAGCACGAGGCGCGCGAAGCGCCTGGCTACGAGCTCCTCACCCGCGCGGTCAAGACGGGCTCCCGCCTCGCGATCTGGCTGTCGACGAGGGTATAGGGCGTATCCGTTTCGGATCGAGCCGTTCCGCCGAGGCGTCCTTCGATACGGCCCTTCGGGCCTACTCGGGATGAGGGCGTTCTTCGGCCGTCCGCGATGCTTCCCTCATCCTGAGTAGCGGCGAAGCCGCGTATCGAAGGACGCACACCGGCCGCGCCAGCGCTTCCAACCGAAACGGACAGACTCTATAACCCCGCCATCTCCCGTTCGATCCGGTGCATGAACCGTTCGATCCGTGCCGGCGACGGCTTGTGCAATCCATAGAGCGCGAGGTACCGGACCCGCGCGCGCCTCGCCAGGAACCAGGGCATGTAGCGGGTGAACGTCTTGCGCGGCGGATCGCCGAACCACCGGAGGATGGGGCGGCCGCGGCCGTAGGTGACGATGGTAGCGAGCGAGCGGATGTGCCGGAGGTTGGGGTGGAGCCCGCCCCGCTCGTCAAGGCGGAACGAGACCCCCGGCACCATCACCCGGTCGAAGAAGCCCTTGAGGATCGCCGGCGGACCCAGCGTCCAGGTCGGGAACACGAAGACCAGCCCCTCGGCCGCGAACAGGCGCTCGACATAGGCCGCGTTCCGCGCGCGGTTCGCCTCGGTGTCGAAATAGGCGGCGCGCTCTTCCGCCGTCAGCACCGGGTCGAACCCCTCGGCGTAGAGGTCGCAGAGGTCGACGGCGTGGCCCGCCTTCTCCAGTGCCGCGATGGCGCGGTCGCGGATCGCCGCGTTCAGGCTGTCCGCGCCCGGATGGGCGAAGACGAGGAGTACCTTCACGCTTCGACGAAGGCCGGCGGGGCGAACGCGGTGATCCTGGGGGGCTCCTCGTCGTAGCGCTCGACCTCGACCAGCGCGGTCTGCGCCGCGCAGCACTGTGTGAGCGTCGAGGTCGGCTTGTCGACGGTCAGCACGTTGGGATTGCCGTGCTTGTCCAGGCTCCCCGGGGTCGCCGGATCGACCGGATCGAACCACGCGCCGGTCGCGAGCTCGATG
>JAJEHI010000080.1 GCA_022823775.1 Defluviicoccus sp. | reverse complement strand
GGTCCGCTTCCTCGAGTTCCTGACCTCGGAGACGGCGCAGAAGCTCTACGGCTCGGTCAACTTCGAATACCCGGTCAACCCGGCGGTCGAACCGCCCGAGGAGGTCAAGGCGCGGAGCGGCTTCCGCGAGGACCGGATCCCCATCGCGCGCATCGCCGAGTTGGCCCCGCGGGCGCAAAGGGTCATCGACAAGGCGGGGTGGTAGGGGGTGGGGACCGTTCGGTCCTCCACGTCATGGTCGGCCTCGGCTCACCATGAGAGGGAGCAACCCCGGCACCGCCCCTGCTTTCGGAAGTCGGCCCAAGGCCGGGTAGCACTCGCCACTCAGGAAAGGGCGAGGCCTCGTGTGCTGCTTTCGGGAACGCTGACATCGATGACGAACACGTCAATTTGGGAACGGCGTTCCTCGGGCAGGCGATCGATCAGCATTTGCCACAGAGCTTCGGGCGTTTCGGGTCGGCCAAGGCCATCGGGATGAGGCCGTAGCCGCTTCTTGAGGACGTCTCCGAACCAGAGCACGACATAGGCGCCACGACCGTCCGCGCGCCAGTCTCGCGTATAGTTTGCGTCGAGTTGGTCGCTGGCCGCATTCCACACGTCGCGATGCCACTGTCCCTTGATCTCGACCGGTAGCCCGATGTCGTTGCGGATCGCGGCAATGTCCGCCCGTTTCTGGCGAGGCGCGTGCTGCTCCGGCTCGAACCGGATGGACGCTGGCAATTGTCCCGAGATGTGTTCGATCATCCTATTGCGGCAGAAGTTCTCGCCCCGCGGTCTGTCTTTTTCTTTCCAATACGTTTCCCACATGTCGGTGTTGCTGCCTCGGATCAACTCCTGAAGCCTCTCGATCCGATCCGCGAAGTAAGCTCGCATGTCGTCGACCGACTCTGGCAAACCGTTCGCCATCACCGCCTGGAGCTGGTCAATTGTGGGAGGGGCGTATTCGTGATCTCGTCGGGTCCTGTGCTGAAGCGCCAACGCGTGCTTCAACGTATCGACGTAGGTTGGGGCGTGGTTGGCGACCAACCGCGCCAATGCTTCAGTCGCCTCCAGCGTAGGACGGCTGGCGATCGCGTAAATCGCGCCACGGATGAACTCCGTCGCGTCCCACGGGTTTTCGTTTCCTCGTGTGACAGTACCCGTCGGGCGGTTGATCCATTTCCAACTCTTGCCAAAGGCTTCGACGATGAAGGCGAGCTGCTCTACCGAAAACTCTTCAAAGCGGTGCCCACCTCTGTTCGGCGCGACCCGGTCCCGAATGATCCATACGAAACTCGGGTCGCGCAGCGCCGCCTCGCTGAGGTCATCGCGGCAATTGTCGAAGTCGGCGGCATAGGCCGCGGACAGCCACAACGGAGTTGCCTCGTGGCCCGGGTCGAGGGTCGCCCTACGGTCGATGATCAGCGCGCGCACAGACTCCTGAGGGGCATTATGGAGCGCGCATGCAAGCAGCGCCGACTGGTTGCTAAGGGACATCGCCGGGTAGCTGTGCAGCCATTCTACGGCGAGGCGTCCCGCTAGGTTGGCGAGTTTGGGCTTATCGGTAAGCCGGTAAAATTCCACGACATGTTCGCGACCGCGGTCCATTTGGGGCTCTATGCTGTCCCGAAAGTGCTTTTCCCATTCTGCTTCGTTCTGGAACAGCGCTTTCTCAAGCTCTGCACCGATGTCTAACCCTCCCAAGGAATTAGAATCCGGTTCCCGTTGAAACGCCATGTAGGCTGCGGCAAGCGTCGTTCGGTCGAGTGAATCGAGTGAACGGCCTCGACGGAGCGTTTCGCCGACGCCGCAAATCATCGGTGGTTCGGCGGTCCAGTACTTGTTCTCGCAATGGGTCTCGGCGATTTGCCGAGGACCGGGCAGATCGTCCCGTTCAAGCACGGCAACGAAGCCGTCCATCACCTGTTCGCCGAGTGATTCGCCCAGAAAATCTCTTATTCGCCTTACCGGAGGATCCTCGGAGGCGAAGAGGTAGTGACCGTCGTGCACGTAAGGATGACCTAGGTAGACACGAGCCGGTGTGGCGAGAATACCGATATCGGCCGCAGCAATATCGCTCGCGTGTGCCGCGTAAGCGTCGCGTTCAACTTGCAGGAAGCGTTCCTTTTCCGCTTCCCATTCTGCCTTTTTCTTCTCCTGCTCGGTTTTCCACTCTGGCTCGGAGACGTCGGACAATTCAGCGAGAATGGACAACAACTCCGTGTCGCCGTTTGCCGCTTCCGTCGCCGCATCCCGCAAGACTGGAGGGAGACCCTCTGCGATTCTGCTGAGCAGCAGGAGATCGCGCCACATTCCTGGGTCTATCGGCCTCTCACCTGCACCGTCCCGCAAAGTTCGCAGCGTACGAGCGACATCCTCAGGCGTCGGGTACAAATCCAGATTGGTATGGGTAAGGCTGTGGCCGGCCACCCAAGCGTTGTCTCCACGAGGCGTTAGCAGCACATGTTCCTGAATCGCTGCTCTTAGTGCCCGATTTTCTTGGAATACGAGGGCCAGCTTCTTTTTCGTTTCCGCCTTATAGCCGTGGCTTCCGTCAAGCCAGCCGAGCCATGACCATACGCGTTCCGGTTCGACCATCGAATCGGCTTTCAGTACCCGGATGGCCAGACCCCTCAAAATATCCGCAAGGTCGAACTGTGACGAATGATCGACCTCATCGAACAGTGGCTTCGCGCGTTCCACCATGCCATCGAGCAGGGCAGCAAGTTGGCTGGTGTCGAGCCCGCGAAAGACATCATCCGGTATGTACCGGACGCCGCGCGATGACCACGCGGCATCCCTGCTACCCGCAAACCCGATATGACCGAGGACGGCGTCGATCACGACCTCAAGAGGAACGTCGGACGTCCCCATTTCGGTGAGGATTTCGAATGCCAGCCGTGCAGAGTCTGGATCTCCGAGTTCCACGAGGCGAGGGATAACCGACTCCCAATCCGCCCGGTCGATGGCAGCATGCAACGCTTCCCAGGCGCACGCCCGTTCATGATAGAAGCGCCCCCGGTCGAACATTATTGCTTCCAGAACGGGTGTCAGTTCCCGTGCCAGGTCGGTTCCAGCCATCGCTTCGAGCAGGAGATCGGTGAACTGCGTAAGGCGGTCCGGCGATTCGATGAGCGCACGGATGTTGTCCTTGAACTCCAGACGCATCAATCCCGATGCCGGATGTCGCCCCCAGTCCTCCGACCGAAAATAGGGGTCCTGTTCGGAAAGCTGCTCAAGGGCTGAGAAAAGCGTCCTCGCCTGCTCCAGGCTGAGGGTTTCCGCATCGCCGTAGCGCAAGACGCCGTACGGGTCGGCGGCTATGCAACGGCCGGCCAGCGATTCGCTGAAATGGGCCATCCACGCGTGTAGCCCGCGCAGCGAGGTCGGCACGCCTTGGCCTTGGCGGAAAAGGCCGAAAATACGTTTCTCGGAGACGCCGTCCTCGAAGCAACACGCGAGCCATTTGGCTCCAAGATATTCCGCTATGACCCGATGGACATGCGTTAAGCGGTTTTCTTCTTCGCCCTGAAACAGGCGGGTCTTGAGCGCTTCGTTGGCCGCCTCGCCGTGCGGAAGCCCTTTGACATCCGCGATGTGAAGGAAGCCGTCGGGCGTTTCCGCGTTGGGGCCTACGTAAACGCCGCTATGGTCGCACAATAGCTGCGTCGCGCAGATGGCGCCGGCCCCGAAGAGAAGGTCCTGTTCGCCGGTCCGGGTATGCGAAGCTCCCTGGTGGCGCGGATTCCTCTCCTTGAGCATGACGCGGCAGGCGCGATCGAAGAGCTCGGCACGGGTTTCCGGAAGGGTTCCCGGTCCCCGGGCGACCTCGCCCAGCATTCTCAGGGTCAGGGGATTTCCGTAGAGACCCTCGATCCCGCGATCCGAAAGATAATCGAGGAGACCTTCCGCGTCGATTTCGGGAAACTCCTCCGAAAGGAAGGCGCGCGCATCGTCACGGGTGAAGGGCTGCAGGTGAAGCAGCGCGGGGGGAACGCCATAGTCGTCCTCGATCTTGACCCGATCCGCGCCGCCCAGCCAGTCGGCCTCACGACAGGAGAGAATGAACGGAGGGTAATCCATCGCCGAAAGCTTCTTGAGCACAGCTTCGACCGCGCTCCCCGGAGCCGCGGAAGCGATCTCATCAAGTCCATCCACGACGATTCGCTCACCGTGGGAAACCAACGACTCCGGCCTGGCGGAACGCGTGAGAGTGCCCGCGCGGACGTACTTCTCGCCAGGTCGATCGCCAAGCCATCTGGTGAGCTCGGTTTTTCCCAATCCCGGGTCGCCGAGAATGACGACCGGGCCGCGAAAATCCTCGATTTTGTCTTGACCGATGACCTTTCGCCCATGCCGAGGATCGTCGTACGCAAGTGTTCTCTCGATTTTGGCTGGCATCGGAGATTGGCTGCCGTTCGTTTCCAAAGGAGGTAGTTTCGACACGGGCGCAGTATACCCGTCGTGGTCGTGTTCTCATGAGTGGTCGGATGAGGGCACTGGGACCGCTACGGCGCGGCCTCCCCTTCGAGGGCCGCGGGAAAAACCCTGAACCCCAACTCTACGCAGCGCTCGGCGCGACTCCGGCCGATATAACGGGGGACGAGCCGAGACGACGATATCGGTATTCGGCACTCTCTCTACAGCTGGCGCAACTCGTCGATGAAACCCTTTAGAAGCCGATCGGCATCGGGGTAGATCGTGCCGCCGGAGAAATGGGCCGCGAGATCGGCGAGTATCCGCTCGCGTGGCCGGGCATCTTCGAGTTCTCCGCGCCATGCCCATTCGCGGCCCGGATGCAGTGTGTCCCACGGCGATCGGCGATTCGCGCGGGTCGAGGGCGCGTCGCCGTGCTTTCCCAAGCCGTAGCAAATGTCGGTCTCGCTGTTCCACGCCGGTCGGAACAGGTCGATCAGGTAGGTTTCGGCGGCGGCTTGCCAACCCGTTTGAACCACGAGAAACCGGCAGTCGAAATCGGCGACGTCGAGCGTCGTTGCCGCCTTGCCGATGTTTCGTCGATGATCGTTGAGGCGCATGTAGAGTCTGGTTCCCTGATCGATGGGTGTCCTGGCGGTGTCGGCCCTGGGGTCCGCCTTCCCGACATAGATCGGGGTTTCGGTGCCGCTGATGGGTGCGTAAGCATCGAAGGCGCCTTGGTAGTAGAGCGCATAGACGCCGGAGCCATGAAAGGATTGAACGCCGGCCAGCGGCATGCGCTCCTGCGCGATCAGGGCCAGGGCGATAAACCGGCCGACCACGGCGGGGTCTCCCGGGTCGAACACGAATCGAGGCCGGCCGACGGGGTCGAGGTCCCGCAACAACGTTTCGCCGCGCGTGACCAGTTCCCGGAGTTTGGTGTCGACCTCCCGGCGCGCCTTCCCGCGGGGCGGGCGGGTATCGACGATTTCGGTCAGCGCGCCGAGCTCGGCATCGAGCCTTTCGAGTACCTCCGCGGCCTTGGCTTGCTTCCCGCGCCGTCGCGTCATGCGCCGTTCCCGCGCTCCCCGAGACGGTCCCGGATGCTCCCGGCGACGATTTGGGCGAGCGTGACCGGAACCGCGTTGCCGAGCTGGCGCATGGTCTCCGACCACGATCCGTGGAACAGGTATTCGTCGGGAAACGTCTGCAACCGCGCGCTCTCCCGCACCGAGAAGTAGCGCACGCCGCCGTCCGGCCGCCGGAGCATGTTCTCCCCGCCCGGCACGCCGTGATCGCCCGCCTTCAGGGTCTTGGCGGGCTCGTCGTAGGGGCTGCCGGTATGTCCCGGATAGCTCCGCGCCCCCGGCTGGAACCGATGGTTGGGGTACCGGCTCGCCGCCCGGCGTTCGAGTTCCGGATCCGGCAGGCCCGACAACGCGTCCCGCACGGTACGCCAGGGTTCCGTCGCGGGTTTCGTCCGCATGCGTCTCGCGGCGGCCGCGTCGCGCCGGTCGGCGGTCCCGTGGCGTCGGGGCAGGCGGTGGGAGTCCCAGTATTCTCCCGAACGCCATTGAGACCAGAGGAGGGCTTCGCGGGAATGGGTCGGCTCCGGGAAGGCCCACTCGATGTCCAGGTCGGCCCGGAAACCGACGATGAACACGCGCTCGCGGCGCTGCGGAACGCCGAAATCGGCCGCGTTCAGGACTCGCGTCGCCACCCGGTAGGTCAGGTCGTTGACCCGGCCATGGGCGCCGTGCCGCTGGAGACGCCCGAGGTGATCCAGCCAACCCTCGGAATCCCGCCTCGTGTACTCGGGATAGGCGAACTGGAGCCGGACATATTCGAAATAGTCGGAAAATGCCCGCCTCGTCAGGCCCCGGACGTTCTCGAACAGGAAGGCGCGCGGCTGGAGCTCCCGCACCGCCCGCACCGCTTGCGGGAACATGTCCCGCTCGTCGAGCGGCCCCCGGTGCTTGCCGCCTATGGAGAAGGGTTGGCAGGGCGGTCCGCCGGATATCAGGTCCACCCCGCCTTCGACGGAACGAAAGTCGAAGTCGCGGATGTCGCCCTGGAACAGCGGCCAGTGGACGAGGGGATCGACGCCGCGTTCCCGGTTTTCCCGGATGGTGTCGCAGCAATAGCGGTCCCGCTCCACCACGGCGGCCGGGCTGAACCCGGCGCGGCTGACGCCGATCCCAAGTCCTCCGGCTCCGGCGAAAAGCTCAATCCCCCGCATGATCCCGCTCCAGAAAGGCCCGCAATTCGTTCTCTATTTGTTCCTTATAGCCAATCCGGCATTCCCATACAACAAGCACGTCCCATCCCAGCTCGCCCAGCCTCGCCTGGTTATCCCGGTCGCGGCGGCGGTTGCCCTCCAGCTTGGGTATCCAGAAATCGAGCCTCGACTTCGGCAGCCGGGCCAGCTTGCAAGCCGGGTCCGGATGCCGGTGCCAAAAGCAACCATGTACAAATATAGCCTTTTTTCGGCTAGGAAACACTAAATCTGGTGTGCCGGGGAGATCCCGGCGGTGCAAGCGGTAGCGATAGCCCATGCCGTGGACGAGGCGCCGGACGACCATCTCGGGCTTGCTGTCCTTGCCGCGGACGCGGCTCATGCGCTCGCTGCGCTCTTTCCTGGTGAGAGTATCGGCCACGCGATACCCGCCCGTCTTGTTTCCCCGTGGGTGCTCACAATATGGACCATGTATCGGCGGGTGCCGAGCGCGAAGACGGGCGCGATTTGAGGGTGATGCGTTGACGGTGCCGGAGCACGGGCCTATCCCTCCTCGCGAGGCGCGGCCGGGTCTTGCTCTCTTTCCGAGGCCCGCGTTCCGGCGCGGGCCTTACTGTTTGTGGAGACTCGTCCGGAGCCCTCGCGCATCTTGGAGAGCCCGCCGTGCGTCTTGAGGAATTCACGGAAGATGAGGCGTTTTCGCCGACGCTCGTCGCCGATGCGCTGCGCACCACCAAGTCCGAGATCGCCGCGACCCTGGGTCTCGGAAAGGATGCGTTCTCCCGGGCATCGCGCATCCGTGCCCGCAAGACCCAGACCCGGCTCCGCCATATGCTCGAAATCCTCAACCGCGTGGAAGCCGTAACGGGTTCTCCACTCGCCGCCTATGCTTGGTTCCGGGCCGAGCCGCTGCCGGGATTCGGCGGGCTCACGGCCGACCGCTTGGTGCGCGAGGCCAGGGCCGACGAGGTGCACGCCTATCTCGACCGGATCGCGGCGGGCGGCTACGCCTGAGCCGGTCGCCGGCGGGCGGGTCCCGCGGATCGGGTGAGGGCGGCTCCGGTATCCCCCTCTCCCCGGCCCTCTCCCCGCGGGGGAGAGGGGGAGTCACGCGGCGGCGCTCCCGCCTGTCCTTCTCCCCTCCCGCTTGCGGGAGGGGCCGGGGGAGGGCGGGCCGCTACCCCGCCCCCCCGCGCACGTGGGCATCCCGCTTCTCGAATAGCGCCCGGTCGGCGTAGCCCATGAACTCGGGGTCGGCCTTGCCGGCCATGACCTGGAGGTAGACCGGCTCGACGGTGTCGTTGGCATAGCCGTGGATCACGCCGGCCGGGCACGAGACGCAGTCCCACGGGCCCAGCGTCACGTCGAGCCGCCTGCCGTCCTCCTCCTCGAAGAACACCGTGAGGTGGCCCTGGAGCACGAAGAACACCTCCTCGACCTCGTGGGTGTGGGGCGCGTTGCCCTCGCCGGGCGGCACGTACATCACGCTCAGCGTGAAGGCGCGCGCCGGGATCACGCCCGCATCCGGCTTGCCCGAGGTGTTGCCGATGAAGCGGTGCTGCGCCCGGCGGTAGCCGTCGATCAGCGCGTCGGCGAATGCCGCCCAGTCCGGCTTGCGGTCGCCGAACCGGGCGACGTAGCGCGCGGCGATCTCCTCCAGCCCGAGGCCCTCGACCTCGGGCGGGCGGGGATGCCGCGCGACCTTCTCCGTCATCGCCGCCCCGCTCACGATTTCGGGACGAACGCGTTGGTGAAGTAGGCGTCTATGGGGTGCTCCTTCTTGATCCGCTTGAACTCGATCAGCGTCTTCTGCGCCTTCGCTATGTCGTCGGGCGAGGTCCAGCCCGACGGCTTGCCCTTGCTGGCCTCGTTCTCGAACAGGTCGAACGACGCCTTGAGGATGTCGAGCGAAATGTCGGGCTTGAGGTTGGGCGCAACCTTCAAGAGCGAGGCGATCGCCGCCTCCGGCTCCTTCCGGCCGAGCGCCAGCGCTTCCCGCACGCTCGCCACCATGCGGCGCACCAGGTCCGGGTTGTCCTCGATGGTGTCGTTGTGGGCGATCAGCGAAAGGCCCGGGACCACGATGCCGCCCGAGGCGTAGCTGAAATAGGTCGAGGGGATGCCGGCCGCGGTGGCCTTGGGCGCCTGCAGGAAGCCGAAGGAATCGATCGCGTCGACCTTCGCCTGCAACAGCGCGGCGAGCTTGGCGGCGGGCTCCATGAACACCAGCTTGACCTTGCCCTCGATCCCGTTCTTCTTCGCGAGCGCCTTGAAATAGGCCGCCGTCGCGCCGCCCGCCGAGAAGCCGACCCGGGAGCCGGCGAGATCCTTCCAGCTCTTCCAGCCGTTCTTCTTCGGGAAGATGATGGCGACCGGGTTGGTGCGGAGATAGGACGAGACGATCTTCACCGGCAGCCCCTTGGAGACCAGCACCATCACCGCCCCGCCGTCGGCGGTGCCGAAGGTGACGGTCTTGTTGCCCACCGTCTGGGCGGTGATCACCGAGCCGCGACCGTCGCGGATGTCGACGTCGATGCCGTTCTTCGCGAAGATTCCCTTGTCCTTCGCGTGATACCAGACCGCGTGGTAGGCGCTCTTGATCCAGTCGGTCCTGAGCGAGACCTCGTCGGCCGCCCGGGCCGTCATCGAGACGGCGATCAGCGCGGCCGCGACCGCGGTCGTGAGTGCGATTCTCATGGTTTCCTCCTTATGTTCTTCGTGCGGTTACGCGATTCACCCCGTATGCGCGCGCTGCGACACGTGCCACGGGATCATCAGCCGCTCCAGGACTTCGATGGCGTAGAAGAACGCCATCGCGAGCAGCGAAAGAACGAACAGGATGGCGAACAGGAGCGCGGTGTCGAGTTCGCCCGCCGCGCTCAGCAGCAGGTAGCCGAGCCCGTTGTCCGAGCCGATGAACTCGCCGGTGAGCGCGCCGACGACCGCGAGCGCCGAGCCCACCTTGAGCCCGCCGAACATGCTGGGAAGCGCGCCCGGCAGCCTGAGGCGGAGAAAGATCCGCCGGGGCGGCGCGCCCATCGAGCGCGCGAGCTGGACCAGCGCCGGGTCGATGCTGCGCAACCCCACGATGGTGTCGACCACGATCGGGAAGAAGCAGATCAGGAAGGCCACCGCCACCTTGGGAAACATGCCGAAGCCGAACCAGACCACGAAGAGCGGAGCCAGCGCGATCTTGGGGATGCTCTGGGTCGCCACCATCGGCGGGTAGAGGATGCGCTCCAGCGTCTGCGAGGAGACCACGATTATCGCGAGCGGCACGCCCACCACCACGGCGAGGAGATAGCCGGCCAACACCGACAGGATCGTCCAGCCCGAATGGGGGATCATCTGGAGCCAGTTGTCGCGCCCCGATCCCAGCACCTCGCCGGGGCCGGGCAGCAGGTAGCTCGGGGTCTCGAACAGCCAGACGATACCCGCCCACAGCCCGACCAGCGCGCCGAACGAGACCACCATCCAGAACGCGTCGCGAGTCCATTTCCGGTTCCAGAGGTTCATCGCCTTTCCCCGCGCTTCACGGTCGTGCCTTCCGTTTCGGACCTGACCGGGTCTCGGCGGTCCGTACCGGCCGACCCACCCTCCCCCGGCCCCTCCCGCAAGCGGGAGGGGAGAAGGTAAGACAGAGCCGGCGGACGAGTCCCCCTCTCCCCCTTGGGGGAGAGGGAAGGGGTGAGGGGGACCTCTCTCGGGCGACAGGCGGCAATTCGTTGCGGCTCCTCATGCGTCAGCGGTGGATGACGCCCATCTCCTGGAACATCAGCCTGATCTCGTGAACGATCCCGGTAAAACGGGACGTGTCGTGGACGTTGAGGTCGCGCGGCCGCTCCAGGTCGACGTCGAGGATCGCGCGGATGGCGCCGGGCCGGGGCGTCATCACGATCACCCGGTCGGACAGGAAAACCGCCTCCGAGATCGAGTGGGTGACGAACAGCACGGTTTTCTGCGTCCGGTGCCAGACGGTCTGGAGGTCGACCTGCATCTGCTCGCGGGTCAGCGCGTCGAGCGCGCCGAACGGCTCGTCCATCAGCAGCATGGGCGGGTCGAGGAGCAGCGCGCGGCAGAGCGCGACGCGCTGGCGCATGCCGCCCGAGAGCTCGAACGGGCGCTTGTCCTCGAAGCCCTCCAGCCCGACCGAGGCCAGCAGCTCGCGCGCCCGGTCGGCATGGGCCTTCTCGTCGAGCCCGCGCATCACGCAAGGCAGCAGCACGTTGCCGGTCACGGTGCGCCAGTCGAGCAGCAAATCGCTCTGGAACACGAAGCCGAGGTCGGTATAGGGCTCGACGATCCTGGTGCCGCCGATGCGGATCTCGCCCCCCGTCGTTTCCAGCAGCCCGGCGACCAGGGATAGCAACGTCGACTTGCCGCAGCCGCTCGGGCCGACGATGGTGACGAACTCGCCGCGTCGGACGTCGAGGTCCAGGCCCTGGAGCGCGACCACCGGCTCGCCGTCCTGGCCCACGAAGGTCTTGTCGAGCGACTCGATCTCGATGAAGGAGGCCGCGTCTTCAGGCCGTGCTTCGGGTATCGCGACGGACCCGGCCGCCCGCGCGGACGGCGTCATCGCCGCGCCTCCCGCGCCGCGAAACGGATCCGCCGATGAATGGCCGTCGATTCGGGCACGCCCCTGACGCCGCCAGCCCGATCGCGGCATTCGCGACCGGTCCCCCGACTCTCCGGCAGACGCGCCGGCGCGGTCAAGCCCCTCCGCGCCGGCCGGGAAAGGGGGACTCCTCATCCGACGATGCTGACCGGCCGCGACGGGAGACCGGGCAGGCGGACGGCGCGGCGGGCGGGGGCCGGGCGGATGGACGGCGCCGTGACCTCCGGGGGCGGGTCGGCGGGCCGCGAGACGACGCGGAATATCGGCGCGGCCGTGTCGCCCAGCTTCCACATCTCCAGCTCCACCCCGAAATAGCGTATGTCTCCCTGGCGGTTCAGCCGGTCGAGCGCGACCCGGTGGAGGTCGCGGAACCCGGCCGCCAGCCAGATCGCGGCGGAGGCTTCGATCCCCGCCGCGTAGGCCACGACCTGGCCGAGATGGCAGTGGTCCGACCGCTCGAGCTGGGTCTCTATCACCACCGGAGAAAGGGTGGCCGCGTCGCGGCATACGATGTCGGCGCGGCACCCGCCGACCGGTTTTTCCAGCACCGGCGCTTCGAGCGGAAGCCCGACCGCCTCGCCGAGCAAGGCGAGGTTGTCGGGCTCGGCGAGCCAGGGGGCGAAGTCGCGGCGCTCGCGCTCCCAGACGTCCCGGAGCCCGACGCGCCCGAGGCGCCCGATGCGGCACTTGGCCATGCCCGAGGTTCTCCATCCCAGCGATGCGGTGGAATCCGGCCACGAAAAAGGGCGCCGGCAGATGCGGCGCCCATTTCTCGACCATGAGAAATATGGGGTGATTCGCGTCCCCAGTCAAGAAAAATTATCACACAAGGACAATTTCAGGTCCGGAGCGCGAGAATCCCATCGCCTCCGATGTCACTCCGGACCGGGTCCGGGACGACGGAGGGGGCGAAAACGGCCCGATCCGGACCGGATCGCTAACCCTCGCTGCGGGTCAGGACGAAGTTGGCGTAGTCGTCGACCGTGAGGCGCCAGCCGGGCGCGACGGCGTAGGAGGTGTCGGGGCCGTCGACCATCGCGGGGCCGCGGAGGACGTGGCCCGGCTTCAGGCCGTCGCGCGCGTAGACCTGGGTGGCGAGCCGCCCGCCCGCGACCCAGCGGACGGTGCGCCGGCCGAGCGGGCGCGGCGCGCGGAGCGCCTTCTGTTCCGCCTTGACGGGGGTCCAGTGCGGCACCTCGCACTCGGCGGACAGCCGGACGGCCTGGATGCGCCCGCGCTCGCCGTCGAGCGTCGCGGCGACCGTTCCCCGGCGCCCCCGCACCGGCACCGTCTTGAACCGCTTGCCGGTGGTCACCACGATTTCGGCCGAGGTCCTGACCGCCCTGGCGTCGAACCCCTCGCCCCGCATGTCGGCGACCGCCTGGTCGCGGAACCCCGCCAGCACCGCGTCCGCCCGGTCGATCTGGGTCATCGGGATGCCGAGGGTCCGCGCGTAGGCGTGGCGCACGTTGGTGGTGGACGATCCGAAGGCGCTGAACACCGAGCCGTAGGGGAAGGCGTAGACCCGGGGAATGCCGAGCAGATCCGCCACCGCGCAGGCATGGAGCGGGCCCGAGCCGCCGAAGGAGAACAGCGCCGTCCGCGCCGGGTCGAAGCCCGCCGCGCCGAGCCGGCGGCGGATTTCGAGCGCCATCTGGCGGTCGATCGCCTCGCGCACCTCGAGCGCGGCGTTCTCGACCCCGACGCCCTTCTCGCGCGCGACGCGGCGCTCCATCGCGCGCTCGGCGAGCGCCGCATCCAGCTTCATCCGTCCGCCCATGAAGGCCTCGGGGTCGATATAGCCGAGCAGCAGGTTGGCGTCGGTCACCGTCGGCTCGGTCCCGCCCCGCGCGTAGCAGGCCGGGCCCGGCGCGGCGCCGGCGCTCCTCGGCCCGACCCGGAGCCTCCCGTTCGCCACCGAGGCGATGCTGCCGCCGCCCGCGCCGAGCGATTCGACCTCGATCATCGGAGTGGAAAGCGGGATGTCCTCGACGCTGGGCTCGTCCGACACCGGCGCGGCGCCGCCCTCGATCATCGCGATGTCGAGGCTGGTGCCGCCCATGTCGGTGGTCACCACCCGGCCCAGCCTGAGCCGGCGGGCGAGGTGGGCGGCGCCCCGGATCGCCACCGCCGGGCCGGAGTGGAGCGTATTGAGCGCGACCGTCTTCGCGACCCGCGCGTTGCCGCCGCTCGAATGGACCGCCAGCAGCGGCCGGTCGTAGCCCGCCGCGCGCAGCTTGTCCTCGGCGCGGTAAAGGGTGCGCGCCATCTCGGCGTGGATATAGGCGTTGAGCGCGAGCGAATTGGTCCGCCCGTGGTCGTCGGCGACGTGGATCACCTCGGTGCCGATCTGCAGCGGGACCGAGCGCAGATAGTGGACCGGGTAGCGTTCGCGGATCAGGGCGCGCGCGCGGAGCTCGTTGTCGGCGTTCCGCCAGGCGTTGCGGAAGCTGATGCCGATCATCCGCGCGCCGTCCGCCAGCAGGCCGCGCACCGCCTCCAGCAGGGGTTCCGGTTCCACCCGCCTGCGCACGCGGCCGCGGTCGTCGACCTGCTCGTCCACGCCCGCCACCATGCCGGCGGCGACGAAGCGGTCGAGGATCCCGGCCTTTCCCTCCCTGGCGTAAAGGTCCTTCTCGTGCCCGGCGGTGACGATCAGGCCGAGTTTCGGGCCGGCCCGCTGGACCAGCAGGTTGGTGCCCACGGTGGTCGAGACCCGGGCCACCCCGGTCGCGCGCAGGAAGTCGCCGAGGTCGAGCCCGAACGCTTCGCTCCCCGCCTCGACGCAGCTCATGAAGCTCTCGGTGATGTCGTGCGGGGTGGTGAGCACCTTGCGGGTCTCGACCCGTTCGCCGTCGGAGAAGAACCCGTCGGTGAACGTGCCGCCGATGTCGATATCGATACTGTACAACCCTTCCCCCTCCTCAGGCGCGGAGCGCGCGGCGGACCGCGGCGACGGCCTCGACCGGCGTATCGGCCGGGATCTCCCAGGACGGGATATAGAGCCGGACCCCGCCCGGCAGAGCCGCCGCCCAGCCGGACGCCGCCGCCTCGTCCCCGCCGAACAGCTCGAGCGGGACCGACGCCACGGCGCCGTCGGCATCGCCCGGCCCGACTGCCCAGCGCGCGCCGGCCGCCCGCGCGGCGTCCAGCACGCCCGCGTCGACGGTCCGCCGCGCAAGATAGATCGCCGGGACCTGGTAGTAGGCGGCAAGATTGAAGGCCGCGTCGAGACCGCCGAGCAGCCCGGGGTCGGGGTCGTCGGCCTCCTCCAGCACGACCAGCCCGGCCGCGCCCGCGCCGCAGAGCCCCTCCACCGCCGCGGTCGCCCGACGGGCGTCGAGCGCGGACGGCGCGGCGAGCGTGCCGAGCACCGCCGTTCCGTCTCCCATCTCGTCCGCGAGCCGCCGGGTCAGCGCCAGCGTCGCCTCGGACGGCGCGCCCGCGCAATCGAACGCGGCGGCGACGGCATCCGCCTCCAGCACCGCCCGCGCCGAACGCAGGACGAAGCTCGCGAGCGCCGGATCGGACTCGAACTCGTCCCGTTCCGCCTGCTCGATCCGAAGCGGCAGAGCGAGCCCGAGCGGCGCGAACAGCGGCCCCGGCGCGCTCTCCATCAGGCGGTCGAGCGGGGTCGTCATCGGCCGACCCCTCGGCTCTGCCTCCCCGTCAAGGGCAGCGAAGGCCGACCGGCCACCCTCCCCCGGCCCCTCCCGCGAGCGGGAAGGGAGGGGGCAGAAAGGATCGGGCAAGCGAGTCCCCTCTCTCCTGTGGGGGAGAGGGTCAGGGTGAGGGGGGATGCCGGGTACGACCTACCCACGCCTGCCCCCGCCGTCGCGGTAGAGGCCCCAGAACGGCTCGTCGTAGGTCTCCAGCCTCGGTTCCGGCCAGTGGCCGTATTTTTCGAGCGCGGCCGCGGGCGGGCGCTTCTTCTTCCAGCCGCGGACGAAATCGTCGAACGGCCGGCCCTTGGTGAGGCGCTGCTTGCGGATGCGCGCGCGCCGGCGCCCGGTCGCGGTTTCGTCGACCCGCGTGCCGGACTTGTCGACGACGACACCGTAGATCTTTTCCGCGACGTCGCTCCCGATCAGCCCGTCCGCGAGGTCGGCGAGCACCAGTTCGGGGTCGCGCTCCAGCACGTCGCCGTAGCCGCCGCCGGCGCCGACCGAATGCACCACGAGGTCGTTCTCGCCGAATCCCTCGGCATCCTTCGAGGACGAGGTCAGCACGTAATCGCCGCCGAGCGGCTTCTCCGCGAGCAGCGCGTACTGGCCGAGCTCGATATCCTCGCCCGCCCGGACCCGTTCGGCGAAATCGCTGTCGCGGATCACCAGGCGCGGGTTGGGCGGGCCGGCATAGCCGCCGAACAGGCCGTAATTGAAGCTCAGCTTGTCGCAGCTCCCCCACGAGCTCATCGCGCAGTCCGCGTCGCCGCAGCCCATCGCGACTTCCAGCAGCGGCGTCCCGCCCCGGTACTTGCCGAAGCCGTGGAAGTTCTTGTCGAGCCCGCGCGACAGGATCAGATGCGGCAGGCGCTCGTCCTGCTCCTCGACCTCGCCGGCGTCGGTCCACGGTCCCCAGTAGAATCCCAGCGCGTGCTCGCCGTCCATGTCGTAGCGCCCGCCGCCGCCGCCCGCGTTGGTGCTGCCGCCGAAATTGACGCCGTAATAGCCGCGCCGGTTCATGCCGCCGAAGATGGGGAGCGAGTAGTTGCGCGATTGCGGCGCCTGGACGGCCTCGCGGTGCTCGCTGCCGAACAGCATCTTGGCGCCGACCATGTACATGTTCTGGGTCGCGAAGGAGCAGGTCTGGTTGGCGAGCCCGTGCGCGAGCTCGTCCGGGGCGTTCATCATCGACGGCCCCTCGACATGGTAGCTCACCGGCTCCAGCAGCCCGGCATTGGCCGGCAGCAGGCCGCGGAAGAAATAGGAGAACAGGTAGACCGCCGTCGCCGCCCGGGTCAGGTGCCAGCTCGAATTGAACGGCCCCTCGTGGTTTTCCGGCGAGACCCCCTGGAGGATTACGGCGAGCCGGTCGTCCTCCTTGACCGCGGCGAGCGGCACCCGGGTCAGCCCGAAGAACGTTCCGTGGTCGTCGTTGAACAGCACCGAGCGGAAGACGCCGTCGTCGATCTGACGCAGCCTCGCGCGCGCGTTCTCTTCGCCGCGCACCAGCACCCGGCGCATGCCGCCCACCACCTGCTCGACGCCCCGGCGTTCGACCTCGCGCAGGAAGCGGCGGCGGATCTGGAACAGGGTGGCGACGCGCGATTTCAGGTCGGCGGCGAACACCAGCGGGTTGCGCACCGTGCCCGACATGTAGTCGAGGATGTCCTGGCGCAGCCGGAAGTCGCGCCCGATCCGGACCGCCGGCATGTGGAAGCCTTCCTCGTAGCGCGACTTCGCCGTCGGCGCGAACCCGCCCGGCGTGATCGAGCCGGTATCCCCCTGGTGGCCGCCGACCTCGGCCCAGGCGACCGGCTCGCCCTCCCAGAAGATCGGCATGGCGGAGAACATGTCCATGTTGTGGATGCCGCCGGCGAGCTCCTCGTTGAAGAAGAAGATGTCGCCGTCGGCGAGCCCGACCGAGGGGTCGTCCCGGTAATATTTCAGGATGTATTTGAGCTGGGCGTTGTTGAGCAGGGTGTGGAAGTAGATGCCGGTCCCCACCACCACCGGATCGCCCGAGGCGGTGAAGATGCCGCAGTTCATGTCGCCGGTGATGATCCCTTCCGAGATCGAGAGCGCCATGTAGACGTCGCGCGCCTCCTCGACGATCGACGACAGCTTGTGGGTCAGGATGTCGGCGTCGACGTCGTTCAGCAGCGCCATGCCGCGCCGCTCGACGTCGGTGACCGGCTCCAGCCCGCGGCAGATCAGCTCGGGATCGCAGCCCGGCCGCCGGTCGTAAACGTCGCGGTCGTAGACCAGCCCGTCGAACAGGCTCACATGGCGGTCGAAGAGCTTACTCACGCGCCCCGCCCCCAACCGTCATGTCCAAAAAAACAAAACGTGGATGGTCGGCCTTCGCCGACCATGACGAGGGGAACCGGACGACCCATCCCGCCCGTCACTCCACCCGCTCGATCCACCCGGTCCCCCAGTCGTCGGTGCGGATCTTCCAGCCGGGGGGCGCGACGATTACGGTGTCGTCGGCCTCGCAGAGCACCGGGCCGGGCAGCGTCACCCGCGCGCCGAGCGTCTCGCGGCGGTAGACCGGGGTGTCGATGCGGCCGTGCTCGGGTCCCCAATAGGCCATGCGCGAGCCGATCCGCGAGGCTTCCGGACTGCGGTCGCGCTTGAGCGTCGCGAATTCGTGCTTTTCGGCCGGACCGACGGCGTTGAGCCGCATCTCGACCATCTCGATCCCGGCCTCGGGGTAGCACGCGCCCTCGCCGTACTTCTCCGCGTAGCGCGCGTTGAAGTCGTCGCAGATCGCCTTCACGTCGTCGCCGGATTTCAGCCCGAGCCCGGGGACGGGGACCGGCAGGGTCTGGCGCTGCTGGCCGTAGCACATATGGACCTCCAGCTCGAGGTCGACCGAATCGGGATCGAATCCCTCTTCGGCCATGTCGCGCTCGCCGATCGCGGTCAGCGCTTCGACCTCCGCGTTGAACCGCTCGATATTGTCCGCCGCGTATGTCCTGTCGCGGTGCGAGTAGAGATTGAGGTGGAGCGTCCGCTCGTAGGTCTGCAGCACGTCCATGGTGAGCGTCGAGAAGGCGCCGAACACGCTGGAGACCGGGAAGGTCGCGACGCGGTCGACGTCGGCGCCGTCGGCATAGCCGGTCGCGTGCACCGGCCCCGCGCCGCCGAGCGCGAACAGCACGAAGTCGCGCGGGTCCTGGCCCGAGGTGAGCGCGCAGATGCGGTACATTTCCTGGCCCATATAGCCGTCGATCAGCCGCTTGATGTCCCACGCCGCCTCGGTCGTGGAGAGTCCCAGCGGCCCGGCGATGCGGGTCTCGATCGCGGCTTCGGCGCGCGCGGCGTCGATGCGGATTCGCCCGCCGAGGAAGTTGTCCGGGTTGATGTAGCCCAGCACCACGTCCGCGTCGGTCACCGTCGGCTCCTCGCCGCCCCGGCCGTAGCACGCCGGCCCCGGGTTCGAGCCCGCGCTTTCCGGACCCACCTTGAGCTCGCCGTCCACCAGTTTGGCGATCGACCCGCCGCCGGCGCCGACCGACCAGTGCGCGACGTAGGGAATCTGCACCCGGAAGCGGTCGACCACGGGATCGTATTCGTAGACCCGGTCCCGCCCTTCGACCACGAGGCCCACGTCGAAGCTGGTGCCGCCCATGTCGGAGACGATCACGTTGGGCGCGCCGATCAGCTCGCCCAGGCGGTCGGAGCCGATCACCGAGGCGGCCGGGCTGGAGCCCAGCAGGTGCAGCGCCTGCGAGCGCGAGAGCGAGGACAGCCCGCCGGTGTTCTTGGCGACGAAGACCGGGCGCTTGTATCCGATCTCGCGGAGGTCGTCGGAGAGGCGAAGCACGTGGCCCTCGGTCAGGTCCCGCAGATAGGCGTCGACGATCACCGTCATCGAGCGCCGGTACTCGCCTGCCTTGGGCGAAATCTGGTGCGACAGGAAGACCGGCATGTGGCCGAGATAGCATTCGGGGAACTGGTCCGCGACGATGTCGCCGATGCGCTTCTCGTGGTCCGGGTTGACGTAGGCGTTGAGCAGAACGACCACGAAGCCGCGCACCCCCTTGTCGACGAGGTACCGGACCTGCTTCCTCACGTCCTCGTCGCGCATCGGGACGATGACGTTGCCGAGATTGTCGATGCGCTCCTGGATGCCGACGATGCGGTCTTGCGGGATCAGCGGCGCCGGGCGGACGGCGCGGCCGCGGTCGTATTTCTTCTCGGTCGGCAGCCCGTCGCCCCAGTTGCGCGCGCGCCCGACATGGACGGTGTGCTCGAACCCCTTGGTGGTGATCAGCCCGAGCCGGGCGCCGCGGCGTTCGATCAGCGCGTTGGTGCCGACGGTGGTCGAATAGGCGATCGATTCGGCCTCGCGCAGCGCGTCGTCGAGCGCGACCCCGGCCCGTTCCGCCGCCGCCCGCGTCGCGTTCATGAAGCCGACCTTCAGGTCGTAATGCGTAGTGTCCGACTTGCCGCGAAAGAGCGCCTTGCCGCGGATATAGACCACATCCGTGAAAGTGCCGCCGATATCGATGCCGATACGCGAACCGGATTGCCCGTCGGACATAATGCGTTGATTTCGTTCAGATTATCCAAGCACGCACCCGGCGCCCCGGACCGCGCGGCCGGGCGCCGGCTGTCTTGTAGCACGCGCCCGCCGGACGCGTAAGGGATCGGCCCGGATTCGGCGGGGACGGCGCGTTTGGGCGGACGAACGGTTGCCGCCGGACCCGCGACAATTTGCCCGTTGACCCTGCCCGGCACATGGGTAATTTGCGGCCCGCGGCATGCGGTTTCGTCGTCCAAGGGAACCGTATGCGTCTTTGCGCTCTTGGACGTTTCCTCCCAATTTGGTGGCCGCCTCCCGGCGGCCACCCTTTTTTTCGGGCGTTGGAGGTCTGTCCTAAGGCGGCGAGGCGTCGCCGTCCCCGAGGGGACGGATCATCAGCACGCTGTCGACCCAGCGGTCGAACTTGTAGCCGACGGAGGGGAGGGTCCCCGCGTGGCGGAACCCGTGCCGCTTGTGGAAGCCTATCGAGGCCGCGTTCGCCGAATCGCCGATCACCGCGACCATCTGCCGGTAGCCGAGCGCGGCGCAGCGTTCGATCAGCGGCTCGATCAGCGCGCCCCCGACCCCCCGTCGCGCGTCGCCCTGGCGCACGTAGATCGAGTGCTCGACGGTAAAGCGGTAGGCGCGGCGCGGACGGTACAGGGTCGCGTAGGCGAAGCCCGCGACCGAGCCGCCGGTCTCGGCGACCAGATAGGGAAGCCCGGCCGCGAGCACGCCGCGCCAGCGCTCGATCAGGGTGTCCGCGCCGGGCGGATCGATCTCGAACGAGGCGGTGCCGTGGAGGACGTACCGGGCGTAGATCCCGGCGATCGCGGCGAAGTCGCCTTCCGCGGCGTCGCGCACCGCGATCCCGGACGTCGATAGCCCAGCGCCGGTCATTCGGCGGCCAGGTCCACCCTGCCGAGGCGGATCAGCGCCGACACCACGGATGTCATGTGTACCGCGACCTCGGCCAGCGCCGGGAGCCGCCGGATCGCGTCCTCGTCCATGTAGAGCGCCCGGTTGGTCTCGATCTGGAGCGCATGCACGCCTTCCCCCGGGCACCCGTAATGCCGCGTGGTATAGCCGCCGGCGAAGGGCTTGTTGCGGGTGACGCGGTAGCCGTGGCTCTCCAGCGCCCGTTCCACGGTGTCGGCGATCGCGCCCTCGCAGGCGGTGCCGAAACCGTCGCCGAGAATGAAGTCCGCCCGTCCCCGCCCGGCGTCCGGGTCCATCGGGGCGCCGACCGACGGCATCGAGTGGCAGTCGATCAGGATGCAATAGCCGAAGCGGTCGCGCGTGGCGTCGATCAGCCGCCGGAGCGCCGCGTGATAGGGCCGGTAGCAGGTTTCGATCCGCTCCAGCGCGTCGGCGAACCGGAGCTTGCCGCCATATATCTCCTTGCCGCTCGCGACCACCCGCGCGAGGGTTCCGAGACCGGCGGCAACGCGGCTCGAATTCACGTTCACGTAAGGCGGCAGCGCATCCTCGAACATCTCCGGGTCGAGCTCGAACGGCTCGCGGTTGGCATCGACGAAAGCGCGCGGGAACGCGGCGCGCAGCAGAGGCACCCCGAGCGCCCGGGCGCCGAGCCAGAGCTCGTCGACGAAGCAGTCTTCCGACCGGCGCAGATCGAGCGGATCGAGCGGCGAGGCGGCGACGAAGGATTCCGGATAGGCGGCGCCGCTATGCGGCGAGGCGAGCATGATCGGCGCCGTCTGCTCGCCGGGCCACAGGATTTCGTGATGGTCGGAGACCTCGATACGCAGCTTGCCGGTACTCTGCATGACCGGACAGATTTAGCGGATCGCTCCCGCCCTGTCATCCGTGCCAGCACTTGCCAAGCGCGCGCCCGAGGCGATAGAAACCACCCCTCGGCGGCCGGGCGCGTAGCTCAGCGGGAGAGCACTACGTTGACATCGTAGGGGTCGCTGGTTCAATCCCAGCCGCGCCCACCATTCCTTCCCGGTCCGTTCCCCGTCATATCGGCCTGCGCGGACCATGACGGTGAAGGATGTCGGGAGAATCGCGTCCAACCCGAGCGGATGCCGCTAACCCGGACGACAGTGGCGCGGGGGCGATCTCAGCGCCGAGGGCGGATCAGGACCTCGTCGACCGCCTCGACCGTGCCGTCGTGTCCGATCTCGAGGAGGAGGACCTCGCCCGAGGCGACGGCCCGTCCGGTGAGCGCCCGGATGTTCACGTAATGGGTGACCAGGACCGCGGTTTCGTCCGGCGGGAGGTCCGACAGGAATTGTCGGAGCTCCGCGGTCTGCCGGCCGGCGCGGGACGGGGTGCGGAAGAACGAGTTGAGCGCGGGCAATTCCTCGACCGGAGCCAGGTCGAGAAGCCGCGCCGTGTCCCGGCAGCGGCACCATTGGCTGGTGAGAACGCGGTCGACGGCCGCGCCGCCGGCGCGGATCGCCGCCCCGATCCTTCGCGCCTGCTCCCTGCCTCGGGCGTCGAGATTGCGCTGGGTCGCGCAATCGTCGAGCGAGAAATTCGCCGGATCTCCGCTTCCCGGGGCGTGGGCGTGGCGCACGATCGCGACGATCCCAGCCTGGGAGAGGCGGGCGAAGCGCGCGTCGGCGGCCGCCGGCGCCGGAGGAAGGAAGACGGCGAGCAAGGCGACGGAGAGAATCAGCGGCGTCGCCGGCAGGCGCGGGAGGCGGGGTCGCCGCGCGGGGCCGCGCATCGGCCTCAATCCCCCGCGAACGCGATCAGCCGGCCGCAGACGAGCGCTCCGAGCCAGCAGACCATGGAGACGAGGGCGTGACCCGCGAGACGCGCGCGCGGGGCGTCCTTGAGCAGGAACCCGTGGGACCGGCAGAGCGCGAGCGTCGACAGGACCGCGACGGCGATGAGGGCGAGCTTGAGCTGCAGGAACCCGACGCCGCTATATTCCCGCGCCCGGACCGCGAACAGCAGCGGTCCCGTCAGCAGGGCAAGGGCCAGCCCGCTCGCCGCGACGGGGGCGAGCAGCCGCACCGCCGTTTCGCGGGCGATACCGCGCCACACCCCGAGAAGCCGCAGATTGAGCGGGACCACGGAGCCGACCAGCAGGGCGATCGCGAAGATGTGCGCGGCGTTGACCGCGGCATAGCCCCAGCGGGAGGCCCGCAGCGCCTGCGCCAGGGCCGTTCCCTCCAGCGCCGCGAACAGGGTCTCCAAGGTTTCAGTCGCGTTCGGGGTAGAGAACGTATTCGCGTTTGCCCAGGAACAGCCGCTCCACCTTGACCCGCTTTTCCGACAGAGCCGCCGCTGGCTCGCCGATCACCCGGATCTCGACACCTTCGGCCAGGTCGCCGTCCCCGAGGCCGGCGCGCCGGTTGCGCCAGGGCTGACCGACCTCGACCGTCCACTCCTCGCCTTCCACGTCGATCTTGAGCACCCCGTGGGGGTTGCCGAGGCGGACGGTCTTCACGATGCCGGTCAGATCGATATTGCCGCCGGTGGTCCACGACCAGCCGTGATGGGCCAGGGCCCCGGCCGCCGGAGCCGTGAGTCCCAGGGCCAGGACCGCGGCGAACAAGAGCCTCATCATGGTGCGCCTCCCGTGTCTCGAGCGTCACCCGGACGGAACGCTACGCGCACGCCATGGCGTAGATGCCGGAGACCCCATCGGGGAGCGGCATGTCGCGCCAGGTGGCGCCCGCGTCCTCGGTGCCGAAGACCTGTCCGTTGCGCGCGCCGCAACAGACCCGCGCCGGGTCGAGGGGGCTCTCGGCGACCTTCATCAGGGTCGCGGCGATCGGCAGGTCGGCGTCGAAGCGCCGCCAGCTCCGCGCGCCGTCGTCGGAGCACCAGAGCGCGCCCGCGTCGCTGACCGAAGCCGGGCTGAGCGCGGCGAAGATGCGTTCCGGATCGTGCGACGACACGTAGACGTCGCGCGCATAGGTGACCGGCGAGAACCGGCCGATCCCGAGCTCCGTCCACTTCTCGCCCGCGTCCTCGGTCGAGAACAGCCCCATGCGGTTGGCGAGATAGACCTTGCCGGGCTGGTCGCGGCTGACCGAGATCGCATGGATGTCCACCATCCCCTCGTGCGGATCGCCGGTGAGCAGCCCGCTTTGCAGGTGCTCGTTCGCCGCGGCGAGCGCCAGCAGGTCGCCGCTCACGTCGGCCCAGCTGTCGCCGCCGTCGAGGCTGCGGACCACGCCCAGCACCTCGAGCCCCGCATAGACGCGGCCGGAATCGTTGGGATCGACGGCGATGCGGGTGACGCGGGTCGCGAACGGGCACTCCGGTATGCCGCCGGGCGCGGGCACGTCGAGCCGTTCCCAGGCGCCGCCGCCGTTGCGGGTACGCCAGATCGCGAACCCCTCGACGCCGACGAACATCGTGTCCGCGTCGTCCGGATCGAAGGCGATCGACCAGACCATCCGCAGCTCTCCCGGCAGGTTGAGCTAGGCCCAGCTGTCGCCGCCGTCGTCGCTGCGGTAGACGCCGTCCTGGGTGCCCGCGAAGACGATCCGGGGATCGCCGGGGTGAAGCTCGATGGCGCGCACCTCGGGGTCCGGCGGCAGGCCCCGGGTCAGCGATTGCCAGCCGGCGTCCCCCGACCGCCGGCGGAAGAAGCCGCATGTGCGGACCTTCGGGCTGCTCGCCTGCCAGTGTCCGACGCCCGCGTAGACCGTTCCCGTCATCCCGTCCTCCCCGGCTCGGTTCCGACCGATGATCCCGCCGCCGGTGCGCCGCGTCCAGCCCTATCGCGCCGGAACGAAAAGGGGCGCCCGAAGGCGCCCCCGAAGCCGGATCGAAACCCGCCTAGCGGCGGTCTCCGAAGAAATGCAGGAGTAGCATGAACAGGTTGATGAAGTCGAGATAGAGCCGGAGCGCACCCATGATGGCGAGCTTCGACGACGTCTCGGAGTCGTGCCATTCGGCGTATTCGTTCTTGATCTTCTGGGTGTCGTAGGCGGTGAGTCCGACGAAGACGAGCACGCCGATCGCCGAGATCGCGAAGTGGAGCGCGCTCGATTGGATGAACATGTTGACGATCGCCGCCAGGATGATGCCGATCAGCCCCATGAACAGGAACGATCCCATCCCCGTCAGGTCGCGCTTGGTGGTGTAGCCCCAGAGGCTCATCGCGGCGAAGGTGCCGGCGGCGATGAAGAACACCCGCGCGATGCTGGCTCCCGTGAAGACCAGGAAGATGCTCGCCATCGAGAGCCCCATGATCCCGGCGAAGGCCCAGAACAGGGTCTGCGCGGTCGAGGCGCGCATGGTCTGGATCTTGAAGCTCAGGAAGAAGATGAAGCCGAGCGGCGCCAGCATCACTACCCAGATCAGCCCGGTCTGGGCGATCTGCGCGTAGACCCCGGAAAACGCCATCGCATAGGCGACGATCCCGGTCAGCGCCAGGCCCGAGGCCATGTAGTTGTAAACCCTGAGCATGTGCGCCCTCAGGCCGGCATCGAACACCTCCGTCGCCTGGCCCGTGCGCAGCACGGTCCGTTCCGTTCCGAACGCCATGAGCATCCTCTCCGAAGCTGGGATTGATCGTGGCTACCATATGGTCCGGGGGGTGGCAAAATCAAGCGTCCGAAACGCGCCGTCCTTCGATACGCGGCTGCGCCGCTATTCAGGATGAGGGAAGAAGAAACTCCTCATCCTGAGTAGGCCCGAAGGGCCGTATCGAAGGACGCCCTACTCGTTCCTGAGCAGCGGGGCGGCCTTGTCGCCGAGCGCGCGCCAGGTGCCGACGAAGCCGAAGGCCAGCGTGAGCGCCGCCGAGCCCGCGACGGTCGCGACCGCGATCCAGGGCTGGAACCGCCACTCGAATTCCATCATCTGGGTCACGGCGGCCCAGGCGGCGACCGTGCCGACGAGCCCGGCGACGACCGCCGTCGCGGCGCCGAGAAGACCGTATTCGATGGCGTAGGCCTGGAGCACGCGCCGCCGGGTGGCGCCCAGCACCTTCAGCACCACCGAGTCGTAGACCCGGCGCCTGTGCCCCGCCGCCGCCGCGCCGGCAAGGACTAGGATTCCGGCGAGCAGCGTCACGCCCGCGGCGACTCGTACCGTGGCGGCGATCCGGTCGAGGACCTCGCGCACCAAATCGAGCACCTCGCCCACCCGAATGGCGGTCACGTTGGGAAAGCGGTCGGTCACCGCGGCCTCGACGCGGGCGAGCGCCGGGTCCGGCGCGTTCAGCGTCGCGAGGTGCGTCTGCGGCGCGCCCTCGAGCACGCCGGGCGAGAACACCATGACGAAATTGATCCTGAGGGAGCGCCAGCGCACCTCGCGGATATTGGCGATCTTCCCGGTGATCGCGCGCCCCAGCACGTCGACCGTGAGCGTGTCGCCGATGCCGAGCCCGAGCCCGGTCGCCGCGTCGTGGGAAAGCGATATCAGCGGCGGACCCGAATAGTCGGCCGGCCACCATCGTCCTTGCACGAGGTCCATGTCCGGGGACGGGGCGGCCGACCAGGTGATCCCCCGGTCGCCGCGGAGCAGCCAGCGCGCCGAGGGATGGATGGCGGCTTCCGAGGCGGGCCTTCCCGCGATCCGGAGAATGCGGCCGCGCAGCATCGGCACCCGGCGCAGGCCGTTCGCGCCGGGGACCGCCTCCACGATTCGCTCGAACGCCTCCACCTGGTCGGGTTGCAGGTCGACGAAGTAGAAGTCGGGCGCGTCCGACGGCAGGCTGTTCGCCACCTGGTGGCGCAGATTGCCCTCGATCGAGACCGTCGCCACGAGCACGGCGAGGCCGAGCCCGAGCGACAGCACCACCTTGGCCGAGGGCGCGCCCGGGCGGTGCAGGTTGGCGAGCGCGAGGCGGAGCGACGCGCCGCGTACCCGGCGGAACTGCGCCGCGCCGCGCTCCAGCCCGTAGCCGGCCGCCCGGAACAGCGCGAAGGCGGCCGCGCTGCCGCCGACGAACCAGAGCGCCACGCCGAGATTGTCGGCCGTCGCGACGACCAGCGCGGCCAGGACCGCGGCCACCGCCGCCGTGGCGCCGACCGCCCAGGGGCGGGGCCACACGCGGATTTCCACGATCGCCGCCCGGAACAGCGCCGATCCCGGGACCTCGCAGGCGCGCGCGACCGGCCAGATCGAGAACAGGAGCGCGACCAGGAGGCCGAACGCCGCGGCGAGGCCCAGCACGTCGGGGTAGATGCCGAAGCGTGCCTCGACGCCGAGGGCGGCGTTGACGAGCTCGCCCGCGAGCGGCGGGGCGGCCGCGCCGAGGATCAGCCCGATGGCGATCCCGACCGCCGCCATCGCGAGGATCTGGATCAGGTAAACGCCGAAGATCGTGCCGCCCGACGCCCCGACGCATTTGAGGGTCGCGATGGTCTCCATGCGGCCGGAGAGATAATTGCCGACGGCGTTACCGACGCCCACCCCGCCGACCAGAAGCGCGGTCAAGCCGATCAGCGTGAGGAAGACCTGGGTGCCGTCGATGAAGCGCTGCGCCGCGGGCGAGGCGTTGGTGCGGTCGCGCACCCGCCAGGCGGCCTCCGGGAAGCGGCTGTCGAGCCGTTCGCGCCAATCTCCGAGATCGGCACCCGGTTCGAGCCGGACCTTGTAGAAATAGCGGACCAGACTGCCCGGCCGGACCAGCCCGGTCTCGGCGATGCTGTCGGCGGAGACGATCACCTTCGGGCCGAGCCCGATCAGCCCGCCGTCGCCGAGCCGGTCCGGCTCGTGCGCGATGGTGGCGCGGATCTCGAAATCGGCGTCGCCGATGCGGATCCGCGCGCCCCGGTCCACGCCGAGCTTGCGCAGCAGGCGTTCCTCCACCGCCGCGCCCCGCACGCCGCCGCCATCCCGCGCGAGCGCCGCGTCGGCGGATCGTTCCGGATCGAGCGCGAGCGCGCCGTAGAGCGGGTAGACGCCGTCGACCGCCTTGAGTTCGATGAGGGACCGGGCGCTCCGGTCCGCGGTCCGCGCCATCGCTCGCATGCGCAGCATCCGCGACACCGTTCCCGAGTCTTCCAGCCATGCCTTGCGCTCGGGACCGATATCGCGGTGCAGGCTGCGGATCGAGATGTCCCCGCCCAGCGTCTTGCGGCCGTCGGCCTCGATCCCGTCGCGAATCGCCGAGGTGGTGGAGCCCACCGCCGCGACCGCCGCGACGCCGACCGCGAGGCAGGCGACGAATATCCGGAAGCCCCGCAACCCGCCGCGAAGCTCGCGAAGCGCGAATCGCAACGCCACCCCGGCGCCGTTCACGACAGTGCGTCCGCCGTTATCCGGTCGGCGGCGATGCGCCCGTCGGAAAGCGTCAGCCGGCGCGCGCAGCGTCCCGCGAGTTCCGGGTTGTGGGTGACCAGGAGCAGGGTCGTGCCGGCCTCCGCCACCAGCGAGAACAGCAGATCGATCACCGCGTTTCCGGTGTCGCCGTCGAGATTGCCGGTGGGCTCGTCGGCCAGCAGCAGGGCCGGCTTCGCGACGAAGGCGCGGGCCAGCGCGACGCGCTGCTGCTCCCCGCCGGAGAGCTGGCCCGGGTAGTGGCCGAGCCGGTGGCCGAGCCCTACGCGTTCGAGCGTCTCGGCGGCTTCGTCGAAGGCGGCGGCGCTGCCGGCGAGCTCGCGCGGGATGGCGACGTTCTCCAGCGCGCTCATCGTCGGCACGAGGTGGAAGTTCTGGAAGACGATCCCGATATAGTCCAGTCGGAGGCGGGCGAGCGCGTCCTCGTCCAGCGCCAGCAGACCGCGGCCGTCGATCTCCACCCGGCCCCGGGTCTGGCGTTCGAGGCCGGCGATCACCATCATCAGGCTGGTTTTCCCCGATCCCGACGGGCCCACCACGCTGATCGTTTCGCCACGCCCCACGGAGAGATCGATGCCGCGAAGAATGTCCACCCTGCCCGCCGCGCTCTCGAGGCTGAGCTCGATCCCGTCCAGGCGAACGAGCGGGGCGGCACCGGAGTCGGGAAGGGAGGCGGCTTCGCGGGGCATGTCCTGCGGTCGGTCGGGTTACAGGGCTCGATATGGCGGTTTCGCGCGGGGAATCAATATCACACGGCGGGCGCTGATGGCCGCCTTGCTCGCGGCGGTTGCCGGCCTGCCCGCGGCGGCGAAGGACACCCGGCTGCTGGTGCTCGGCGACAGCCTGACCTCCGGCTGGGGACTGGCATCCCGGGACGCCTTCCCGGCGCAGCTCGAGCGGGCGCTTCATGCCGCGGGGCGCGAGGATGTCCGGGTCATCGCGTCGGGCGTCGCCGGAGACACCTCGGCGGGCGGGCGGGCGCGGCTCGCATGGTCGCTCGCCGATCGCCCCGACGCCGCCATCGTCGAGCTCGGCGCGAACGATGGGCTGCGCGGCATCGACCCCGCGTCGACCTACGACAATCTCGACGCCATCCTGACCGATCTGAAGCGGCGCGGCATCCCGGTGCTGCTTGCGGGGATGTACGCCCCGCCCAATCTGGGGCGCGAATACGGCGAGGCGTTCAACGGCATCTATCCGCGGCTCGCCGAACGTCACGGCGTCGGTCTCTACCCCTTTTTCCTCGACGGCGTCGCCGTCGAACCGGGTCTCAACCAGGCGGATGGGATTCATCCCAACGCGGACGGCGTCGCCGTTATCGTCGAGCGCATCCTGCCCTATGTTATGAGAGTGTTGCCGTGATCGAGAGGGATCCATGACGATCCAGACGCAGGGCTTCCGCTCCGGCCACGCTGGCGGCGGCGACTGGGAAAGCATCGCCGAGCGCTGCATCGAGCAGCTCGGCTCCACCGCCGGCGCGACGCTCGGCTTCGTCTACGCGACCGACCTGCTCGCCGATTCGTTCGAGAAGATCGTCGAGCGGCTGAAGGACGCGACCGGGATCTCGGACTGGGTCGGCACGATCGGCTTCGGGGTCTGCGTCGGCGGCAAGGAGTATTTCAACACCGCCGCGATGGCGGTCCTGGTCGGAGATGTTCCGGAGGACAGCTACCGGATCCTGCCGCCGATCACGCGGCCGGGCGAGCCGCTGCCCGAACAAATTCGCGATTGGGCAGAGCGGCGGCGTCCGGTGCTGGGAATCGTCCACGGCGATCCGCGCAACCAGTTTCTGCCGGCGATCATCGATTCGCTGTGCGACGATACCGAGTGCTTCCTGGTCGGCGGGTTGACCGCGTCCAGGGGCGCGTTCAGCCAGGTCGCGGGCGAAATCGTCGAGGGCGGGCTCTCCGGCGTGCTGCTGGCCGGGGACGTCGGCGCGACGACCGGGCTGAGCCAGGGCTGCACCCCCATCGGCGAGGTGCACGACGTGACCAAGGCCCGCGACAACGTGCTCTACGAGCTCAACGGCCGGCCCGCGCTCGACGTGTTCAAGGAGGACATCGGCGAGGTTCTTGCGCGCAACCTGGAACGGGTCGGGGGCTATATCCACGCGGCCCTTCCCATCGCCGGCAGCGACACGGCCGACTACCTGGTGCGCAACGTGATGGGCATCGACCCCAATAACGGCTGGCTGTCGATCGGCGAGCGTCTGAACGCAGGCGACAAGATCCTGTTCGTGCGCCGCGACGGGCCGAGCGCCTTCACCGACCTCGAACGCATGCTGGGCGACGTGACCGGCCGGGCCGGCGATGGGGCCAGCGCGGGGCTCTACTATTCCTGCGTCGCGCGCGGGCCCAACATGTTCTCCCGCGACGACCAGGAGATGACCGCCGTCGCCTCGGCGGTGGGCCGGGACGTGCCCATCGTCGGCTTCTACGCGAACGGCGAGATCTCCAACAACCGGCTCTATGGCTATACCGGCGTGCTCACGCTGATCCGCTAGACGGCGGCCCGATGATCCGTCTTTTCTTCGGCCTGGAGTTGCTGGGCGAGCTCCGCATGCGAATCGCGGCGATTTCGGCCGGAATCGACCGGGCGCGCTGGGTGGCGCCGGAAAATCTCCACATCACGCTCCGCTTCGTCGGCGAGGTGGACGAGCCCGCGATGGAATACATCGCCGGGGAGGCCGCCGCGATCCGCTTCGAACCCTTTCCGGTGACGCTTTCCGGCGCCGGACATTTCGAGCGCGGCGGGCGGGTGAGCGCGGTCTGGCTCGGGGTCGAGCCCGAGCCGGCGCTCGCCCGGCTGCGCGACCGGATCGAAGCCGCGGCGGTCCGCGCCGGCCAGCCGCCCGAGGGGCGGAAGTTCCGGCCTCACGTGACCGTGGCGCGGCTCAACCGGGGCCGGCCCGGCGAGGTGCGCGACTGGCTCGCCGCCAACACCCTGTTCCGCGCCGTCCCGTTCACCGTCGCCCACTTCACGCTGTTCTCCAGCACGCTGGGCCGGTCCGGCTCGAACTACATCGCGGAGTGCCGCTTCCCGCCGGAGGGGTGAGGCGCGCGCGCTTTGCGAACGCCTAAGCCCTCATGAAATGTTCTATTTTTGTTCTCAAAAATGCTTGACTTGGTAGCGGCCAGTCGCATCCTGTTCACTGGCCATAGCGGGTTTGTGCAGATGGGCTGGACATCGTGAGCACCGAAGCCAAAATGCGGGCGAACGTTGCGGATCCGACCGAGACAACCTCTGCCAGGCAAGCCATCGAAGCGTGTCTGCTGAGCGCCCAAGCGATTGTATCGGGGAAGGAATGTGAAGACCGGTTAGAGTTCGCGCGTGCAGCGGTCTATAGGGCTCTATGCGCCTATTGGCGGGAGCTTGGGACCGTGTCCGGCCACCTTTGGCGGCTTCGTCCACTGCCGTCCGGAATGGGTCGAGCGTCACTGCCGGAAGAAACCGCAAAGCTGGCGGAAAACCTCGGAACGACTGTGGTCGGCGCGGATGCCGCGGACGCCGCCTATGCGATCGGCATGCTCTATACCGGAATGATGCCGGACAAATTTCAGACCGCTCACGGGGCGTACTACACGCCGCCCGCGTTGTGCGAACGGTTGTTGGACCTGGCGACGGAAGCCGGGGTTGACTGGCATTCCGCGCGAGTACTGGACCCTGCCTGTGGCGGAGGCGCCTTCCTGTCGCCGGTAGCGCGCCGCATGGCGGATGGCCGGCCCGACGATGACCCGGCGACCGTGTTGGACAGCATTGAGCGTCGTTTGCGCGGGTTCGAGCTGGACCCGTTCGCGGCTTGGATGTCGCGGGTATTCCTCGACGTGACACTTTCCGACCTATGCCACGAGGCGGAAAAGCGACTGCGTTCTGTCGTGCGTGTTTGCGATAGCTTGGGACAGACTCCCGGAAGACCGGGGTATGATCTCGTCGTCGGCAATCCCCCATACCGACGGGTGCGGTTATCGTCGGAGCTTCGCGAGAAGTTCGGCCGCAGCCTTTTCGGACATGCCAATCTTTACGGCGTGTTCACCGACCTTGCTCTCCGGTTGGCACAGCCCGGCGGGATCGTTGCCTATGTGACGCCGACGAGCTTTCTCGCCGGAGAGTACTTCAAGGCGCTTCGCGGTCTTCTCAGCCGAGAGGCGCCGCCCGTGAGCCTGGATTTCTTGACGGAACGGCGAGGGGTCTTCGACGACGTGCTTCAGGAAACGCTACTCGCCGTATACCGCCGGGGACGGAGCCCCGGGGAGAGTACCGTCAACTTGATTGCGCCAAAGTCGGATGGATCGATTGGGACGACCGTCGCGGGCTCGTTCAAGTTGCCCGAACCGGCCCACGATCCGTGGATTGTGCCGCGTACGGCGGCACAGAGCGTGCTGGTCCGCCAAGTCAAGGGCTCGCCGTACCGGCTGGCCGATTACGGCTACACTGTCAGCACGGGACCTCTGGTCTGGAACCGTCACAAGAAGAGCTTGAGGGACAAACCGGGAAAGGGTCGGTACCCGCTGATCTGGGCGGAGGCGGTACGCTCCGACGGTACGTTCGAGTTCCGGGCAAAGGAGCGGGCTCACAAACCGTATTTTCAGCCCGGAGCGAGGGAGCGGTGGGTTGTGACCGACTTTCCCTGCGTGCTTCTCCAACGGACGACGGCAAAAGAGCAGTGCAGGCGTTTGATCGCGGCCGTATTGCCGACATCGTTCGTCGAAGCCCACGGCGCGGTAGTCGTCGAGAACCACCTGAACATGATCAAACCGCTCGATGACGCACCGAAGGTGGCGCCTGCGGCGTTGGCTGCCCTCTTGAACAGCAATACGGTCGATCAGGTGTTTCGCTGCATAAACGGCAGCGTCGCCGTTTCGGCATATGAGTTGCAGGCGTTGCCGTTGCCGCCACCGGAAGGCATGAGGGAGATCGAGCGCTTGGTGAATGAATGCGCCAATCGCAAGACGCTGGAGTGCGCGGTCGAACGCCTCTACAGCGACGGGGCGGGATGATGCCATTGCCGCCGATGCTGCCGGTCCCAGAAATCCACCGGCGACTGCGGAGTATTTTTCCTGAAGGAACCCCGAATCGAAACTACGTTACGCGCGAAATGGCGGCCAAGACGGTATTCGTCATGCTGTATGTCGGCGCGGTCGAATCGGCCGGCAACTGGGTGCGGCCCGATCAAGTGACGAGGATGACGGACGCGCAGGCTGGGTTGGTGAACGACGCGGCCAGGGAATTGTGGCGGGAGGAATCCACTCGCTCCGACACAGACATGGTCGCCCGGCGCTGGTATGCGGCCAATACGCGCGAACCGATCCGCGACGAGACGTTGCGCGAAGGCTTGGTGCGCTTGGGCGCGGTCACGGAACGCGAAGGGCTCCCGACAACATCGCCTCGGCCACGCTACGCATTGTCAACGGAGTTCGCGAAGTTGTTCGATCCGGTGCTGGCGGGAGATGGCTTGCAATCGGCAATCGACGAATGGCGGAAGGCACATCTCTCCGGCGGTGCGCTGGCACGCGTAGCGATCATGCGCCGTGGTGCTGTCGCCCGCGAGGGAAGAGTGCTCGTGACGTTTCCAAACGGGGAAACTCGCCACATGGAGCCCGGGCCGAGTTCCGTGATTTCCAAGGCGGTGGTCGAGGAGTTCGCGGGGCGGTTCCTCGAACAGCCGGGCGTGATCTGGCTCAGCGAGAGCCGGAACCAGGTGGTGGCGCGGGATGACCTTCTGGCCAAGGAAGTCGGCTTGGCTATTCAGCCGGACCGGAACCTGCCCGATCTGATCTTGGTCGATCTCGGGCCGGTGGAACCGTTGCTCGTATTCGTCGAAGTCGTAGCAACGGCCGGTCCGGTCAGCGAGACGCGGCAAGCAGCACTGGTGACGATTGCGGCAGAAGCGGGGTTCACCGAGGATCAAGTCGCGTTCGTGACGGCCTATTCGGATCGCGATGACGCGGCGTTCAAAGGGTCGGTAGGCGAGCTGGCGTGGCGGTCTTTCGTTTGGTTCATGTCGGAACCGGAGCACATTGTAGCGTTCCACCGGGGTGCGAGTACCGGCCGAATGCGTTTATCTCACTTAATGTGAGTGGAACAGGCAGCGGCAGGACCCGTGTTCGTCGATTGGACGAAGGCCGGCAAACTCAGACAAGCGTGCCGATGACCGACGAGTCGGCGAGGGACGGCCTAATCCCAGACGATCTTCTCGCGGCTCACCCTGACGGTGCCGTCGGCCGCGAGCGCCACGCGGTTGACCGTCTTGGCGAGGTCGGGCGAGCCGGAATACCAGGCGGGGACCGCGCCGTTGCCGACCCGGACCGGGCGGTTCCAGTGGCCGAGGGCGACATAGTCCGCGCCGGTCGCCGCGATCTCGGCGTCCGTGACGATCCAGGACGGGCGGTGCGCCGCGCCCGTGTCCGTCTCGCCCTCGTAATGGCCGTGCGCCATCGCCACCTGCCAGCGCGTCGTGCGCGGCCGCGCGGCCGAGAGCGGTGCCATGTTGCCGTAATCGCGGTGCGCGATGCCCCAGACTTCGAGGTCGATCTCGGAGAATTGCACCGCGCGGTCGTGGGTCAGGCCGAGGATGTGAACGTTGTCGGCATCGCCCATGCCGCAGCGGCGGTACGCGGAATCGGGTGTCAGCGGGTCGTGGTTGCCGGGCAGCACGACGATCGGGATGCCGCAGCCCTCCAGCAGCCCCGCGGCGCGTTGGAGGAGGGGGTCGGGCAGGCGGTTGTGCTCGAACACGTCGCCCGCCAGCAGCACCAGATCGGCGGCGAGCGCGGAAGCGGTATCCAGCACGCATTCGAGCCCGCGCGCTCCGTCGCCGCCATGGACACGCGCGGTGTAGCCGTCGTCCACATGAATGTCGGAACTGTGGACGATCACGATGTCCCGGACGGCCGGTCTGTTCAAACGATCGCGCTCCCCTGGCGAGGCGTCCCGATGCGCCGCTCATATAATAGTCGCATTCAGCATCCGATGCGCTTCGTCCGTCGGGCCCCAGGCGCTGTCCGGGTGGAACACCAGCACGTCGAGCGACGACTCCCGGGTCTCGAAATAATGGCGCTCGCCGGCGAAGACCTTCCATGCCTTTCCGGGGTAGAGGATCATCGGCGAACCCGCCTCATGGTGAGCCAGGCCGCGGCCCCGGACCACCATCCCGATCCGGTCGCTCGGGTGGTGATGCTGGGCCTGCACCGTGCCCGCGGCGACGTGGAGATGATTCACCCACGGATCCCCCTTGCGCGGCGGCACGATGAGCAGCGAGGACGAGCAGCCGTCGACATGCCCGTTTCGGCCGGCATCGTCGACGTAGCCGCCGCGCGGGGGCAGCGTCCGGCCGGCGTCGACGATCAGCGCGTGGTTGCCGCGGTAGCGCGGCAGGGGAAAGCCGCCGGTGCAAAAGGCCGGCCGCATTTCGAAAAAGATCGCGTCCGAATTCCTCGGAGGCCCCCAGAGGGCCGACTCGAACAGAAAAACCTTTTCCGGCGACGGCCGCCCGGTCACGGTCTCCGCCCTTGCGGCGGTCAGTTCCTGCATCGTGTCCTCCAGCGAATTGCGGATGTCGGGGAGGAAGGCTCCATGCGGTCCCTAGTCTCGTGGCGAAAGGTCGGCCGACGGCGGTATCCGGCCACGGCGGCGAACCGTCTCAGGCGGCTTGGCTCGTTCGGCATCGGATCGCTCCCGTCCGTCATGGGCGTTCACGAACCGAAATGGGTCGGACGCGGCGGGGCCGCCAATACCGTTTTTTTGCGGTCGGAATAGGAAGACCTGACCGGAAGCCGGGGCGACCGATCAGTCTTCGTCGTACCGCATGGTCCAGCGCGCGGGGCCGAACACCTGCATCAGCGCCTTGGTCCCCGGAGCGGCCGAGGACATGCTGCCGATGTGGGAGACCGCGCCGTCATAGGTGACGGTCCAGCCCCGGTCGGGGGACGGGCAATCCAGAGTGAGCGTTACCGGTTCCTCGCCCGGCAGTCGCTGGAGGATGCGCACGCCGCCGCCCGACAGGATCTGCATCACCTCGTCGACCGCCGTGCCGTCCCCGGCGACATTGACGTGGAACCTGTCGAAGCGGGTGTAGTCGGCGCCTTCCTCGACGACGAAGAGCTGCGGGTAGGCATAGCCGTGGTTGGCGACCTCGGTCGCGAGCGCCCCGCCGCCCGGCACGTGCGGCGACCGGCCGGCCTCGGCCAGCTTCGCGAGCAACGCCTCGCGCGAGAGCAGAAAGGCGGCCTCGATCCGTTGCGACTGCGCGGCGTCGAGCGTCGGCAGGTCCAGCAGCCGGCGGATGCCCGGCGCAATCCCTCCGAGATCGAGCGGCCAGACCCGGGCGCCGAAAGGCGAGAGAGCGGCGTTGACCGCTTCGATCCCGACCAGCGTCGGATCGCCGCCGCGTTCCAGGCGAAGCCCGGATGTCACCGCGCCCTCGCGCGCGGAGGGCGCTTGACGGACAGGGTTTCGGGTCGGGGCATTGTCGCATGGCGACTATCCGGCATTGCGGCGAGTGCCGCAATGCGTTCGGCGCGCGGAAGAGACTTCAAAGGCTTTGCACAACGGTATAGATGGCATAATATGCCAACACCGCGCTATTGGAGGATCCGGTCATTCCCACGCGGAACGTCGTCCTTTCCGACCATCAGGCGGCCTTTGTCGCGAGGCTCGTGGCGTCCGGTCGGTATCAGAACGCGAGTGAAGTATTGCGCGAGGGTCTCAGGCTGGTGGAACGTCGCGAGGCCGAGGAAGAAATCCGTCTCAAGGCGATGCGCGAGGCCGTGGACGCCGGCATCGCTGACATCGCGGCGGGACGCTACCGCGTGTTCGACACCGCGGAAGCGCTGCGCGACGGGCTTTCCGCCCTCGCTGAAGAAGCGCTCGCCGCGCCGTCGACCGACGACGGAACGTGATCGGCGATGGCCTCCGATGGCGGGTCCGTCTGTCGGCATTGGCTCAAGACGATTTCCTGAACATTCTTCGTTGGACGTCCGATCGGTTCGGGGACGCGCAGGCACGCCGCTATGCTGGCATTCTGACGCAAACGGTCGAAGCGCTGAGAGCGGGGCCGGAGGTGCCGGGATCGCGGCGGCGCGATGAAATCGCTCCGGGGCTTATGACACTGCACGTGGCACGCCGAGGGCGAAGGGGACGACATCTGGTGGCTTATCGGATCGATCTCGCGACGGACCCGCTCACCGTCGATATTCTCCGAATTCTGCACGATTCGATGGACCTGTCGCGACACGTGGAAACCGGCGGACCCGAGAAACCATGACCCCGCGCGGCTGGCGCACGCCGTTCGTCGTTCTCCTTGGCGGGACCTTGATCCTGCTGCTGTCCTTCGGGCTGCGGCAGAATCTCGGGCTTTACATGGCGCCGATCAGCACGGGGCTCGGCTGGGACCGGGAGGTGTTCGCCTTCGCGGTGGCGCTGCAGAGCCTGGTCTGGGGCATCTCGACTCCGCTCATGGGATGGCTCGCCGACCGGTTCGGGCCGGGAAAAGTGGTGGGCGCCGGCGGGCTGGTCTATGCGGGCGGGCTGTGGCTGATGGCGGAGGCGTCCGCTCCCATCGACGCCACCGTCGGCGTCGGGTTCATGACCGGGTTCGGCATGAGCATGACCAGCTTCTCCATCGTGCTGGCGACGATCAGCCGGATCGCGCCCGCGGCCAAACGCAGCATCTATCTCGGCATCGCGAGCGCCGGCGGATCGTCCGGCCAGGTTCTCCTGGTGCCGCTCGGCCAATGGCTGCTGACCGAGAACGGCTGGTCGATCGGGCTGATCATCATCGCCGGCATGGCGGCTCTGATCGTGCCGCTTTCCGTGGTCCTCGCCGGCGCCAACCGGCAGCCCGCGGACGAACCCTCCACGCAGCGCATCGGCGCCGCGCTGCGCGAGGCCGGCGGGCATGGCGGCTACCATTTGCTGAATGCGGGCTATTTCGTCTGCGGCTTCCAGACGATGTTCATCGGCGCGCATCTGCCGGCCTATCTGACCGACCTTCAGGCGCCCGCCTGGCTCGGGGCCACGGCGCTGGCGCTGATCGGCGCGTTCAACATCGCCGGCTGCATCTTCTGGGCGCATCTCGGCGCCAGCCGGTCGATGAAGTACCTGCTCTCCGTCATCTACGGAGTCCGCGCGGTCATCATGGCGGTGTTCATCATGCTGCCGATCTCGACGGTCAGCGTGATCGTGTTCGCCTGCCTGATGGGGCTGCTCTGGCTCGCGACGGTGCCGCTCACCACCGGGGTGGTGGCGCAGATCTTCGGGACCCGCTTCATCGGCACGCTGGTCGGGATCACCTTCTTCAGCCACCAGATCGGGAGCTTTCTCGGAATCTGGCTGGGCGGTATCGTGTACGACGCGATGGGCAATTACGACGCGATCTTCTGGGGCGGGGTGGCGCTCGGCCTCGTGGCGACGGTGCTCCACATCCCGATCGACGACCGGCCGCTGCGGCGCGCGGCGACCGCCGGGGCCTGAGCCCGTGCGCGCCGTTCCGGTCATCGACATTTCCGGCGGCCGCGCCGTGGTCGCCAGGGAAGTCGCGCGCGCGGTCGAGGAGATCGGCTTTCTCGTCGTCGCCGGCCACGGCGTGCCGCGGCCGGCCGTCAAGGCGATGCGCGCGGCGGCCCGGGCGCTGTTCGCGCGGCCGGAGGAAGAAAAGGCGGCGTTCGCCGACCGCGCCGGCACGCTCAACCGGGGCTATACGCCCTTGCGGTCGGAGTTCAACGGCTCGACCCGGACGAACCGGGCGCCGGCCGATCTGCGCGAAGGGTTCATCTTCGGGCCGTTCGATCTGCCGGACGATCCGTACTACACCGCGCCCGAGGCCGGGTTCGCCTACCAGGACAATATCTGGCCGGCGGATGCCGGCGAGACGGTCGCCGCGTTCAAGGCCTATTACCGCGCGCTCGAAGCGCTCAACGTCGATCTGCTCCGCATCTTCGCCGACGCGCTCGGGCTCCCGAGGGGCTTTTTCCTCGACAAGTTCGACCGCCATGCGAGCACCGTCCGGGTGCTGCACTACCCGGCGCAAACCGAACCGCCGGAAGAAGGACAGCTCCGCTGCGGCGCGCATACCGATTTCGGCAGCCATACCATCCTCCTCGCGGACGACAGTCCCGGCGGGCTCCAGGTGCGCGGCCGGGACGGAGAATGGATCGACGCGATGCCGCCCGCGGACAGCTTCATCGTCAATATCGGCGACCTGATGATGACCTGGACCAACGACCGGTGGCTGTCGAACTTCCACCGCGTCGCCAACCCGCCGCCCGGAGACGGCGCGGGCAGGCTGTCGATCGCCTTCTTCGCGCATCCCAACTACGACGCGACGATCGAATGTATCGAGACCTGCAGGCGCCCCGGCGAGGAGCCGCTGCACCCGCCCGTCCGCGCCGGCGACTATCGCCGCCTGCAGGTGACGACGATTACCGCGGGAGCTTCTTGACGGCGCGCTACCCGGCCTCGCCCCCGCGCGGCGAGACGTCCGAGATTCTGGCGTAGAAGGCGAGCCCTAACGCCAGGCTCAGGGCGAGGAACCCGAAGGCCGCGCGATAGGCGATCTCCGGCGCTTCCGCCCCTTCCGGGCCGAACGATCCCACGATCACCCCCGTCAGCGCCTGGATGACGAATACGCCCAGCATCACCGAGAGATTCTGGAGGGTGAGGCCGCGCCCGATCAGCCGGTCGGGCAGGATCGCCCTCGCGTGGGCGTGGATCAGCATGAAGAACGCGCTCGCCATGGTGAACAGCGCGAGGAGGGCGAGCGCCGTCCAAAGGCCCGGACCGGACAGGAACGCGAGGACGAGAAGGACCGCGACCGCGGCGCAGCCGCCGCCCATGACCGCTTTCTTGCGCGAATCGAGCCAGCGCTCGGTCTGCGAGAACAGCATCACCGCGGCGAACAGGAGAACGTTCAGGCCCAGCAGCGCGTTGCCGCGATCCACCCCGCGGAGCCCGTGGACGTCGTTGAGATAGGGGCCGGCCCACAGCCCCACGATGGTGAGCATCGTCCCGTAGCTCACGAACTGGACGGCGCAGATCCACCACATGTCGCGGAGCGCCAGCACCTCGCGCAGGCCGCGCCACATCTCGCCCATCGTTTCCCGCCGGGGCTCCTCCTGCGACGATCCCGGCGGCGCGTCCCGGACGATCAGGTAAATCAGGACGGCGATGACGCCGGTCAGCGCCGCCATGAGGTAGAACGCGCCGCGCCAGCCGATCGCTTCAGAGACCGCGGCGAGCGGCGTCGAGGCCATCAGGGAGCCCAGCCCGCCGACGGTGAACAGCAGCGAAATCAGCCGCGCATACCGCTCGGGCTCGAACCAGCGGGCGATCACCACCATCGGCCCCATCAGCCCCAGGGCGCAACCGATGCCGATCAGGGCGCGGCCGGCGATCAGCTCCGGACCGCCTTGCGCCGCGGCGTAGAGCACCGAACCGGCAACGGCGAGGAGGAAGAGACCGGGGACCATACGGCGCGCGCCGTAGCGGTCCAGCAGCATGCCGGCCGGGATCTGCATCGCGGCGAAAGCGAGGAAATAGGTACCGTTGACCACCCCCATGGTCTCGGTGCCGATGGCGAGCTCTTCCATCAGCTCGGGCGCGATGACGGCGTTCGAGACCCGGAAGAACTGGCTCGCCACCAGCCCTGCGCAGAGCACGGCGTAGATGACCAGGCCCTGGCGGATCGCCGCTCGGTCGGGAGAGGTCATCGGATCAGGTGCGTGCCTGCGTGCCGGACGCCTGCGTGACGAGGTCGTCCGGTATGTCGTCGAAAGAGGCATAGTTGAACGCGTGCAGCCGGGCGTAGAGGCCTTGCGCCGCGACCAGCGAATCGTGGGTGCCGCTCTCCACGATCCGGCCTTCGTTGAGGACGACGATCCGGTCGGCGCCGCGCACGGTCGCCAGCCGGTGCGCGATCACGATCCCGGTGCGTCCTTCCAGCAGCCGTCCGAGCGCGACCTGGATCCGGCGCTCGGTGTAGGAATCGATATTCGCCGTCGCTTCGTCAAGGATCAGGATCGGCGTATCCGCCACCAGCGCGCGGGCGAAGCTCAGCAGTTGCCGCTGACCGAGCGACAGGTTGCGCCCCTGCTGGTCGAGCACGGTGTCGTAACCGTCGGGGAGCTGGACGATGAAGTCGTGGGCCCCCACCACGCGGGCCGCGCTCTCGATATCCTCCCTGGTCGCGCTCTCGGTCGAGAATCGGATGTTGTCGAGCACCGTGCCGGTGAACAGATAGGGGTCCTGGAGCACCATCGCGATGTGCCGCCCGAGCGCCGCCCTTGCGTATTCGCGCACGTCCTGCCCGTCGATGCACACACGCCCCTCCCAGACGTCGTAGAACCGGTGAAGGAGGGCGGTGATGCTGGTCTTGCCCGAGCCCGTCGGACCCACCAGCGCCACCGTCTCGCCCGGCGAAACGGTCAGGTTCACCCCGTGCAGCACCGGCTGGCCGGGGTTGTAGCCGAAGGTCACGTCCTCCAGCGCGATCGCGCCCCGCATGCGTTTGGGAGACAGGGCCCCCGGCTTGTCGACGATGGCGAGCGGGACGTCGAGCACCTCGAAAATCCGCTGCCCCGAGGCCATCGCGCGCTGCATGATGCTGTACTGGATGGTGAGCGAGCGGATCGGGTCGAAGAAACGCTGGACGTAGAAGACGAAGGCGACCATCACGCCCACCTCCAGCGCGCCGTCGAGCACCAGCGAGCCTCCGAGCACGACGACGATCGCGAGCGCCGCGCCGGTCAGGGTGTCGACGATGGGAACCATCACCTGGGCGTATCGGGCCGCGCGAAGATGGGCGCTCAGGTTTTCCGCCGCCTTGTCGCCGTAGAGCATGAAGTTCACGTCTTCCCGGCGCATTCCTTGCACGGTGCGGACGGCGTGGATCGCCTCGGCGAGCGCCCCGTTGGCGACGGAGTTGGTCTCGCGGGCCCGGCGGAAGGCGATCCGCGCGCGCGGCAGCCAGACCATCCGGACCAGCGCGAGCGTCGGCACCAGCACCAGCGTAAGCAGGCCGAGCTCCAGATGGAGCGACAGCATGATGACGACGATGCCGATCAGGAGCAGAAGGTCGCCCAGGGCCGTCACCGAGTTCTCCAGGAACTCCTGCAGCGAGTTCACGTCGCCCTGCAGGCGGGACATCATCCGCCCGACCTCGGTCTTGTCCATGAAGGACAGCGAAACGTCCTGGAGATGGGCGAACATGGCGCGGCGAAGGTCGAAGATCACGTGCTCGCCGATATGCCCCACCAGCCGGTCCTGCATGTAGTTGGCGCCGTAGCTGACCAGGATCACAACTCCGAACGCGGCGGCGGTAAGCTGCAGCTCGACGACATCGCCCCCGTCGGAGAGGATCGCGTGGTCGATCGCATGGCCGATGACCAGCGGGATCGTGAGCTGGGCGCCCGTGAACACCAGCACGGCGCCCATGGCGAACAGAAGCCAGCGCATGTAGGGCCCGACGAAGGCGGCAAAGCGCCGCGTGACATGGCGGTCGTAGGCCGCGCCGAAAATCTCCTCGTCGCGGCTGATCTGCGAGCCGACGACGGCGCGCGGCGGCCGGGCGGTTTCGGCGGCGGCGTTCACTCGGCCGCCCCCTGCAAACCGCCCGCGATGTCTTCCCGGCTTTGCAGCGCGAAGATCTTCGCGTAGTGGCCGCCCTTCGCGATCAGCGTTTCGTGGGTGCCGCGCTCGATCGCCCGCCCGGCGTCGAGCACAAGGATCTCGTCGGCGTCCCGGATCGCGGCGAGCCGGTGGGAAACGACGATCCGCGCGGTGTCTTCCGCGCGTTCGGCCAGCGCCTCCCGGATCTGGCTCTCGGTCGCCGCGTCGATCGCCGCCGTCGAATCGTCGAACACCAGCACCGCCGGGTCCAGCAACGCCGTACGCGCGATCGCGACGCGCTGTTTCTGACCGCCGGACAGAGACACGCCGCGTTCGCCGACCAGCGTTTCGTAGCCTTCCGAAAGCTGTCCGATGAAGCCGTCGATCTGGGCGAGGCCCGCGGCGTCGCGGATCGGTCGCTCGTCCGTCCATGGATCGCCATAGGCGATGTTGTTGTCGATCGAGGCGGTAAACAGGAACGGATCCTGCTGCACCACGCGAACGGCGCGGCGCAGGCTGTCGAGGGTGACGTCCCGGATGTCCTGCCCGTCGACGGTAATGCGCCCGCCGGTGACGTCGTAATAGCGCGGCAGCAGGTGTGCCACCGTCGACTTGCCGCTTCCCGGCGGGCCGACGATGCCGAGCGTTCGGCCTCGCCGTACCTCGAACGAGAGCCCGTCCAGAGCCAATAGACCGCTCTCGTCATAGGCGAAGCTCACGTTCTCGAATCTGACCGTACCGTCGCTCACGTTCAGCTCGCGCGTGTCTTCCGCATCCCGAATGGACGGCTCGAGATCGATTACCGCGAAGAGCCGCGCGCCGCAGGACGAGCCCCGCGCGAAGGAATTGACCACCAGCCCCAGCGAGCGCACCGGGAGTTGCAGGATCGTTATGAAGGTCAGGAACTCGGTCAGCGTTCCCACCGTCATGGTTCCCGCGATCACGCGCTCGCCGCCGACCCAGAGCACGAGCCCCATCGCGACGAAGTAGGCGAAGGTCATCTCGGTCGTCGAAGCGACACGCACGTCGATGCGGCGGGACGAGAGCTTGAGCGCTTCGGCCGCGGAGCGGTCGTACTTCTCGAGCTCGAACCGCTCGGCGCCGAACGCGCGGACCACCCGGATGCCCGTCAGGTTCTCGTCCATGATGCGGCCGAGAACCGCCATGCGGTCCTGGAACAGGTTCCACAGATAGCGAAGCTTGAGCCGCGTGGTCGTCGATCGCCACGCGATATAGGGGACGAAGCTCAGGCTCAGGAGCCCGAGGACGAGATCCGTCGAGACAAGCAGGAATGCGCCGGCGGCGATCAGCACCGCCATTTGCAACGCGCGCAGCAGCCCATGATTGATCAGCATTCGGACCCCTTCGAGGTCGAGCATGCCGCGGGTGATCAGCTCGCCCGTGTGGATCCGGTCGTGGAAGGAGAAACCGAGACGCTGGAGCTTCTGGTAGAAGGTCAGCCTGAGCTCGTGCGCGAGCCGGTGGCCGACCGCTTCGCCGCTGTAATTGTGCGCGAGCGTGAACAACCCGCGCAGGATCCACACTCCCAGCAGCAGGAAAGCCGTGTGCCAGAGCGCGGAGCGGGCGGCCTCCGGCGTCGCCACGCCGTCCTGCAGCAGTCTCCGCGCGCCGTCGACCGCGTCGCCCACGAGACCCGGGATGGCGAGCTGGAAGGCGGACGCGGCCAGCATCGCCAATACGGCCACCGCGACGCCCATACGGAAACGCAGGACGATCCGGACGATTCGCCAGACGATCTCCCCGTCGCCCGGCGCGCCGCCGTCCTCTTCCATGCCGGCGTAAGCGCGGGCATAGGCGCGCGGCCGGGTTTCCGGCGGCGTGGCCATATCCGAGTCGATGTTGTGCGCGGGGCTGCTGTCTGGACTCATTTCCGACCGGAACGCTCGCGCCGGGCACCCTGGATCGGGCACCCGGCGACTATACGATTATATAGGTCGATGCCCGAAGAATAGCCAAACGGGCGGACAGGAATCGCTATCCCGTCCCGCCGACGGCGGGCGCCACCTGGGCCATGAACCGTTCCATCTGCTCGCGGACCGTCGAATCCGGCTTCCGGCCGTAGTTGAAGTAGAGGATCACCTCCTCGATCCCCAATTCCGCGACTTCGCCGAGCCGGTCGACGATCGCTTGCGGAGGGCCCAGGAGAATCGAATTGGGCCCCAGATCCTCGGTGCCGAGTTCCGAGAGCGCGCTGCCGATGCGGCGGTAGTACTCCATCGTCGGCGGCAGTTTCGCGCCCATGATCCCCTTGTGTCTGGTCCCCGACATGGTGAAGTAGTCGAGCAGCCGTTCCCTCTCGGCGGCCTCCTCCGCCGGCGTGTCGGCGATGTGGACGAAGTAGCTGCATTTCACGCGTCCGGGCCGGGTCTCCGCCGCGTCGCAGACCTCCCGGTAGGCGGCGACCGCCTCGTCCAGCCCGCCGAACACCAGCGCGGCGGCGAAGGGCGCCAGCATCAGGTTCCACCGGTAGCGGGCCGCCACCTCCATGCTGTAGCGGGAGAACGAGCCCATGTAGGGCACGAAGGGCTTTTGCACCGGCTTGGGACAGGTTTCGATGTCGTGCACCGCATAGTGCTTGCCTTCGAACGTCGTCGCGCCGTCGTCGTTCCAGCAGCGGTAGAGGAGTTCCACGCCCTCGGCGAAGACCTCGGCGGATGCCTGGAAGTCGGCGCCGAAGGGCGCGTATTCGTGGCTGTCGTAACCGCGGCCGAGCGCGAAATCGACGCGCCCGCCCGACAGGACGTCGAGGCTCGCCCATTCCTCCGCGACCTGGACCGGATGGTGGATCGGCAGCACCACGACGGCGGGACCGAGGCGGATGCGGGTCGTCGCGGCCGCGACCGACGCCAGCACCAGCGAGGGCATGGGCACGCAGCCCCGTCGGTTGAAGTGGTGCTCGCCGATCCAGGCGGAGTGCATGCCGAGCGATTCGGCGAAAACCGCCTGGTCGCGGATCTCCATGAGAAAGGCTTCCGGGCTCCGGGCGTTGCCGGGGTAGCGGTTGTCGCTCAGCGTGAAATAGCCGAATTTCATCCCCGACCTCCGCTTCTTTCCGTCCGCTCGAAATCGCTTCCATGGTACCGGCACGGCAGCCGTTGCCAAATTCCCCGGATTGCAGGCCACGCGATTTCGAGTCACGCTCGTCCCGATCGAAACGAAGCTACGGGAGAGGGCGGTATGACGAAGCCCGGCGACCCCCGGCCTCCGGTTGCGGTGGGCCATGTGAGGATGGACGTGAACGACGTTCACGCGGCATGCGATCTGCTGGAAAAGCTGGGTCTCCGGCCGGTGAACCGGCGGGACTCGTTCGCGGTCATGGAACTGCGGGGCGGAACGCACCTGATCGTGAGGACGGGTGACCGCGATATCGAGCCCGGCCGGATGGCGCCCATCGACCTCATGGTCGACGATGTCGAGGAGACTCACGCGCGTTATCGCGAGATGGGTCTCGACCCGTCGGAGATTACCTCGGGGTCGATCCACAGCTCCTTTACCATCCCGTTTACCGACGGCTACAAGCTCAAGATCACGTCCTCGCACACCTCCGGCCGGCCGGTCTGAAGCGGCGCGGGCCAGCAAAGGAAATCGCATTCATGACCAGAATACCCGCGCTCGGCCGGGACCAGATGGATGAAGAGCAGCAGCGGGTCTACGACGACACCGTGGCGCAGACCGGGCGTGTCGGCCGGGGGCCCGCCGTCGGCTACGCCTACGCGCCCGGCATGTGGGAGAACAACAACGCCGCGACCGATTATTTCGAGAACCGCTGCTCGCTGACCCTGCCGCAGCTCCGCCTGGTGGCGCTCCTCGTCGCGCGGCGCTGGAATGCCGCCTATCCTTGGGCGGCGCAGGCCCGCATGGCGCTGGAGTCCGGCCTCGACCGCGCGATCGTCGATGCGGTGAATGCCCGCGAGGAGCCCGATTTCGCCAGTCGCGAGGACGCGGTCGTCCACCATGCGGCGCGCGAGCTTCTGGAAACCGGCACGCTCGGCGACGCGGGATTCGCGGCCGCCGAGAAAACCCTCGGCTATCGCCGCCTCGCCGACCTGGTCGGCGTCATCGGCCATTTCTGCAAGACCGCGATGATGGCCAACGTGGTCGGCGCCGAGGCCCCGGCCGAGTGGCCTTCGCATTTGGAGATGTAGAGCAGCGTCGGCTTAGCCGGAAGTTCTACCAACCCGTCATATCGACCGGAGCGCCGCTCCGGTCGATATGACGAAGGATGCGCCCTACGCGTATTTCCCCGAGACCTGCGTGGTGTGCGGGCCTTCCAGGCCCTTCTCCGCGTGTTCCAGCCTCGTCACCCGGTCCCAGCCGCGCTTGAGGTCGTCGCGGATGTCGATGCCGAGCCGGCCGACGCTCTCGATCTCGAGCTCCACCCGGTCGCCGTCCTGGAACGGGTGCAGCCCGCGATGGTTGGTCCCGGTGGCGACGATATCGCCCGGCACCAGCGGGTGGATCGAGGACAGCCAGGATATGCAGCGCGGGATCTTGTGCGCCATGTCGTCGGTGTTGAAATTCTGCATCAGGTCGCCGTTGTTCCAGAGCTTCACCTGGAGGTTCTGCGGATCGGCGATCTCGTCCTTCGTCACGATCCAGGGGCCGATCGGCGCGAAGGTCTTGCGCGACTTGACCTGGAAGAAGGTGTTTCCGGGCGGCGGCAGGGCCCGCGCCGAGCCGTCGATGAAGCAGGTCCAGCCGAAGACGTGATCCATCGCGTCGGCCTCGCCGATATTGTCGGCCGGCTTGCCGACGATCGCGGCGAGTTCCGCCTCTCCCTCGAACACCGCGGCCGGCACGTCGGGCAGGATCATCGTGTCGTTATGGCCGCAGATCGCGCCGGGCGACTTGTGGAACGCGTTGATCTGCGCGGGTGCGTCGCGGGTGCCGTCCTCCATGTAGTTGACCGCCATGCAATCGACGGTGGTGGGCTTCGGGACCGGCGGGCGGATACGAACGTCCGCCAGCGGCACGCCGCCGCCGTTCGCGGCCGCCGATTCGAGCTTGCCGCGATAGTCGTCGAACCGCGCGATCAGCCCGTTGATGAGATCGCCCCGGTCGATATGCGGGATGTCGGAGACGATGTCGGTGACATCGACCACGGAATCGCCGGCCATCACGCCGAGGCGGAAATCGTCGAAATAGAGAAGTCTCATTCAGGTTTTCCTTCACGGGTGGGGAGCCGGGCTTCCTGGCCCGGCCGGAGCTGGATGTCGAACGTCGCGAGCAGCGCGGCGGTGGCGGCGTACATCCCCATCAGGGAGACGAGGTCCACGAGATCCCGGGTGCCGAAGACCGCGTGCGCCCGCTCATAGGTCTCCGCGTCCACGCGGCGGTCCTCGAACAATGCGCGGCCCAGCGCGACGACCGCCGCCTCGGTGTCGTCGAGACCGTCGAGGGGCGCGTTCGTCCGGATGATCTCGACGGTCGCCGGCGACACGCCCTCGGCGAGCGCGGCGGGCTCGTGCTGCGCCCATTCGAACTGGCAGTCGTGGGCCCGCGCGGTGACCAGGATGGCGGTCTCGCGGATCGCGCCGGGGAGGTTCGTTCCCCAGCGGAGGTAGCTGTTGACCGGCTGGGTGACAGCGGCGAGGTCCGGGCTGTGGAGCCGCAGCCCGCCCGGCCCGTAGAGCCCGACCAGAGAGCGGCTCGACGGACCGGCAAGCCGGTCGAATATCTCCCGCGCCGCGTCGGGCAGATTCTCGCGGCGCGGCAGGGGCAGGCGACTCCCGGAATCGGGATCGATATCGGAGGGCAAATCGGCCATGTCGGTTAGCTGTCGTGCGATTCGGGTCTGTCATAAACGACCGGTGCCCGGGTCGCAAATCGGCGTCCCTCGATACGCCCCTTCGGGGCTATTCGGGATGAGGATCTTATGTTCATCCCTCATTCTGAGTAGGCGCGAAGCGCCGTATCGAAGGATCGCTCCCCTCGATCAGTCGCCGGATTTCGGCCGGCGTAAGCGGCAGCGCGTCGGGCGACACGCCGAGCGCGTCCGCGACCGCGTTGGCGATCAGCCCGCCGACCGGGATGATCCCGCCCTCTCCCGCGCCCTTCACGCCGAGAGGATTGACGGGGGAGGGGTGGTCCTCGGTTACGATCGCCGCGACCCGGGGCGCATCGCAGGCGCCTGGCAGCAGGTAGTCTGCGAGCGTCGCGAAGAGCGGCTGTCCCGACGCGTCGTAGGGCATGTCCTCCAGCAGCGCCCCGCCGATTCCCTGGACCGCCGCGCCCACCGCCTGCCCCGCCACGGTCACCGGATTGACGATCCGGCCCACGTCCTCGACCGCGACATAGTCGAGAATTTCGACCGCGCCGGTTTCCGGATCGACCGCGACCAGGGCCGCGTGGGTGCCGTATGCGTATGTATGACGATGGTTGTCGAAACGCTCCTCCGCCTCGATCCCGGCATCGGCGATGCCGGCGAGCGGCAAGGACGTCCCGCCCGGGCCGGCCAGACGGTCGCCCTCGACGATCCGGACTTCCGAGCCGTCGCAGCCCATTCGCCGGGCCGCCTCGACCCGAATCCGCTCCCTCAGACTCTCGGCGGCGAGCAGGATCGCCGACCCCGCCATCACGGTGGACCGCGAGTGGTAGGAGCCGAATCCCTCGCTGACATCCGCGGTCGAGCCGTGATGGACGGCGGAGATCGCCTCCAGCGGGCGCTCCAGCGCGTCCGCCGCGATCTGGGCGAAGACGGTCTCGACTCCCTGGCCGATGGAGGACGAGCCCACATGCACCGCAACCCGCCCGTCCGCTTCGAGGACCAGGCGGGCGTTCTCGCGCGGTCCCGCCGCCCCGCCCTCGATGAAGGGACCCACGGCGATGCCCCGGTGCCGGCCGTCGACGACGGTTCCCGAAAGCGCCGCCTTTTCCCGCCAGCCGAACGCCTCCATGCAGCGGTCCAGCGTCTCGACGTGATCGCCGCTGTCGAGCGAGTCCTTGCGCGGGAAGGGCTCGATGCTGGCCAGTTCGTATGGCATCTCGCCGGCGCGCGGCAGGTTGCGGCGGCGGAACTCGGCCCGGTCGATGCCGAGATCGGCGGCGGCGAGGTCGAGCAGGCGCTCACGGAAGAAATCCGCCTCGAACCGGCCGGGACCGCGATAGGTGCCGATGGGCGATTTGGCCGTGAGCGCAAGCGCCACGGTCGCGTCGATGTTCTCTACCCGGTACGGGCCGCTCAGGAACTGGGCGATGTTGCGCGGCCCTATGGTGCCGTTGGTCCTTACATAGGCGCCGATGTCGGCCACCGCCTCGCCGCGAAGGCCGAGAAGCGTGCCGTCTTCCGCGCACGCGATCTCGATGTCGCAGCGCGCCTCGCGCGCATGAGCCGCCGCGATCAGGTGCTCGCGGCGATCCTCGATCCACTTGACCGGGCGGCCGAGATGCCAGGCGGCGAAGGGGATCAGGAAGTCCTCGGGAAAACCCTCGCCACGCAGCCCGAACCCGCCGCCGACATCGTTCTCGATCATCGCGATGGCGTCCTCGGCGAGCCCGGTCTGACCGGCCAGCGCGCGGCGTACCGCGAACGACGCCTTGGCCGCGCCCGAGACGGCGAGCCGCTCGCCGTCCCATTCGGCGAGCAAGCCGCGCGGCTCCATCGGCACCGCCGAATGCCGCCCGACGGAAAAGCTTTCGCGCCTCGTATAGGGGGCGTCCGCGAAGGCAGTTGCCGCGTCGCCCTTGGTGGCGCGATAGGTAATCGCCACGTCGTCGGGGGCGGCATCGAACAGCGGCGCGCCGCGAATCGGCTCGATGTCCAGTTCAACGGCGGCCGCGCCGTCTTCAGCGACCGCCCGGCTCTCCGCAACCACCACCGCCACCGGTTCGCCCACGAAGCGCACGACGTCGGCCGCGATCGTCGGCTGGGCGAAGGGCTCGAGCTCGGGAAGCGGGCAGAGCCGGATCGGCGTAACCGGCACTCGGCCCAGCCGGTTCGCCACGTCGCGGGCGGTCAGCACCGCCGCTACGCCTTCGATCCCGAGCGCCCTCTCGATCCCGAGGCGACGAACCCGCCCATGCGCTGCGGGGCTCCGCAAAATCGCCGCGTGCAGCATCCCGGGGCGATGGAGGTCGTCGACATAGGCGCCCGTCCCGGTGAGGAAACGAAAATCCTCCCGGCGTGGGACCGGCGCGCCGATCAGGGCGTTTCGCACGGTGTCAGGCGAGCCAGGACGGGACGGGGAGGTCCTTGGAGCGCAGGAAGTCGGGGTTGAAGAGCTTGGACTGGTAGCGTTGCCCGCCGTCGCATAAGACGGTGACGATCGTCTTGCCCGGGCCCAGCTCGCGCGCGAGCCGGATCGCGCCGGCGACGTTGATTCCGCTCGAACCGCCGAGGCACAGGCCCTCTTCCGAGAGAAGGTCGAAGATCACCGGCAGCGCCTCCGAGTCGGGGATACGGAAGGGGATGTCGACATGCGCCGCGGCGACGTTCTCCGTAATGCGGCCCTGACCGATTCCCTCGGTGATCGAGCTACCCTCCGAGGCCAACTCCCCGGTCTTGAAATAGCTGTACATCGCCGCGCCCTCGGGGTCGGCCAGCCCGATCGTGACGTCCTTGTTGTACGACTTGAGCGACTGGCTGACGCCCGCCAGCGTGCCCCCGGTGCCGATGGCGCAGATGAACCCGTCCACCCTGCCGCCGGTCTGGCGCCAGATCTCCGGTCCCGTGGACTCGATGTGTCCGCGATAGTTGGCCGGATTGTCCCACTGGTTGGCCCAGATGACGCCGTTGGGCTCGGTCTCGGCGAGCTCGTCGGCGACGCGTTCCGAGACCCGGACGTAGTTGCCGGGATCGCGATAGGGCTTGGCGGGCACCAGCCGGACCTCGGCGCCGCAGAGCCTCAGCATGTCGATCTTTTCCTGGCTCTGCGTTTCCGGCATCACGATCACGGTGCGGTAGCCGCGCGCGTTGCCGACCAGCGCTAGACCGATGCCCGTGTTCCCGGCGGTGCCCTCGACCACCGCTCCGCCGGGCTTGAGGACGCCGCGCTCCTCGGCGTCGCGGATCATGAAATAGGCGGCGCGGTCCTTCACCGAACCCCCCGGGTTCAGGAACTCCGCCTTGCCCAGGATCTCGCAGCCGGTCGTCTCCGAGGCCTTGTTGAGCCGAATCAGAGGGGTATTCCCCACCGTGCCCGCGAAGCCGGCCCGGCGGTCGTCGTCGATGATTCGGAAATCGAAATTCGCCATACCGGACTCTCTTCTCTCAACCGGTCCGGCTGTCGGCCGACGGCGCGACAGGCCGGTCCTCCACCGGGGGCGTCGCGGCTTCGTCGCCGCGTTCCAGCGCCTCCAGCCGCGCGCGCAGCGCCGCGATCTCGCCCGACAGCGCATCGAGCGCCTTCGCGGTCGGATCGGCGATGTCGGTTCGGGGCGTGCCGTAGGCATGAAACGCCGTCGCGGGTTCGCCGACCTGACGGGGCAGGACCTGCTTGGCCGGGATGCCGACCATGGTGACGCCGGCCGGCACGTCTTTCAGGACCACGGCGTTGGCGCCGATCCGCGCGTTCTCGCCCACCGTGACCGGGCCCAGCACCTGGGCGCCGGAGCCCACGATGACGCCCTTCTCCAGCGTTGGATGACGCTTCTCCCGCGCGAGCGAGACACCGCCCAGCGTCACCCCGTGATAGAGGGTCACGTCGTCGCCCAACTCCGCGGTCTCGCCGATGACGCAGCCCATCCCGTGGTCGATAAAGACGCGCCGCCCGAGCTTCGCCGCGGGGTGGATCTCGATGCCCGTGAGCACGCGCCCGACATGCGAGATCAGCCGGCCGATCAGGCGGAGCCGCGACCGCCAGGCCGCGTGCGCGAGGCGGTGGAACAGGACGGCGTGCAGCCCCGGATAGCAGAGCACGATCTCAAGCCGCGACCGGGAGGCCGGGTCGCGCTCGGCGATCACGTCAATGTCTTCCTTGAGACGATACAGTCCGAACATCGCCAAATCCCGCATGTCGGGCAAGGGTGTAGCAGAACTGGTGATCGGGCCGCGTCCGGTCAAGGCGCCGGTACGGAAGCGCCCTGCCGTCCGCCGTGACCTCGACAGCGGTTCCCCCGGGTCCGCATACTGCTGGCCGGATGACGAATCCTGACTGCCCCTTGCCCGACAACCTCGACGCCCTGCTCGACGAGGTGCGGAGTTGCCACGTCTGTGCGGCCGAGTTGCCGCTCGGGCCGCGTCCGGTCCTGCGCGCGGCGGCGACCGCGCGGGTTCTCCTGATCGGTCAGGCCCCCGGGACGAAGGTGCATGCGAGCGGGATGCCGTGGACGGATGCGAGCGGCGACCGGCTGCGCGAATGGCTCGACCTCGATTCCGAGCGGTTTTACGACGAGACCCGGGTCGCCATCGTGCCGATGGGATTCTGCTACCCGGGCGTGCTGCCGCGCGGCGGGGACAGGCCGCCGAGGCCGGAATGCGCACCGCTCTGGCATCCCCGGCTCATGGCGGCGTTGCCGAAGATCGCACTCACCGTGCCGATCGGCCAATACGCGCACGCCTGGTATCTCGGCGAGCGAAAACGCCGCACCCTGACCGAGACCGTGGCCGCCTGGCGCGACTATCTGCCGCGCTTCCTCCCGATTCCCCATCCGAGCTGGCGCACGCGCGGTTGGCAGGCGAGGAACCCGTGGTTCGAGGCCGAGTTGCTGCCCGAGCTGCGCCGCCGGGTCCGCACGTTGCTCGACGCCGGCTGAGGCCCCGTGGCGCCGGCGAAATATTCCGGCCTGGCGGTCGGCACCTTGTGGATGATCGGCGCATCGCTGTTCTTCGCGCTCACCTATGTCACCGTGCGCGAGCTCGCCCAGACCATGTCGGTCTTCGCCCTGGTCTTCATCCGTTGCGTGTTCGGCATCCTGGTCCTCTTGCCGTGGCTGTTCCGGAACGGGCGCGCCGCGCTCAGGACGACGCGCTGGAAGGTCTACGCGATCCGCGCGGTCACGACCTATACCGGCATGGTGACCTTCTTCTACGGCCTGCGCACGGTCGAGCTCGCGGACGCCAACGCGATCCAGTTCACCGGGCCGTTCTTCACGGTGATCCTGCTGCAGATCTTCGTCGGCGAACGGGTCGGGCTGGACCGCTGGATCGCGATCTGCTTCGGGTTCGCCGGCGCGTTGCTGATCGTGCGGCCGGGGTTCGAGGTGGTGGTGCCGGCGATGCTCGGGATCGTCTACACCGCCTTCGCCTATGGCGCGTCCAACGCCGCGACACGGGCGCTGTCGACCACCGAGGACAAGAACGCCGTGGTGTTCTACATGTTCGCGATGATGCTGCCGCTCTCGATCGGGCCGGCGATTTACGACTGGACGACGCCTGGCCTTTCGGACCTGCCGCTGCTCGGCTTTTTCCTGCTCATCGGCTATCTGTCGATCCACTGCGTGACCCGCGCCTATGTCCACGCCCCGGCGGCGGCGCTGACGCCGGCCTACTACGCCCAGCTCCCGATGGTCTCCGCGATGGCCTATGCGTTCTACGCCGAGGTCCCCGACACGCTCACCTGGGTCGGCGCCGCGGTAATCTGCGTCAGCGGCTACTGGATTGCGCGCAGCGCCCGCACCGAGCGATGAGAAGTCAGTGCCCGGCTTCTTCCTCGATCCGCTCCATGTCCTCGTCCGACAGGCCGAAATGGTGGCCGATCTCGTGGATCAGCACATGGCGGATCACGTGGACGAGATCCTCGCCGGTCTCGCACCAGTAATCGAGCATCGGCCGGCGGTAGAGGAAGATCATGTCCACCTCCTGGCGCGTCCCGGCTGCGCCGCGCTCGCCGATGGGAACGCCGCTGTAGAGGCCCATCAGCTCGAACGGGGATTCGAGCTCCATGTCGCGCTCGGTTTCGGCGTCGGGGAACTCGGCGACCTGGATCACCACGTCTCCGGCGAGCCGGCGAAACGTGTCGGGCAGGGAGTCGAAGGCCGCGCGCGCGATGGCGGCGATGTCGTCCAGGGTCGGTGCGCGTGTCGCGGGAGCGGTCATTGCCCGGTGATAGCGCGGCTTGCCCCCGCCGCCAAGCCGATGCACCCTGCGGGTTCGCGAGAGGAGGGCGGCATGGTAGAGAGACTGGACCTTGCGGAACGGGCGGCGGCGCTGGCCTCGCTCGACGGCTGGGAGGAGGTCGAGGGGCGCGACGCGATCCGGAAGTCGTTCGCCTTCGCCGATTTCAACGAGGCGTTCGGGTTCATGGGCCGGATCGCGCTCGCCGCCGAGAAGGCGGACCACCACCCGGAATGGTTCAACGTCTACAACCGGGTCGAGATCACGCTGTCCACCCACGACGCCGGCGGGCTCAGCCAGCGCGATATCGACCTCGCGAAGTTCATCGACTCCGTGGCGGGTTGATCGACCGCGGGCCGCCGCTCAGGGCGCATTCGCCTCCCACGGAACCGGGAAACCGAGCGCGTCGGCAACGGCGCTCTGGCGGGCGTCGAGTGTGGCGAAGTAGAGGCTTCCGGGTCCGGGGGACACGTGAAGCGCGGTCGCGACATGCCATAGACCGGCGCCCCGCAGATAACCCTTGTCGAGTATAGTCGCCAACTCGAAAGCGAGCGGTCTGTCGGGCAGCACCCAATCGATCCGACCGGTCATACTCTCCTGAAATGGGAGGTCTTCGCGCGCAAGCGCTGCCCGCAACTCCGCTTCGAGCAGGTTGGAAGAGATCAGCCGGGTGAAATTTTCCAACCGGCGCGCGTGGGCCTCGGCGCCCGGTTCGTCGAAGGCTATAGCCGTCAACACCGAAGTGTCGACGTAGGCAGTGCTCATTCGGCGCGCTCGGCGAGGAACCGCGCCAAGGCGCCGGGCCGCCGCGCGACCGGCCGGAGCGGTTGCTCCGGGTTCGCTGCTCGGACCAGGCAGCCGTCGCGTTCGAGGTCGTCCAGCCGCTCCTCCAGCGTCGGTTCCCGCCGCCGTTCGATCGGACGGATTTCCGCCACCGGCTTGCTCCGCCGCCCTACTCGGCGGCCTCATTGTCCCTGATTGCCTGTTCGCGGTCATAGGCGCCGAAGGTCGGCTTGTAGCTCTTGTCGTCGAGGAACTGCTTGATGCCGTTGGCGTAGGCGTTCTCGCGGTCGCGCTGCTTGATCTCGGCGCCCTTGGCGGCGAGATAGTCGAACGCCTGGTCGTCGTTCATCGTCCGCACCGCGCGGATCGCGTGCTTTGTCGCGCGCAGTACCTCCTGGTTCTTCTCCATCAGCTCGCGGGCGAGCGCTACGGTCTCCTCCCTCAGCCGCTCGCGCGGGTAGGATTCGTTGACCAGCCCGATCTCCGCCGCCCGTTTCCCGTCGAGCGTGCGCCCGGTGCAGGCGTAGTACATCGCGTGCCGGAACAAGACCGTATCGGTGAGCTTCTTGGACACCAGCCCGCCCGGCAGAATGCCCCAGTTGACCTCCGAGAGGCCGAACATGGCTTCGTCGGCGGCGATGGCGAAGTCGCAGCACAGCATCTGGGTGAACCCGCCGCCGATGCAATAGCCGTTGACCATCGCGACGGTCGGCTTGTTGAAGCTCATCAGCCGGCGGTTGCGCCAGCGCTCGCTCGCCTCGCCTGCGCGGCGGCGTCCGACCGGATCGCCGTCGAGACCGCGGAAATACTCGCGCAAATCCTGCCCGGCGCAGAACGCCTCGCCCGCGCCGGTGAGGATCACCACCCGAATCTCGGGATCGGCCTCGATCTCCGGCAACACCGCATCCATGTCGAAATGCATCTGCGGGTTCATCGCGTTCCGCTTCTCCGGCCGGTTCATGTAGAGCCAGCCGATGCCGTCGTCCTTCTCGACCTTGACGGTCCGGTATGTGCCGATGGTCATGCGTCCTCTTCCCTGGTTCGGGTTCTTTGCCGGGTCGATTCAATCTTACACGCTTGGGGCATCGTCTTCGCCGTCATGGCGGTGACTCGACGGACGGCGCGCCGTTCGCAGCGCCCCCATCTCCGCGCGCTCGCGCGCGGCGAGGCGGAAGGCCTGTTCCTTCGCCGTCAGATACGGGGCGGGCCAGCGCTGTTGCTCAACGCCGTAGCGGGCCGCCGCGTCGAGGGTGAAATGCGGGTTCGTCAGATGCGGCCTTGCCAGCGCGACGAGATCGGCGCGTCCGGCCGCGAGGATCGTGTTGACCTGGTCGGCGGTAGTGATGTTGCCGACCGCGACGGTCGGTATTCCGGCCTCGTTCCGTACCTGCTCGGACAGCCATGCCTGGAACATGCGCCCGTAGACGGGCCGCGCCTCGGGCGTGGTCTGGCCGGCCGACACGTCGATCAGGTCGCAGCCGCGCTCCTTCAGCATCGCCGCGATCGCGACCGCGTCGGCGCCCTCGATCCCGTCGGCGCCTACCCAGTCGGTCGCCGAGATCCTGACCGAAATCGGCTTGTCGTCCGGCCACGCCGCGCGTACCGCGTCGAACACCTCGAGCGGGAAGCGCATCCGGTTGGCGAGCGGGCCGCCGTAATCGTCTGTCCTGCGGTTGCTCACCGGGGTGATGAAGCTCGACAGCAGGTAGCCGTGCGCCATGTGGAGTTCCAGCATGTCGGCGCCGGTCTCCCGCGCGCGGCCAGCGGCGGCGACGAATTCCGCCGCGACGCGCTCCATATCGTCCCGCGTCATCTCGCGCGGCACCCGGTTGAACGTGTGGTAGGGGATCGGCGAGGGCGCGATCAGGGGCCAGTTGCCGTCCTCAAGCGGCATGTCCATCCCTTCCCAGCCGATGCGGGTCGATCCCTTGCGCCCGCTATGGCCGAGCTGGACGGCGACCTTCGCATCCGATTCGGCGTGGACGAAGTCGACGATCCGCTTCCACGCCGCGACGTGCGCGTCGTCGTAGAGCCCGGCGCAGCCCGGCGTGATCCGTCCGTCGGCGCTTACGCAGAGCATTTCCGTGAAGATCAGCCCAGCGCCGCCGAGCGCGAGGCTTCCGAGATGCACGAAATGGAAGTCCCCGATCCCGCCGTCGACGGCCGAGTACATGTCCATCGGCGAGACGACGACGCGGTTCGGAAGCACCGTGTCGCGCAGCCGGAACGGGGTGAACATCGGCGGGCGATCCGTGTCGACGGTCAAACCGGCCTCGCGGACGCGGCGGCAGAACCAGGCATCCACCCGGTCGACGAACCCCGCGTCCCGGATCCTCAGATTGTCGTAGGTCACCTGTTTCGAGCGCGACAGCATGGAGAACGCCGCCTGGGTCGGCTCCATGTCCCAGTAGCGGCGCGGATTTTCGGTCCAGACCACGCTGGTATCGGAGGCGTGCTGGGTGCGCTCCACCTCGGGCCTCCGTTCGTCCTCGAACCGCGAGAGAATTTCGGGCAGTGAACCGCCGCCGCGGAAAGCCTCGTAGAGCGCGATCGCGTCCTCCATCGCGAGCTTGGTCCCGGAACCGATCGAATAATGCGCGGTATGCAGCGCGTCGCCCAGCAGCACAGTGTTGCCGTGCCACCAGCGCTCGTTCCGGACCATCGGGAAGGTACGCCAGATGCTGCGGTTGGCGATCAGCCGATGACCGTCGAGCCGGTTCGCCCACAGGCGTTCCATGTAGGCGAGCAGGTCGGGCTCGGGGAGGTCCGCGACCTCTGCCTTCGCGTTCTCCCAGGTGGGGGCAGGAGCCTCGACGATCCAGGTGCTGTCGCCGGCCCCGTGCTGGTAGGCGCCGAGCACCCAGATCCCATGCTCGTTCATGGTAAAATCGAAGGTGAAAGCGTCGTGCGGTCTGGTCGTGCCGAGCCAGAGAAAACGGTTGAGACGGGGCTCGATGCGCGGCCGGAACTTATCTCGGTAGCGTTCCCGGACGGTCGAATTGATTCCGTCGGCGCCGACGATCAGGTCGTAGCTGCTGAGCACGGCGGGGTCGTCGATCTCGCTTTCGAAATGGAGCTTTACACCGAACCCGGCGCAGCGGCCCTGCAGCACGTCGAGCAGCGCGCGCCGCGAGCAGCCGCAGAAGCCGTGCCCGCCGCTGCGGACCGTCTCGCCGTGGAAGACGAAGTCGATCTCGTCCCAGTAGACGAAGACGTCCCGGATCGCGTCGTAGCTTTCCCGGTCGTAGTTCCGGAAATTGTCGAGCGTCTCGTCGGAGAACACGACGCCGAAGCCGAACGTGTCGTCGCTCCGGTTGCGTTCGTGAACCTCGATGTCCCAGCCGGACCAGGCTTTCTTCGCCAGCAGCGCGAAATAGAGCCCGGCCGCTCCGCCGCCGACCACCGCGACCCGCATGAAGGGACCGCCTCGCGGCCGGGGCAGCCGGGCCTCAGCCCATGGCCGCTCTGAGGCGCTCGTCGAGCTTGTCGAGAAACTGGTTGGTGGTCAGGAACTCCTGGTCGGGGCCGATCAGGATGGCGAGGTCCTTGGTCATGAACCCGTCCTCGACGGTCTCTCGGCAGACCTGCTCCAGCCGCTCGGCGAAGCGCACCACCTCCGGCGTCTCGTCGAACGTGCCGCGATAGAACAGACCGCGGGTCCAGGCGAAGATCGAGGCGATCGGGTTGGTCGAGGTCTCGAGCCCCTGCTGGTGCTGGCGGTAATGCCTGGTCACCGTGCCGTGCGCCGCCTCTGCCTCGACCGTCCTGCCGTCCGGCGTCATCAGCACCGAGGTCATCAGCCCGAGCGAGCCGAACCCCTGCGCGGCGGTGTCGGACTGCACGTCGCCGTCGTAGTTCTTGCAGGCCCAGACGAAACCGCCCGACCATTTGAGCGCCTGCGCGACCATGTCGTCGATCAGCCGGTGCTCGTAGAAGATGTCCTTCTCGGCGAACTGGTCGGCGAACTCGTCGTCGAAGACCTCCTGGAACAGGTCCTTGAAGCGCCCGTCATAGGCCTTGAGGATGGTGTTCTTGGTCGAGAGGTAAACCGGCCAGCCGCGCGTCAGCCCGTAGTTGAAGCTCGACCGGGCGAAGCCTCTGATGCTCTCGTCGAGGTTGTACATGCCGAGCGCGACGCCCGAGTCCTCGAAATCCATCACCTCGCGGGTGACCGCTTCGCCGCCGTCGGCGGGCTCGAAGGTCATGGTGAGCCTGCCCGGCCCCGGCACCAGGAAATCGGTCGCGCGGTACTGGTCCCCGTATGCGTGGCGGCCGATCACGAAGGGCTGGGTCCAGCCCGGCACCAGGCGGGGGACGTTGCCCATCACGATGGGCTCGCGGAAGATCGTGCCGCCGACGATGTTGCGGATCGTGCCGTTGGGCGAGCGGTACATCCGCTTGAGGCCGAACTCCTCGACCCGCTGCTCGTCCGGGGTGATGGTCGCGCACTTGACGGCGACCCCGTACTCCTTGGTCGCGTTGGCCGAATCGACGGTGATCCGGTCGTCCGTCGCGTCCCGCGCCTCGATCCCGAGGTCGTAATAGACCAGCTCGACGTCGAGATAGGGGAGGATCAGCTTGTCCTTGATGAACTGCCAGATGATGCGCGTCATCTCGTCGCCGTCCATCTCGACGATGGGGTTGGCGACCTTGATCTTGCTCATGAACTCAGCCCTTTCGATCATGCGGCGCCCTCCGCGCCGCCGCGGATCGCATCGCTTGGGATGTCCCTGATGGCGCGCAAGATAGCATTGCGCGCCGCCCGCGCAAGGCGGGGCGCGAATTAGAAAATGCCGGCATCCGTCTTGCCCTCCCGGCGTTGCCCGACTAATTTTTGTGCTGTCAATGAAGGCGATGCTTTTGCAGGCAAACCGATGGCGCAACTGACGGTGCGAAAGATAAGCCCGGAACTGGTCGGCGCGCTTAAGCGAAGGGCCGCGGCCAATGGCCGCTCCGCCGAAGCCGAGCACCGGGAAATCCTGCGGACGTCGCTGCTGGGCGCGGAAGAAGACTTCGCAGCGCGGGCGAAAGCGCTGCGCCGGCGTCTGCGTTCGTCGGTCGACAGCAGCGACACGATCCGCGCCGACCGCGACCGGGACGCGACGGCGTGACCGCTGGCTATGTGGTCGATGCCAGTGTCGTGGTGAAGTGGCTGGTCGATGAGGTGCATTCCGAAGAAGCGGCCGCGCTCCTGAGCGGCGGCACGACGGTCATTGCTCCAGCACTTGTCTTTGCCGAGGCGGCCAATGCGCTATGGGCGGTGCGCCGCCGCGGCGACATCTCCACCGACGACTTGGTGGACGCGGTGGACGCCTTGCGGGCCGCTCCGGTCGCGATCCCCGTTCCGATGCCCCAACTCACCGCTGCCGCCACACGTCTGGCGATCGACCTCGACCACCCGATCTATGACTGCTTCTATCTCGCGCTTGCCGTTCAGACCCAGTATCCCGTCGTGACGGCCGATACGCGCTTTCGCGACAAGGTGCGGGCGCATCCGTACCTGTCGGACCGGATCGAATACGTGGCGGACAGGCGCTAAAGCCGCGCGCCGTCCTCGCGGCGGGCCGGGGCCGTGGCTCGGGAGAGCGCGGCGACGGCCTCTTCCGGTGTCGCCGTGTACTCGAAAAAGTCGTGCACGTCGGGTCCGGCGAAGCCGTGGTCGACGATCCGTCCCATGAGCGACCGGAGGCCGGCCCAGTACCCGTCGGTGTCGAGGATCACCATCGCCCGGTCGTGCAGACGGAGCTGGCGCCAGGTAACGAACTCGATCGTCTCGTCCAGCGTGCCGGGCCCGCCCGGCAATGCGCAGGCGGCGTCGGAGAGGTCGAACATGAGCTGCTTGCGCTCGTGCATGCTGGAGACGACGTGCATCTCCGTCAGCCCGTCATGCGCGACCTCGCGATGGTGAAGAAAGGACGGGATGATGCCCACCACCTCGCCGCCCGCCGCGAGCGCCGCGTCCGCCAGGGCGCCCATCAGCCCGCTCCTGCCGCCTCCGTAGACCGTCCGGATACCGGCTTCGGCCAGGCGCGCGCCGAATTCGCGTACCGCCGATTCGTAGCGTGCCGAGGCGCCGAGGGAGGAACCGCAGAATACGGTAACGGACTCGATTCTGGGCATCCTGGACTCTGCCAAGGGACTACGGAACCGGCCGGCAAGACGCCCGTGATCGACCCTTTCGACGCTACTTCGCGATGACGCCGCAGGCGATGCGCGCGCCGGCCGCGCCCGCCGGGTCCGACTTGTAGTCGTCGGGCCCCGCGTGCAGCACGATCGCCGCGCCGTCTGCGTCGAACAGCTTCGCATCGAGCTTGAGGAGCGCATTCAGCACCTCGATCTCCAGGCTGCCGGAGGCCGGGACGTGGATGTTCGGCATGTCTCCGACATGGAGCCCTTCGGCGGCATGGATTCCGTGCTTCTTGCCGTCCGGGTTGAAATGGCCGCCCGCGGACTTGAAGGGCGGCTCGCATTTTCCGACGGCGTGCACGTGGAAGGCATGGGCGCCGGGCGGCAGGTTGGAGAACTTCGCGTGGAGAAGTGTGCCGTGCGGGGTCTCCATCAACTTGACCTCGCCTACGCTCTCCCCCTTGGGGTTCTTCAGCTTCGCCATGGCCTGTTCCGCCGCTCCCGCCGTCTGGACGGTCGCGGCCGCGAAGGCGATGCAGGCCAACAGGACGGTTACGCGGTTCGATCTCATCGACGTTTCCTCCCCTCGTTGACGGTACTCTCCGCGACGGACGCGGCCCATCTTGGAGACCCCGGTCGCGGGCGGCAAGCGGGGTTCAGAGCGGTTTGACCTTGCATGCCTTGCTCGCCGCCTTGTAGGCCAGCGTGAACCCGTTGAGCGAGTAGGTATCGGTGGTCAGGGTGTTCCGCGTGGACCGTCCCTTGACGGTCATCTTGCGGCCCCTGATGAGGGCCCTGACGATCGCGCGGTCGGTCTTCCCGTCCTCCGCCCAGGCGGTGTCGCCGTGGGTGAACAGGCTGTACTTGCGCTTGTCGATCGTGACGTCGACCCGGCTGCCCTTTTTGTAGATGTAACCGGCGGTGACGCTCGCCACGTGCCGTACCTTTTCGCCGGGTCGGTGGGTAACCTGGAGATAGGTCTTGCCGCGCCGCTTGTACTTGCCGCGGCTGTCGTTCGGCGCGCCGTGCACGAAGCAGACCCGCTTCTTGCCGTTCCCCGCCTGATAGGCGTTCCAGGGGCCGGACCCGCCGACGCGCTTCGCCTCCTGGGCCGGCGCGGCGTTTGCGGCGAGCGCGACGGCGGCGGCGCACAATGCGGCCAGCGGCACGGCGGCCGTATGGCGCTCGATCTTCATGCCGACACTCCTTTGCGGCGGGCCTGTTTCTTCTTCCATACCGGTTCCCCGAATACGTGGGGCGGAAGGGCTTCGACCGGACCGCCCGGCACCACCGGGCGGGCGCCGAATTGTCTGAGCGAGATCAGCCGGTCGTACATCACCACGGCACCCGCGGCGGCGAGGTTGAGCGAGAACCGGGTCGGGATCCGCACCGCGAAATCGCAGCAGGACATCAACTCCTCCGACAGGCTGCCGCGCTCCATGCCGAGCACGTAAGCGGCCCGGCGCGGGTGACGGAAGCTCGGCAGGTCGACCGCGCGGTCGTCGAGCTCCACGCCGACCAGCGCGCACCCTTTGGGCAGCATAAGGGTTTCGACCGATTCGAAACTGTAGAACGGAACCTCGTTCGGCGCGTTGGAGGTATCGGCCCGGCCGCCCTCCGCGGTCGAATAGGCGGCAGCCACGGTGAACACGAAGCTCGCCGAAAACGCATGGGCGGACCGGAACAGGTTACCCGCGTTCATCGCCTTGCTGACGCCCTCGACCCCGATGCCGAAATAGCCGCGCATTGGAACTATCTATGAAACGGGGAGACGGATGCCAAGCCCTTGAGTGCGCGAATTCGGGAGGGCGGTCTCGCCCCGACGTTCCTGCGTCGTCATCCGCCCGCCGTCCCCTCGATCGTCGCGCGCGGCGTGGCCGTACGCAAGACCGCCGGCATGCCGATCGCGGCGTTCCCCACCGGGAACGGACTCCGTCTTCCGCACGCCACGGGACTTCCGCTCGACGGGAACGATCCGTGGCCGCCGACGCTCCGACGGCCGCTCAGAACAGCCGCCAGCCGACCATGCCGTTCTCCACGTAGGACAGAACCTCCCGCTTCCCGTCGCCGGGAGACACGGAGCCTAGAATCGTCTCCGCGGGCTCGCTTTCGCTTGCCGGCCCCCTCGAACTCCACAGCGCGGCGAACAGTTCCGCCTTGTCGCCGTAGTGGTCGATCAGCACCGCGAATATCGCGTCGGCTTCGCCCTCCACCAGTTCCACGGCCAGCTCGTACAGCGGCTCGTGGGCGACGTCCTCGTCTTCCGGATCGAACGCCGCGTCGGTCTCCGGATCTTCGGCCAGAAGACCGAATCCCCGGAGGTCCTCGACGCCCACCCCCAGCGAATTGAGATACCAGGAGCAGGGCTCGTATCCCGGGAAATATCCGCCGAGCTCGGATTGCTCCCCCGCAGCCTGGTAAATCCCGAGATACATCGCGAGCAGGCAAAGGGCCCGCAGCCTGGTCACCGTTCCGTCGAGACCGAACTCGGCGAACTCGGTCGCGCCCGTGAGACCCGCCTTCTCCAGCGCACCCCACGCCTCCCGGTACCAATCGAGCTCGGGATCGCCGGCGACGACGCAGCCGTAGTCCCTGAAAAAGGCCTCGACCTCGGACCACTGGAGCCGCCTCGCGCCACGCGGCGGCAGACGACCGAGCCTTCCCGTCCGATCGGTCATGCAGCGCTGTCCCGCGGCGGACTCGACGGGGAGCGGCAGAGGGTCTTGGCGACGGACGGGGCAATCATGTCCGGGTTCCTCGCTATTAACGGGAAAAGTAGAGTCCGTTAACAACTATAAGGAATTTTCGGGGTTGCCGAAAGCCCCGGCGACTGCTCCGGCGGGGGTCCGTCCCCTCAGTTCACGTTGGCGGCTTCTCCCAGGGTGGGGCCGATCTCGCGGTTGATGACGAGGTCGGCGACGGAGTCGAGATCGGTCGCCTCCCGGTTGAGGATGACCAGGGTCGAGCCGGACTCCTTGGCGAGCACGGGAAAGCCGGCGGCGGGATAAACGACGAGCGAGGAGCCGATCGCGAGGAAAAGGTCGCAGGCGAGCGTCTCGCGCCGGGCGCGCTTCATCTCCGCCTCCGGCATCGCCTGGCCGAAGGAGATCGTCGCCGTCTTCACCGGCGCGCCGCACATCGTGCAGGCCGGCGGCACGCCGTCCTTCTCGAACGCCTCCTTGATCGGCGCGAGCTCGTAGCGGGTCCCGCAGGAGACGCATTTCGCGTAGGAGCCGTTACCGTGCAGCTCGATCACCTTCTCCGCCGGCACGCCCGACTCCTGGTGCAGGTTGTCGATGTTCTGGGTGATCACGCTGGCGACCTTGCCGGTCCGGACCAGCTTGGCGACGGCGCGGTGGCCGCGGTTCGGGGTGGCGTCGACGATGTCGCGGTCGATCAGGAACTTGCGCCGCCACGCC
>JAJEHI010000138.1 GCA_022823775.1 Defluviicoccus sp. | reverse complement strand
GACGACGCCGCTCTCGACGTCGGCGGGAATCCACACCCCCAGGGTCAGGAGAGCGAACGCGGCGAAGACCGCCGCGGCGCCCAGCGACCAGGGGTCGCTCCGCATTTCGATCCCGGCGGCCCGGTTCGGCCCCGGGAAGCCCGCTTACTGCGTCGCCGCGACCAGCTTCTTGTTGCTCTCGATGCTATCGGCGATCAGCTTTTCCAGCGCCGCACCGGCGATGAGCTGCGGCCCGCCAAATGCACGCTGGACGAATTTCGCCGCTTTGGTCGACTTGTCCTTCAGCACCGAGGCGACGGCGTCGGCCATCCCCCTGCGCGCGGCATCGGGTATGCCCTTCGGGGCGACGATCAGGAAGTTGACCCCCGCAGTATAGGGAATGCCGATCTCGGCGAGCGTCGGTACGTTGGGCGAAATCTTCAGGCGCCCGGTCTCGCCCGAGAGCAGGTTGACAAGGTCGCCCGACTTGACGCCCTTGGCCTGGATGCCGGCCACCCAGCCGGCATCCACGTCGCCCGCGGTGATCGCGTTGAGGACCGCCCTTCCGCCACGGAGCATGACCGTGTTGAACTTCACCCCGAACTCCTGCTCGATGACATAGGCTATATCCGCGAGCTTGGGACCCATCGCGCCGAGCTTGATCTTGCTCCCCGACTTGGCCGCCGCGATCACGTCCCTTATCGACTTCCAGCCGCGGCTCGTCTTCGCGACGATCCCGAGCTGCGTGCCCGCCGTCGTCGTGACATAGGTGAAATCGCCCGCCGCAAAGCCGGGCTTTTTCTCCACGAGCGGGTTGTAGACGAAGGTCTGGGTAACCGCGATGCCGAAGGTGAGCCCGTCATTCGGCTGGGTCTTCAGCTTGCGCGCCATCACCGAACCGCCCTTGCCGGTGACGTTCTGCGGGATGATCTTCCAGCCCTTGGTCTTCTCCAGCTCGGTCGCGATCAGCCGCGCCTGGGTGTCGGCGCCACCGCCCGCGGCGAACGCGATCATCAGATTGATGGGACCGCTCGGTTTCCACGCCGCGGCCGCCGATCCGGCTGACAACGCCAGCGTGCCCGCGATTCCGGCCGCGACCGCGCTCCTGCCGAGATATTTGAACGTCATATCGTGCCTCCTGTCGATCCAACGACTGTTTTAGTTGTCATGGCAACTTTATCACCGACGAACGGAACCCGGCAACGCGTATCGCCTAGCCGGTGTGACGCTCGGCCCGGAGGCCGCCGACGGGAACGCGCATGAGGTCCTCGCCCCAGACGATGTTGCCCTCGAAGATTTCCGCCATCTCCTTGATGAGTCGTTCGCGCACGCCCGGCACGTCCATCTGGTTCGAGACGTGGCTCACGACCAGGGTGCGAACCTTCGCGTCCGCGGCGACTTGTGCCGCCTCGAGGTGTCCGGCCGCGCCGCGGGTCCATTCCGGTCCCGGCGCGGTCCCCGAGATCTGATAGGTCATGTGGACCAGCACGTCCGATCCCGCGGCCAGGCGCGCGAAGGCGCTGGAAGGCCCGGCGTCGCCCGAATAGGCGAACGATCCGCCGGGCGCGTCGAGCCGGAAGCCGAAACATTCGAGTGCCGGCTGGGCATGCGGCACGCTTACGGCATTCAAGGTCCAGCCGCTGCCTTCGACGACATCGCCGGTCGCAAGTTCTCGTACGAGAGGGTCGGGGCGCTTCCGGGGACGGGTCCCCCCGCGCGATTCGAAGACCTGCACGCTGGGCTCAAGCGTCGTCCGTGCCTCGATATCGGGCCCGAACACGCCGTCGGCGGCGAACAGAAGCCGGGTCATGCGCGCCGTGTGCGCCGGTCCGTAGACGTTGAGTTCCGGAATCCGACCCGCGCCCTGGTCCCAGCGCGTCATCACCAGCCGCGCATAGTCCAGGCAGTGGTCGTAGTGCAGATGGGAAAACACCAGGTCGCTGATGTCGGTGGCCGCGTATCCCGCTTCCATCATGCGGTTGTATGCGCCGGGCCCGAAGTCGAACAGCACGACGCTGTCGCCCAGATCGACCAGATAGCTCGAACTCGCCCGCTTGAGCGACGGCGCCGGCGTTCCCGTTCCCAGCAGGACGATCTTCATCGCAGGCTATCTCTCGGTGGCTCTGAGCAACAGCCGGGCGCGTTCGTCGAGCCTGGTCAAGAAGGCGGCGAAGCTCTCACGTTCGGATTCCGTGAAGCCGCGAAACAATTCCTTGTCCCGCTGGCGGGAGTGCGCGGAGATCTTGCCGTGCAATATCCGGCCTTCCTTCGTCAGGGTCAGGATTCTGCTTCGACCGTCGACGGGGTGGCCGCTTCTTTCGATGAACCCACGATGGGTCAGCCGGTGAACGGCCCGGCTGACGTTACTCTTGTCCAGCACGGCGAACTCCGCGACATCGCGCGCCGTGACGGGACCCAGCGCGGCAAGGCTCGCGAGAACCCGCCATTCGAGCGAGCTCACCCCGAACTCGCGCCGATAGACCCGCGCGGACCAGAGCGTCAGGCGATTCGACAATGCGGAAAGCCTGTATCCGGCGATCCGACTCAGATCGAAGTCGGACGCGTCGTGCATGTCTTTCGGGCTCGTCATGCAGGGCTATTCCCGATGCTCGGGGAACTCCGACAGGACGGCGCCGGGTCGGGCGCGGATCGTGTCGGTCAACTCGCGACGAAGACCCCGGTGGCCGGCGTCGTCGAACAGGTTCTCCATCTCGTCCGGATCGTTCGCCAGGTCGTACATCTCGCCCTCTCCGGACAACAGGTCCACGGTCAGTTTCGCATCGGCCGTTCGAACCGTGCGAAGCTGGAGCTCGACCCCGGCCCGGCTCGGGTGCAGGTTCCATTCGCTGTAGGCAACGTCGCGGCCTTCGGAGCCTCGCATCACCGGATAGAGAGACCGGCTCTGGATGTCTTCCGGGCAGTCGATCCCCGCGCACTCGTAGAACGTCGCGGCGAGATCGACCGTCGAGACCGGGTCCCGCACCACGCGGCCGGCCTCCACGCCGGGTCCCCGCGCGATCAGCCCGACCTTGAGCAGACCCTCGTAGGGGGTCGGCCCCTTGAGATAGAGGCCGTGATCGCCGAGCAATTCGCCGTGGTCGGCGGTGAAGATCGCGAGCGTCTCCCCGGCGAGGTCCAGCTCGTCGAGCCGCTCGAGGATGCGGCCGACACCATGGTCGATGAACGCGATCTCGCCGTAGTAATTGGCAGTCATCTCCGCGAGCTGGCGGTCCGTCTGAGGCTCGATCCGGCTGTATTCGCGGCGCAGGACGCGAGAACGCTCGGTTCGTCCCTGCGGTTCGTTTTCCAGCGCGGCGCGGTGCCACCACGGCCGTCGGTCGAGATCCCGCAGATGGGTGCGGGAGATGTCCGCATCGTCCGCGGCGTGAAGCCGGCTCCACGGCTCCGGGCAGTCGAACGGGTGGTGCGGATCCGGGTAGGAGACCCACAGGCAGAACGGCTTGTCCGGATCGCGGCTGTCGAGGAAAGCGAGGGTCCGATCGGTAACCCAGGTCGTCGAATGCCAGGCATCGGGCAGCTTCGAAAACCAGGTCTGCGCCGCCTCGGGCGCGGGTCCGAAGTCCTGCGCCCACAGGGACCACGCCTCGCCCTCGGCTCCGTGGTTCCAGAACCAGCGCTCGAAATGGTGGCCGCGCGGCGGCCTCTCGCAGGGCAGATATTCGTGCCAGTGGCCGAGGATCATCAGCTCGACCTCGTCGAAGCCCATATAGGGCCCGGACCAGTCCTCCGGGAAGGCGGCCGATCGCTCCCGGTTCTCTGGCGCGCCGTAGGGCGTCGCCGCCGGGTCCTCGCCGAAATGGCCCTTGCCGATGAACTTGCTCGCGTATCCGGCGTCGGACAGGCGCCTCGCCCAACCGCGCTCGGCGGTGCGCGCGTCGAGATCGACGAAATTGTCGTAGGCGCCGTGGGTCAGCGGCAGCATGCCGGTAAGGATCGAAGCGCGCGCCGGCTGGCAGACCAGGTTGGGCGTGATCGCGGCGGAAAATCGTGTTCCTGTCTCGGCCATCCGGTCGAGCCAGGGCGTCCTGATGCGGCGCCCTTCGAATCCGAAACAATCCCAGCGATGCTGGTCCGAGGTGATGAGCAGGATGTTGGGCGAACGTGGCACGACTGGGTTCCCGGGCGAATGTGTGCAAAATGACGGACATTAGTTGCCTATGCAACGAACTTCCGGACGCGGGTTCCCCTCTCTCCTCCGCTTGTCGGGCTTCTGCCTTTCCCTCAAGATCGAAGGCAACGGTACGAACGGGGAATTCTGTCTTGAGCGAACGCGAGAGCCACCTTTGCGGCGGCATCCCGTTGGCGGACGCCGAAGAGGCGTTCGTCACCGTTTCGAAAAAACTCGGGGTACGGCGAGGCGTATCCCCGACGGAGAAACCGGAGACCAGGCTCTTTGTCGGCCTCGTCCACGCCGCGGTGGCGGGCGTCCGGACAACGTGAAACGCCGCGTTTGGATCGTGCTGGCGGTCGCGCTTGTCGCAATTCCCGCCCGGGCCGATCCGCTCGTGCTGGGCCGGTTCTCTTCCGGCGACACCGACGGATGGCAGGTGCGCGAATTCGAGGGCGAGACCCGCTACCGGATCGTGGAGGTCGATGGCCGGAAGGTACTCGAGGCGGACAGCGTTTCCTCGGCGTCGAGCCTCTATCTGGAGCGGAAGATCGATCTTTCCGAGACGCCCGTTCTCGAATGGAGTTGGAGGATCGAAAAGCCGCCCGGGGTCACGGACGAGCGAACCAGGGACGGAGACGACTTCGCCGCCCGGGTCTACGTGGTCGCGCCCGGCGAAGGCATATTCGGGTTGCCGTTGGGCATCAGCTATGTCTGGGCCGGGCAGGCAAGGGTGGGCGAATTCTGGCCCAACCCGTTCACCTCGCGGGTGATGATGTTCGCGCTCGATTCGGGGACGGGAGCCTCCGGCGCCTGGCGGACCCACAGGCGAGACGTGCGAGCCGACTTCCTCCGCCTGTTCGGGCGCAAGGTCGATAGGCTCGAAGGCATCGCGATCATGACCGATTCGGACAATAGCGGGCTCAGCGTCCGGGCCTGGTACGGCGATCTCGCGCTACGCCCCGAATAGCGAGAAGCGGTTCAGCCCGCCCCCGTATCGGGTAGACTGTCGACGCACGCCCGGTCGGTGCCGCCCGTGGGGCAAGCCGGGCTTCGACAAATTTGAAGAATGCGGATAACGCGATGGCCGACATTACTCTAGGCATTGAAGAAGAACTGATGATCGTCGATCCGGGATCGCGCGACGTCGTTCCCGACCCCGACGAGCGAATCCTGGCGCGGGCAAGCGAACTGGCGGGCGAGCACAAGGTGGTCAGCGAGTTGTTGCGGTCGCAGATCGAGACCAATTCCAGGGTATGCTCCTCGATCGCCGAGATCGAGCAAAGCCTGCGGGAGACGCGGCGCTGCGCGATCGAGGCCGCCCGGTCGCACGGCGCGCGGGTCGTCGCGTCCTCCACCCATCCCTGGGCGCGCTGGCAGGACCAGAAGGTGACGGAGAAGGAGCGCTACCAGCGCGCCGAGATCGACTATCAGGACAGCGTACGGCAGTTCTTCATCGGCGGGATGCACATCCATGCCGGGTTCGGCGACGACGACCGCAGGATCGAGGTGATGCACGCGCTGCGAGGCTATCTCGCGGTGTTTCTCGCGCTCTCCTGCTCGTCGCCGTTCTATGCCGGGCGGCTGACCGGGCTGAAATCCTACCGTCAGATGGCGATCGGCGCGCTGCCGCGCACCGGAACGCCTCCCGCGATCCGCACGCGCCGCGAATACGACGCCGTGGTGGAGCGTTACCGCGCGATCGAGGCGATCGAGGACGGCACCGAGCTGTGGTGGGATATCCGCCCGTCCGCGAACTACGCCACCATCGAACTCCGGATATGCGACATCTGCCCGCGGATCGAGGATGCGGTGGCGATCGCAGCCCTCTACGCCTGTCTCATTCGCCATCTTGACGCCAGGCTGGATGCTGGAGAGGGGCCGGAGGAACTGCCGTCCGAATCGGTCGGGGAGGGGCGCTGGATCTCTCAGCGCTACGGTACTTTCGCGTTCCTGCCTCACCCCGATGGAAGCGGCGGCCGGGTCGACGTCGCGGAGCTGATCGACGAACTCGTCTCGACGCTCAGCGACGATGCGCGTTCTCTCGGCTGCGAGGCGGCGCTCGCGCGGGCCCCGCGCATCGTCGCGCAGGGCAACAGCGCGGACCGGCAGGAGGACGTTTACCGGCAGGCGATGCTCGACGGAGCGGACAGTCCGGAAGCGTTGCGGGCGGTGGTCGATTCCGTCATCGCCGAGACCGAACGGGAATACGCCGGCGCCTCGGCGCCAGCAGGCGGGTAGCGGCTCCATGCAGGGCAAGACCTGTCTGATCACCGGCGCCAACGCCGGAATCGGCAAGGCCGCGGCGATCGGCCTCGCGCGACAGGGGGCGCGCATCGTGCTGCTGTGCCGCGACGAAACCCGCGGCCGCGCGGCCATGAACGAAATAGAGCGGCGCAGCGGCAACGGGTCGCTCCACCTGCTGATCGCCGACCTGGCTTCGCAAGCGCAGATTCGAAAGGCGGCGGACGAATATCTGCAACGGTTCGACCGCCTCGACGTGTTGATGAACAACGCGGCCGTGCTCGCATGGCGGGAACGCCGGCTGAACGAGGACGGGCTTGAGATGACTTTCGCGGTCAACCATCTCGCGCCGTTCCTGCTGACCGGCCTGTTGCTCGAACGGCTCAAGGAATGCGCGCCCGCGCGAATCGTAACCGTCGCATCCGGGGCACACCGCAAGGCCGAGCTCGACTTCGACGACTTGCAGAACGAACGCGATTACTCGCCCTTCGAGGCTTATAGCCGGTCCAAACTCGCGAACGTCTACTTCACTTACGAGCTCGCCCGGCGCCTCGAGGGAACCGGGGTCACGGCCAACTGTCTCCACCCGGGCGTGGTCTCGACCGCGTTGTTCCGCGAGCTGACACCGTGGCTCCGCATGCTCTTGTGGCTGGGTCGCCCGTTTCTGCTGAAGCCCGAGGCCGGCGCGGACACCGCGGTCTATCTCGCCGGAGCGCCCGAAGTGGCCGGCGTGACGGGCAAGTATTTCGAGAAGCGGGACCCAATCCGCTCGTCGCCCGTTTCGTACGACGGGAATGCGGCACGCCGCCTCTGGGAGCTGAGCGAGGCGCTGACGAAACCCTCGAAAGGGTAGGGGAACCGTGCGTCCGTTCGATCAAGTCCGACGGGAGAGCCAGAAAGAGGCGATCCACACGGGCAAGCTCACGATCGCGGCGCAAAGCGCGATCGCCACCGGCCCGAGCAGCCCCGCGTAGAGCCCCGCCGCCACCGTCGAGACGCCAAGGCCGGCCCCCGCCGCCCACGCGGTTTGCCGGTAGCCCAGTCGCCACAGGAAACGGCATCCCAGCGCGAGCGGCAGCCCGGCGGGTGCCGAGACCGCGAGCGACAGCGCGGCCATTGGCAGCCACATCGCGGTATCCGCCCACGGGCCGCCTTCCGGTCCGAACCTGACGACCGCCTGGATTGCGAAGCCGACCGGAAGCCACAGAAGCGCCAGCGGCCAGAAGCCGTGCCGACGCATACCGGTTAGCCGCCGGACTGCGTTTGGGCCTCGACCGGCCAGAGGTTCTTGTCGACGTCGCGAGAGACGCCGACGAACAGGTCCTCGGTATCCGCGTCGCCGACTTCTCCAGCCGTGGCGATGGCCGCGCGGATCTCTTTGCCGAACGCCGCGAGCGCGGCGCTTGCCGCGGCCACGTGCTCGCTGCCCGACCGGATGTCGAGCGAGATAGGCACGACGCGGAGCATCAGGCCGCGATCGACGCCTCGACCGCGCTTCCGTTGAACGACAACCCGTCTTTGTCCCGGCTGACGCGCACCGTTTCACCGTCCTTCACCTTGCCTTCGAGGATCAGGGTTGCGAGCGGGTTCTGCAGGCTGCGCTGGATCGCGCGCTTGAGCGGGCGGGCGCCGTAGGCCGGATCGTAGCCCTGTTCCGCGAGCCAGACCCTGGCGTCGTCGGAGATGTCGAGCGCGATCTTGCGGTCCTCCAGCAGGCGTTCGAGCCGTGCCAGTTGAATATCGACGATCGCCGCCATGTGGCCGCGTTCCAGCCGGTGGAAGAGCAGGATCTCGTCCAGCCGGTTGAGGAATTCGGGGCGGAAAGCGGCGCGCACGATCTCCATAACCGCGTCGCGCAGTTCGTCCGTGTCCCGGTTCTCCGCCTGCTCGGCGAGCAGCTCGCTGCCGAGATTCGAGGTGAGCACGATGAGCGTGTTGCGGAAATCCACCTGCCTGCCGTGCCCGTCCGTCAGGCGTCCCTCGTCCAGTACCTGTAGGAGGACGTTGAACACGTCGGAATGGGCCTTTTCGACCTCGTCGAACAGGATCACCTGGTATGGCCGGCGGCGCACCGCCTCGGTCAGCGATCCGCCCTCCTCGTATCCGACATAGCCCGGCGGCGCACCGACCAGCCGGGCTACGGAGTGCTTCTCCATGAATTCCGACATGTCGATCCGGATCATCGCGGCTTCGTCGTCGAACAGGAATTCGGCGAGCGCCTTGGTGAGCTCCGTCTTGCCGACTCCGGTCGGACCCAGGAACATGAACGAACCCAATGGACGGTTGGGATCCTGGAGGCCGGCGCGGGCCCGCCGGACCGCATTGGCGATAGTGGAGACGGCATCGTCCTGGCCGATCACCCGGCGGCCGAGGGTCTCTTCCATCGCAAGCAGTCGGTCGCGCTCTCCCTCGAGCATCTTGTCGACCGGGATTCCGGTCCAGCGCGATACCACGGAGGCAATGTCTCCGTCGGTGACTTCCTCCTTGAGCATTCGCCTGCCGCCGTTCTCCGGCGCTCCCTCGGACTCGGCGAGGCTCCGCTCCAATTCCGGAACGAGGCCGTAGGCCAGCTCGCCCGCGCGCGCGAGGTCGCCGTTGCGCTGCGCCGCTTCCAGTTCCGAGCGCGCCTGGTCCAGCCGTTCCTTGATCTTCTGGCTTTCCGAGATCTTGTCTTTCTCGCGGGTCCAAAGCGCGGTCAGCTCCGTCGCCTGCTCTTCGAGATCCGCAAGTTCGCGTTCCAATGCCTCCAGCCTCTCGCGCGCGGCATCGTCGTTTTCCTTGCCGAGCGCCTCGCGCTCGATCTTGAGCTGGATGATGCGGCGGTCGAGCTCGTCGATTTCCTCCGGTTTCGAATCGACCGTCATACGGAGGCGGGACGAGGCCTCGTCCACCAGGTCGATCGCCTTGTCCGGCAGGAACCGCTCGGTGATGTAACGGTTGGCGAGCGTGGCCGCGGCGACGATGGCGCCATCGGTGATCCGGATACCGTGATGAAGTTCGTACTTCTCCTTGAGCCCGCGCAGGATCGAGATCGTGTCCGCGACGGTGGGCTCGGTGACGAAGACCGACTGGAAACGCCTCGCGAGCGCCGCGTCCTTTTCGATGTGCTTGCGATGCTCGTCCAGCGTCGTCGCGCCGATACAGTGAAGCTCGCCGCGCGCGAGCATCGGCTTGAGCATGTTGGAGGCGTCCATCGCCCCCTCCGCGGCACCGGCGCCGACGAGGGTGTGGAGTTCGTCGATGAAGACGACGATGTCGCCTTCCGCCGCCTTGATTTCCTCAAGAACCGCCTTCAGGCGTTCTTCGAACTCGCCGCGATACTTGGCGCCGGCGACCATCGCGCCGAGATCGAGCGCCATCAGCCGCTTGCCGCGCAGGGGTTCCGGTACGTCGCCGTTGACGATGCGCTGAGCGAGGCCCTCCACGATCGCCGTCTTGCCGACACCGGGCTCGCCTATCAGGACCGGGTTGTTCTTCGTCCGCCTGGCCAGTACCTGGATGGTGCGGCGGATTTCCTCGTCGCGGCCGATTACCGGGTCGAGCTTGCCGGCCTCCGCCTGTTCGGTGAGGTCCGTGGCGTAACGCTTTAGCGCGTCGTAGCCCTGTTCCGCGCTTGCGGTATCGGCCGTACGCCCCTTGAGCAGCGTCTCGATCGCCGCGTTGAGGGATTGCGGCGTCACGCCGCTTGCCTTGAGAATCTCGCCCGTTTCCGAGCCCTTTGCGAGGCTGGCGCCCAGTAGCAGGCGCTCGACCGTCACGTAGCTGTCGCCCGCCTTTTCCGCGGCTTCCTGCGCCGTCGTGAGCAGCCTCGAGGCTTCGTTGGTCACGTAGAGCTGACCGTTGCCGCCTTCGACCCTCGGCAGCTTGTCGAGCGCCTCTTCCGTACGTTGGAGCGCCGCCCCGGGGTCGCCCCCGGCGGCCTGGATCAGGCCCGCGCACAGGCCCTCGCGGTCCTCCAGGAGGACCTTGAGAATGTGCTCGGGCGTCAGGCGCTGATGGTGGCGGGAGACGGCCTGGGCCTGGGCCGCTTGCACGACGCCGCGCGCCCGTTCCGTGTAACGGTCGAAATCCATGTCCTGCAACTCCGATTACAGACATTGCATCGGGTGCCCCCTGCGACAGGCGGGCAATCGAGCGGACCCGTCGGGCGTCCGCTCGGCATTCGATATATGGAAACGGTTAGCGGATCCCGCAAGACCCGCGTTTACTCGGAATGGAACGGGGTCGCGCCCTTCGGGTGCGCGGCCGTCGGCCGCTATTCCTGGGTCTGCGGCTCCGGGGCGGGGCTTTCCTGGGAGGGGTTGGCCGACAGCCCGTTCTGCGCCGGCTGTTCGGGAGGCGTTGCGCTGCCGTTGGCGACGGCTTCGACCGGTTGCCGCGGGGCTCCGCCGTTACCCTCGGCCCGCTGCTCGTGTTGGTGGTTCTGGCGATTGCCCTGGGCGTTGCGGTCTTCGCCCCCGCCGTTCGCGGTCATCACCCGGTAATAGTGCTCGGCATGCTGGAAGTAGCTCTCCGCCGTGATGCGGTCGCCGACCGATGAAGCGTCGCGGGCGAGTGCCAGATATTTCTCGACCACCTGCTGGGCGTTACCCCGAACCTTCACCTCGGGACCGTTGCTCTCGAAAGTCTGTGACCGTGGATGCTGGTTCTTGCGTCCTGTGCGGCCGCGCAGACGCTTCGGATTCGATCCTTGTCTCATGGATTCCACTTCTCTGTTCAGCCCAGCTTGTGTCCCGTCTCCGACCGTCGCGCCCGGCCACGACCGGCGGCGGCGTCTATCGGCGCGGAGAACGTGCTGTAGGGGGTTCGCCTTGTTTCGGCCTTCGGTCCCGAGCCCCTGGCTCGCTGCCTGCCCCTCTGTCAGGCTAGACCGTGAGCCCCTTACTTCCAACCATTATCTTCCTGACCCCGACCGGATCAACCCCGGCGTATAAAACCGAGACATCGGACGATACCGCCCAAGTCGGCCTTGCTTGCGAATCGCGCCAGGTCTCGCGCCGCCATGATCCTTTCGACCGGCTGCTCCTGGCCGGTTCCGATTTCGAGGAACGCGGCACCGCCGGGTGCCAGTCGGCCGGCGATCGCCGGCGCGAGCCGCCGGTAGGCGGCCAGACCGTCCGTGCCGCCGTCCAGCGCTGTCCTCGGTTCCCAGAGCGACACTTCGGGTTGGAGACCGTCGATCTCCGAGGACGCGACATAAGGGGGGTTGCACAAAATCAGTTCGAATTGTCCGTCGATATCCGCATCCCAATCGGTACAGAGGAAGGACGCGCGCTCCGATAGACCGTGTCTGACGGCATTTCGCGCGGCCGCGGCGACCGCCCCCTCCGCGATGTCGGTGCCGACACCGGTGGCTCCGGGCAGTTCGCTCAGGACCGCCAGCAGGAGGCATCCGCTCCCCGTCCCGAGATCGAGCACGCGAAGCGGCTTCGTGCGGTCGCCGCACCGTTCGAGCGCGGCCTCGACGACCGTCTCGCTATCGGGGCGGGGATCGAGCGTGTCCGGCGCGACGGCGAAATCCAGGCTCCAGAATTCCCGCTTGCCGAGGATGCGCGACACCGGTTCGCGCCTCCGGCGGCGGGCGATCAAGGAGAAGAACAGGTCGGCGTCGTCGCTCGCGACCGGTGCCCGGGGATCGCGGATCAGGGCTTCGGCGCATCGGTCGAGAGCCGCCTGAAGCAGGAGCCGCGCGTCCGCGCGCGGCGAGGGGATGCCCGCTGCCTCCAGCTCTTCCACCGCGTCGCCAAGCAGGGCTTCGACGGTGCGGCTCAAGAGATTTCGGCGAGGCGCTCGGCCTGATCGTGGGTCGTGAGCGCGTCGATGACCTCGTCCAGCGCTTCCCCGGCAAGGATGCGGTCGAGCTTGTGGAGAGTGAGGTTGATGCGGTGATCGGTGACGCGCCCCTGGGGAAAGTTGTAGGTGCGAATGCGCTCCGAACGGTCGCCCGAGCCGACCTGCGATCTGCGGTCCGCCGCGCGCTCGGCATCGCGCGCGGCGCGCTCCGCCTGGTAGAGCCGCGCGCGCAGCACCTTCATGGCCTTGGCGCGGTTCTTGTGCTGCGATTTCTCGTCCTGCTGCGAAACCACGATCCCTGTCGGGAGGTGGGTGACGCGCACGGCGCTGTCCGTGGTGTTGACCGACTGGCCGCCCGGACCCGAAGCCCGGAAGACGTCGATCCGGAGATCGCGCTCGTCGATCGTAACGTCGACTTCCTCCGCCTCCGGCAGCACGGCGACGGTGGCGGCCGAGGTGTGGATGCGGCCGCTCGATTCGGTCTCCGGCACGCGCTGAACCCGGTGCACGCCCGATTCGAATTTCAGCCGGGCGAACACGCCGGTTCCGGAAATCTCGGCGATCGCCTCCTTGAAGCCGCCGATCCCGGTTTCCGTCGTCTGCATCAGCGCCAGCCGCCAGCCGTGCAACTCCGAATAGCGCTGGTACATGCGGAACAGGTCGGCGGCGAACAGCGCCGCCTCGTCCCCACCCGTGCCGGCCCGGATCTCCAGGATGGCGTTCTTCTCGTCCGCGGCATCCCTGGGCAGGAGGAGGACCTTCAACCGGTGCTCGTGCTCCGCGACGGCCTCCGCCGCCGCCGGCAGCTCCTCAAGCGCGAGCGCGCGCATTTCGGCGTCTCCGTCCTCGTCGTCCAGCAGCTCCCGGAGCCCCGCGGCCTCGCGCTCCGCGGCGCGCAACGCCTGGATCGTTTCGACCACGGGAGTCAGGTCGGAATATTCCTTGGACGCGCGTACGAAGGCCTGCGTGTTCCCGAAATCCTGACCGCTCATCCGCGCCGCAAGCTCATCGTGGCGCTGCAGCAGCTTGTCCAGCTTGTCCTTCATGCTCACCGGCGGACCCGCTCGCTCAGGAGAACGCCGCCAGCCGGCCGGCGAGGGCGGAGAGGGCGATTTCTTCCTGCTCGCCGCTGTCGAGGTCGCGTACCGTAGCCACGTCCCTGGCGAGCTCGTCTTCGCCAACAAGGACGGCGGCGCGCGCGTTGAGGCGGTCCGCCCGGCTCAACCGCCGCTTCAGATTGCCCCGGTAGCCGAGCTCGACGACCAGTCCCGCGCGGCGCAGCCTGTCGGCGATGGCGAGGGTCTCGACTTCCGCCTCCGGGCCGATCGGAACCAGCGCGATCGGCCGCGGCGGCGGTGCCGGCTCATCCGCCAGCATCGAGAGTCGCTCTATGCCGCCGGCCCAGCCGATCCCGGCCGTTTCCGGTCCGCCCATCTGGGCCACCAGCCCGTCATAGCGTCCTCCGGCGATAACCGCCCCCTGGGCGCCGAGCGCGTCGGTAGTGAACTCGAACGCGGTATGGCAGTAATAGTCGAGTCCCCGGACCAGGCGCGGGTTGAGCGTATAGGCAATCCCCAGCCGGTCGAGCCCGGCGCGGACCGATGCGAAAAATTCGGCCGACTCGGCATCGAGACTGTCGCTCAGCAGCGGCGCTTCGGCGACGACCGCGCGATCGCCCGGGTCTTTCGAGTCGAGCACCCGGAGAGGGTTGCGCCCGAGTCTCGAAACGCTGTCCTCGGACAATTCGTCCCGCCGGGCTTCCAGGTAATCGACCAGTACGCCGCGATAGGCTTCCCGGCTCCCGGCGTTGCCGAGAGTGTTCAGCTCCAGAGTCGTCTGCCCCGCGACGCCCAGCTCTTGGAGAATGGCCGCGCCGAGCGCGATGACCTCGACATCGCCGAGCGGCTCCGCGACGCCGAGCAGTTCCACGCCGATCTGGTGGAACTGGCGCAGCCGTCCCTTTTGAGGCCGCTCGTAGCGGAACATCGGGCCGGCATAGAAGTACTTGAGCGGCATGTGCTGGGCGAGACCGCCCGAAATGACGGCGCGCGCCACCCCCGCGGTTCCTTCGGGTCGCAGCGTCACCTCCGCGCCGCTCCGGTCGGAGAAGGTGTACATCTCCTTGGTGACGATGTCGGACGTGTCCCCGAGCGTGCGCTTGAACACCTCGGAAAACTCGAAGATCGGGGTCGCCATCTCGTGATAGCCGTAACGGCCCGCGACCGTCCGCGCCGTATCCGCGACGCGGCGGAAGGCGCGCGCCCGATCGGGAAGGAGATCGTGCGTACCGCGAACCGGCTGGAGCTTGGACATGTCGGCCTTCCGCGTCTAGACCCGGCCGGCGCGCGGTCGGGACAGTTCGATTGTCGGCATCGTCATCCGCAGCGTCCCGCGCTCTTGAACGCGCGGGTTATAGCGCAAATGGGCGAGTGGCAGAAAGCGCGGCGCCGGAAGCTGTCAAACCCGGTCAATGACCGGCCCGACCGCTCAGGCTGTCGGGATCGAGGTCGATGTCGCGGATGACGGCTCCGGGCGGGCCGAGCCGCGGAATCGCCTCGCCGTCGACCAGGATGTCGAGACCCCCCGCGTTTCCCGTGATCATCGTGAGGCCCGGCCGTTCGGGGACGGCATAGGTCTGTCCCTCGCGCAGCAGTCCCGAATAAACCAGCGACGCATCGTCCGTCCGGATCTCGATCCAGCTCTCCGTCGCCGCGCGCAGCACGATACGCGAAGCGGCGGCCTCTTCGCGGACACCGGCGGGCGGCGTTTCCCGCGTCGTGCCGCGGTCTTCCGCGGCGGGCGGGGCGGGCGCGGAGAGGGTCGTCGCGGCCGTCTCCACCGGCGGGCCCGCCTCGTTCCCCTCCGGAGCCGGCGGGGCCCGTGGCGGGCGTTCTTCCGCGGGCGGCGCGTTCGCGTTTGGGGGCGCCGCGGCGGGCGGCCCGGCAATCGGCTCCGCGGGCGGCGCTTCGGAAACGGATTCGATCGGAGGTCGTTCCCCGGCCGGCTCCGCGGACGGCGCTTCATCGGCGGGGTCGGGCGAGGTTGCCTCGGCGACGGTTTCCGCGGCGGCCGGCTCGTTCCCCGGCTCCGCGGACGGCGTCGACGGTTCCGGCGAGGCGGATGCCGTCTCCTCGGCTTCGCCGCCGCTCTCGCTATTGTCTTCGCGGGCGGCCGGTTCGGCGCTTGGCGGCGCGGGACCGGGGGCGGTTTCGGGCGGCGTCACCGCCCGGTCGCGCTCCGTCGCGGCCCGCTCTTCGCGCGCGGCGGGCTCGTCGTCGAGCAGGTCGGCCAGCCGATCCGGCAGCGCCGCAACTCTTTCCACCGGGTCTCCGTCGGTGTTCGAGACGAAGTACCACACGCCATAGACCGCGACGGCGAGCAGCACCGCAAGCAGGAGAATCGACCGGGTGGGCAGGTGGCCCTCGTCGATCGGGGAAAACACCTGAAGCGGGTCCTGTTCCCCCGATGCGTCGCGGGCTTGCCTGAGATCTTCAGCCAGACCGGCTCCGTCGAGACCCAGATAGTTGCCATAGGCGCGCAGGAATCCGGTCCGGTAGGCGACGCCGGGCAGATCCTCCAGACGCCCTTCCTCGATGGCCAGAAGGTAGGCGTGGCGGATGCGCAGATCGCGCGCGACATCCGGCAGGCTCCGGCGCAGCAGGATCCGGGCCTCGCGCAGTTGCGCCCCCACTTCGACGGCATCGTACCTGTCCGCGAAGGCGTCGCTGCCCGGCGCGCGCGTGGCTCTGTCGATCGGCCCGGTCTCCCTCGTGCGCATGGGGCTACCCGTCGAGGCAGCCTTCTCTATCGTTGGCCAAGTAAACCCTGAATATAGGGTCAACCCGTTTTCATGGAATACAGGCTTTTCTTATCGTGGGAAGCGTTCCATCAGAGTTCGTTTAACTCGATCCGATGGTCGATCGCGTAATCCCGCAACCGTTCCCTGATGCTGTGATCCGGCAGACTCAACAGCGTGTTCATGAACCCGGCCAATGCGCCCGCATCGAGCCCGCAGATCATCGTCTTTACGGCTCCCACGGTGCCGGCGGGTGCGGACAGGTTTCGAAATCCGATGCCGATCAATGCCATTGCCTCGATCGGCCGGCCGGCCATCTCGCCGCAGAGCGACAGCTCGACATCCCGTTCCGCGCAGCGTTGGACCAGGCTTTCCAGCACCGAAAGCAGACCCGGGGAAAGCACGTCGTATCGGTCGGCGACGCGCGGATTGCCGCGGTCCACCGCGAACAGGAACTGGAACAGGTCGTTGCTGCCGACGGAAAGGAAATCGACCTCCGGCAGCAGGGAGTCGAGCTGCCACATCAGGCTGGGAACTTCCAGCATGGCGCCCACTTCGAGCGGCTCCGGCATGCGCTGGCCCCGGCGCACGGCCCGCTTCATTTCCATGTCCAGGATCGAGCGGGCGGCCTGGAATTCCGCAACCTCCGCGATCATGGGGAACATCACGCTGAGCGGCCGTCCGTCGCAGGCGACGATAAGGGCGCGGAGCTGCTGGCGCAGCATGCTCGGCCGGTCCAGCGCGACCCGGATCGACCGCCAGCCCATCGCCGGGTTCTGATCGAAGGATTCGCGGAAATAGGGGAGCTGCTTGTCGCCGCCGATATCCAGCGTGCGGAACTTTACCGGCCTTCCCGCGGCGCCTTCCAGGACACGGCGGTAGAGGTCGGTCTGCGCCTCGACGCTCGGGAACTCCGAGTGGACCATGAAGGGGATTTCCGTGCGGTAGAGACCGATCCCGTCCGCGCCGCTCGCATCGAGCGACTGGAGATCCATCAGGAGGCCGGCGTTGATGTTCAGGCTGACCTCCACCCCGTCCCGCGTTACGGCGGGGTCGTCACGCTGCGCGCTGTAGGCGGCGAGCCGGCGCTGGCGCTCGGAAAAATGCTCGGACACCATTTGCTGGATGTCCTCGCCCGGCCGGACATAGACCTGGGAGTGGTCGCCGTCGACGATCACCGGGTCCATCGGGTCGACCTGCGACAGGGCGTCCTTGACCCGGCCGACCACCGGGATGCCGAGCGCGCGGGCGACGATCGCGACGTGCGAATTGGACGAACCCTCTTCGAGAATCAGCGCCTTCAGCCGCTTCCCGGCATAGTCGAGGAGTTCGGCCGGACCGATCGAGTGAGCGACCAGTACGACCGATTCCGGCTGCTCCTCCATCTCGGCGGGGCGAACCTCTCCCGAAAGGTGATGCAGAAGCCTGTAGGCCAGGTCTTCCAGGTCGGCCAACCGCTCCCCGAGATAGGGGTCCACGATCTGGCGCATTCGCGCCCGGGTATCGTCGAGGACTTTCTGGACAGCCGCTTCGGCGGTCAGGCCGCCGCCGATCGCTTCGCCGATCCGCCGCAGCCAGCCGCGGTCTTCCGCGAACTTCCGGTATGTCTCCAGCACGTCGCGATGTTCGCCCGGCCGGCCGAACGCGTCGTGCGCCAACATGTCGTCGAGTTCGCTGTGCATTGCGGACAGTGCCTCGGCGAGCCGCCGGTGCTCCGTGTCGGGGTCGTCGGCCACGAGTTGAGGGACCGCGACCCGCGGGGTGTGATGAATCGCCTCGCCCATCGCGAGACCTTCGTTGATCCTGACGCCTTCCAGACGGATGGCGAGGATCGCGTTGCCCTGCGCCGGCGCGGTCTCCACCGGGCTGACCAGCCCGCCCGAGGCGATCAACTCCGCGATGATGACCGCGATCACCTCGAGCGTCTCGACCTCCTCGTCCGTGTAATGCCTCTGGGCCCGGTTCTGGACCACGAGCACGCCGCGTACCCGTCCCCCGCGGAGCACGGGCACGCCCAGGAGCGAGTGGTAAATCTCCTCCCCCGTCTCCGGCCGGTAGCTGAACAGCGGATGGCTCTGGGCGTCGGGCAGGTTGAGCGCTCGCGCCCGCGCCGCGACCTCGCCCACGAGCCCTTCGCCGACCCTGAGGCGGGTGCGGTGCACGGCCGAGGGGTTGAGGCCTTCCGTGGCGAACAACTCCAGCAACTCGCCCGCGCGCATCACGTAGACGGAGCACACTTCGGCGACCATTTCGGCCGCGATCACCTTGACGATCCGGTCGAGGCGATGCTGCGCCGAGCCGTCGCCGGCCATGATGGTCCGGAGGCTGCGGAGCGCCTGCCGATGACCGCCGATGCCGGTCTGTGCCATCGCGGTCAATCCCCGGATCCCGCCCTTGCCTCGATGGCCGAGAGCGCTTGGTCCACCAGCTCCCCGATGATCTCGGCGGTCGGCCGCTCTTCGACCACCATGCCGACGCTCTGCCCCGCCATCAGGGATCCGGATTCGATGTCGCCGTCGATCACCGCCCGCCGCAACGCGCCGGCCCAGAAATGCTCGATCTCGAGCTGGGCCTCGTCCTGTGCCATCTCGCCGGCGCGGACCTTGGCGATGACCCGTCTCTGCGTTTCGATGAATTCCTGCGTGCCCTTGTTCTGCAGCGCGCGCACCGGCGTGACCGGGAAGTCGGGATCGATCTGCACCGAGGTCACCGCATCGCGCGCGGACGCTCGGATGAAGGCGCGCTTGAAGTCCGGATGGGCGATCGACTCGGTCGCGCAGACGAATCGCGTGCCGAGCTGACATCCCGAAGCGCCGAGCTCCAGATAGCCCAGAATTGCATCCCCGCGACCGATTCCGCCCGCGATGAACACCGGAACCTGGTCTATGTTGGGCAGGATTTCCTGCGCCAGAACGCTCGTCGCCACCGGCCCGACATGGCCGCCCGCCTCGGCGCCCTCGATGACGATCGCATCCGCGCCCAACCGGACCAGCCGGCGCGCGACCGCCAATGTCGGGGCAAAGCACAGGACCCGCGCGCCGCTCGTCTTGATCCGCCTGATCGCCGGGGCGGGGGGCAAGCCGCCCGCGAGGATCACGTGGGACACCCCGTGGTCGGCGCATACGTCGATCAGCGTATCCAGCTCCGGGTGCAGGGTGATCAGGTTGACGCCGAACGATCGTGCGGTCAGGCCGTCCGTGGCCTCGATCTCGCCGCTCAACAGATCGGGCGTCATCGCACCGCACGCGATTACGCCGAATCCGCCCGCATTCGACAGCGCCGAGACCAGGTTGCGCTCGGACACCCAGGTCATGGCCCCGCCCAGGATCGCGTACTCGGCGCCGAGGAACTCGCGGCCCCGGTGCCACAGCCCATCGAGCCGCGCCCTTGCCGCGCGCCGGTTCATCCCGTGTCTTCCGGACGCCGTGGGGCCGCCGCGCTCATGCGGGCTCCCCGTCGTCCAACCCGTAGGCGGTGTGCAGGGAACGAAGGGCGAGTTCGGTATATTCCTCGGCCAACAGGACGCTCACCTTGATCTCCGAGGTCGATATCACCTGGATGTTGATGCCCTTTTCCGCGAGCGCGTTGAACATCTTCTGCGCGACACCCGCGTGGGAGCGCATGCCTACCCCAATCACGGAGATCTTGACCACTTCGGGGTCGCCCTCGACCCGGGCGAACCCGATCTGTTGCCGCGCGGTTTCGATGATGGAGAGCGCGCGGTCGTAATCCGCCTGGCCCACGGTGAAGGTTATGTCGGTCTGTTTTCCGTCCGCCGAAACGTTCTGGACGATCAGGTCGACGTTGATGCTGGTGTCCGCGAGCGGACCGAAGATGGCGGCCGCGATCCCGGGACGGTCGGGCACGCCGACGATGGTGATCTTGGCCTCGTCCCTGGTATAGGCGATGCCGCTGACGACTTGCTGTTCCACGTCCACGTCCTCGTTGACGACAAAGGTACCGGGTACGTCCACGAAACTCGACAGGACCTGGAGCTCGACCCCGTGGTTCATGGCCATCTCGACCGACCGGGTTTGCAGCACCCTGGCGCCCTGGGATGCCATCTCCAGCATTTCCTCGAAAGTCACCTTGGCGAGCTTGCGCGCCTTGGCGACGATGCGGGGGTCGGTGGTATAGATTCCGTCCACGTCGGTGAAGATGTCGCAGCGATCGGCGCCCAGCGCGGCGGCGAGCGCGACCGCCGAGGTGTCGGAGCCGCCCCGTCCCAGCGTGGTAATACGTCCCGCGGAACTCAACCCCTGGAAGCCCGCGACCACCGGCACCTGCCCCTGGGACATCCGGTTCAGCAGCTCGCTCGGGTCGACGTCGCCGATGCGCGCGCGCCCGTGGACGTCGTCCGTCAGAATCGGAATCTGCCACCCGAGCCAGGACCGCGCGTCGACACCCGCCGCCTGGAGCGCGAGCGCCATCAGCCCGACGGTGGCCTGCTCCCCGGACGAGACGACGACATCGTATTCCCGCGCGTCATGGAAGGGCGCAATCTCCCGGGTCCATTCGACCAGCCGGTCGGTCGTCCCGGCCATCGCGGAGACGACCACGGCCACCTCGTTGCCGGCCTCCACCGCCGCCGCGACGCGAACGGCTGCCGCTCGGATGCGGTCGATATCGGCGACCGAGGTCCCACCGAATTTCTGGACGAGACGCACCCCTCAGCGCTCCTCTGCCCGGACGGCGCCAAGCCGCTTACGCTGGAGTTCCGGCCGTCGCGGAGCCATGCTGTCCGACGCCGCCGCGGGGCCGTGCACGACATCCGGCTGGCCCTTCCGCGAGGGCGCGGTTACGAGGCTGTCGACCCCTGGATCATGGGTTCGCGTAGGGAGGATTATCCCTGCCGGATTCGGTGTCAAGGTGCAATTCCGGAGCGTTTTCTGCTGTTTCGTGGGCGCTTCTTTTAGCGGTTGCGACCGGCTGTGGCGAGCTTGGGCGGAGCGAGCGCGACGCGCGGAGCGATGCAGAAACGGTCCGCGAGCGGCTGGGCGAGCTGCACGAGGATGCCGGTCCTCGCTGGTCCTCGATCCGGGTCTCGAAGCGTCCGTGGCTTGCGATCGAGCCGATCGCGCCGTACGATGAGCGGGGTTTGCCGCCCGAGCTGATCGTGGCGGACGCGGTCACCCTGCCTCTCGCCGACATCGACAGCGACAACGTGCTGGCGTCGCGGATCGAGGCCGCGACGGATCTCGCGGTCCGCCTGGTGGGGCCGTCCTCGGGTGCGGCGCCGGTGGAGGGTTTCGCGCGGGCGCTGGGCGACGGCTGGACGCCGGCGGCGGGCATCTGGACGGGTCCGCTGCCGCGCCTGCTGGACGCCTGGAGCGCGGTGGGCGGTTATTCGGGAGCGTCGACGACGCTCTCCGCGGGCTGGCGAACGCCGATGTGAAGGGCTGGGCGTTTCACGCGACGCCCGGGCTGATCGATGACGCGGCCGAGATCGACGCGTCCGGGCTGACCACCGAGGCCGTGCTTCGTCCGGCGCCGCTGTCCGGGGTCACCC
>JAJEHI010000089.1 GCA_022823775.1 Defluviicoccus sp. | reverse complement strand
TGGCAAATGAGCGCCTCGCGCGTTCGTAGTGTCATACCTTGCCCTAAAGTCCTTCCCGCTAAGCATATAGGACGCGGGGCCGGGCCGCGACAGGTCAGATTTCAAACTGACTCACTACCGTTGGCTCGCACACGGAGTTTCACGCAAGGAGATATCAAATTGGATTCGGCCGGGTAGGAGGGTTCGTTACCGAGCCCCTCCTACCCGGCCTTGGATTCGAGGCTCGAAAATGGAAATCGGGTGCCACACGCCGCCAGGGACCGTCCAAATTTTGAAAAAATCTGCATTCGCTTTGATGACGGATTTTGGAAGTCCGGCTAAAGGCAAGCGATCATGTGGAGTAATATTCAATAAAAACAGTTATTTATGTAATATGAGCGTGAAATTGTTTGAACTTGTTCCGGGGTCCAGGCCTGCCCCGGACCGCGATCCGGGGGAAGCCGGGCAAGGGCGGTGCCTGACAGTCTGGACCCCGGAACAAGTCCGGGGTGACAGCAGGGGACACGGACCGGCGGTGCGAGCCTCCCGCAATCCGAGCCTCGATTGAGCCGATGCGCCGGTAGCCCGCCGGCAGCCAAGCCTCGCGCCCTGTTTGCACGACTTAAACCGGACAGCAATGGACTTGTTCCGGGCATGACGAGGTATGGGCAACGCGACACCGCTCCCTTTTCCGCGCTATATGCCCAGTTCAACTCGCAGGAAACAGACGGCCCGCGCCCACCAGCAGAAAATGCGTCTGCCGCGTTCCATGTCCCGTTTGTAGGCGTCGGAATAGGCGTAGGGGAGCGAGCGCGCGCGAGAATGCAGTTTGGCGATGTGGTTCACCGCCCACCTGTTCCGTATCCCGTTGGCGACCCTTATGCCGGTGTGCCACTCCCATGGCGTGGCGGGATCGGCCTTGTACAGGTCCCATCCCCCAAAATCGCGCCTTGCGTAGTAGGCCCCGGGCAACTTCGCCAGCCACTCCGCTAGCAGTTCGGCCTCCCAGTCGCGCGCCGGCGTTAAGCCCGGCACATAGTTGCTGCCGTGGACCTGATCGAGGGGCACAAAGCGTTCGTCGTCGCGTTCAGACATCACCCCCCTCGCCGGTTAATTTGGCCATCATGGCCAAATTAACCGGCGGCCGCCAGTCACGCCTGCTCCAACCGAGCAAACAACCGATCCTCCAGATATCGGGCGAGCACCGTCGCTCGGCGCGAGAGCTTGGGCTTCCGCAGTCCCTCCTGCTCCCTGCTCCCCTTTCCGCGCGCTTCCGATCCGGATTCCATTGTGCTACCGTTCTCGCCGGTTTCCGATAAACCGTCCGCGAACGGCCGCGACTAACGGTAAGCAACACATTAGTAAGCAAAGACGGTAACCGACGGCCGCGCGGAGCCCTACGGAAAGGGAGATCCGTCATGCGGCAAATCTCGAAATTCAGGATTCCCGCGTTCGTCCTCGGCGCGTTCGCGGCTGGGGCGATGGCGTTCGGCGCGGCCGCGGCCGCGCCGAAAGGGGCGCCCAAATCGCTCAAGGTAGCGTTCGTCGACTTCTTCTCGGGCGGCGCGGCGGTGTTCGGCGTGTCCGGCAAGGGGACGTCGGAATGGTTGGTCGCCAAGTGGAACAAGGAGGGCGGCATCGGCGGCGTTCCCATCGATCTCGTGCTGGTGGACGAGGGCGGCGGGCCGAAGAAGCAGGTGTCCGAGTTGCGCCGCCTCGTCCTCGACGAGAAGGTCGACGCGGTCGTCGGCTACACCTCCAGCGGCAACTGCCTCGCCATCGCTCCGGTGGCCGAGGAGCTCAAGGTGCTGACGGTGGTGCATGTCTGCGGCACCCACCGGCTGACCGAGGACAACAAGCTCAAATACGTCTTCCGAACGGCCGCCAACCAGGCCGGCGACAGCGTCTCGCTGGCGCGCTACGCGCTTTCGGTCAATCCCGACATCAAGACCATCGCCGGCGCCAACGAGGACTATGCCTGGGGACGCGATTCCTGGGAGGCGTTCAAGATCGCGATGCAGCGCCTCAAGCCCGACGTCAAGGTGGTTGCCGAGCTCTGGACCAAGTTCCAGGCCGGTGAGTACTCGGCCGAAATTTCCCGTCTTCTGGCGGCACGCCCCGACGTGATCCACTCCAGCTTCTGGGGCGGCGGGCTGATCACCTTCATCAAGCAGGCGCGGCCGCGCGGGCTGTTCGACCAGAGCCTGGTGCTGCTCTCGACCGGCGAGCAGGTGCTGCAGAATGTCGGCAAGTCGATGCCCGACGGCGTGGTTGCGGCGCCGCGTGCGACCGCCGGGTTCTTCGCGCTCAAGGGGACCAAGGCACACCAGGATTTCGTCGCCGCGGTCTACGCGCACAACAAGCGCTATCCCGACTACCCGGCCTACCGCACCTACCAGGCGTGGTCAGGGTTGAAGGGCGCGTACGAGAAGGCGATCGAGATGGCGGGGCGCTGGCCCACCACCGAGGAGGTCATCAAGGCCTTCGAAAACCTGAGCTGGGAGACGCCGAGCGGCACCGTGACCATGCGGTCGGATCATCAGGCGGTGCATGGCGGGCTGGTCGGGACGACCAAGTTCTCGAAGAAATACGGTTTCGCGATCCTCGAGAACATCGTCCACCACAAGGCGGAGGACATCAACCCGCCGCTCGGCACCAAGACTCTCGACTGGGTGCGGGGCATCAAGTAGCCGGTCGTTTCGGAACCGACCGAACGGAAGCGCGAGGGGGGAATCGTCCCCCTCGCGCCCCAGTTCGGGCGGCCTGAGCGGGGCGGAAAGCAGGGGTCCGGCGCGCGATGAACCTTCTCACGATCATCGTTTTCGACGCGATCAACTACGCGGCGACGTTGTTCCTGCTATCCGTCGGGTTGACCGTCGTGTTCGGCGTCATGCGGATCCTCAACGTCTCGCATGGCGGCATCTACGCGCTCGGCGCCTATATGGGCACCTGGCTCGCGCTGCTGGTGCTCGAAGTCGACCTGCCCCCGGTGCTGACCTACGCGATGCTGCTGCTCGGCGCGCTGATCGTCGGTTTTCTCCTCGGACCGATCATCGAGCGCCTGCTGTTGCGCCGGATCTACGGCAGCGACATGCATATCCAGTTGCTGCTCACGTTCTCGATCCTGCTGATCCTGGATGACAGCATGAAGCTGATCTGGGGGATGGAGCCGCTGTTCATCAGCGAGCCCTACTCGATGCTCGGCAGGTTCAAGGTCGGGGGGATCATCTATCCCTGGTACGACTTCGTGCTGGTCGGGGTTTCGGTGGTCTTCGGCGGGGCGCTGGTGTGGATGGTGCGCGCGACCCGGTTCGGCAAGCTCGTCATTGCGGTGATTCACGACCGCGAGGTCAGCCGGGCCATCGGCATCAACGTCAACCTGGTCTTCACGGTGGCCTTCACGGTGGGGGCGCTGGCAGCGGCTCTCGGAGGTGCGTTCGTTGCCCCCAAGATCGCCGTCGTCCCGCAATTCGCGCTCGAGGTCGTCGTGCTCGCCTTCGCGGTCATCGCCATCGGCGGAATGGGCAGCATCGAGGGCGCGGCAATCGGCGCGGTCATCGTCAGCTTCGCGCGCGCATTGGCGATCCATCTCGCGCCGGAGCTTGAGCTCATGGTGGTCTATTTGATCATGATCCTGGTGCTGGTGATCCGGCCCGAAGGGCTCTTCGGCGAAGCGGAGCTGCGAAGGATATGACGCACTGGATGGACTGGAGGGCCTTGCCGCGCGCCGGCGTGGTCGCGGCCGCCCTGCTGATCCTGGTGCCGCCGTTTCTGCCGGGCTGGATCCTGTTCGTCCTCACCAAGGCGATGTTCATGTTCATCGCCGTCATGGGAGTTTCGGTCCTGCTGCGCGGCGGGCTGCTCACTTTCGGCCACGCGCTCTACTACGCGACGGGCGCCTATGCGGTCGGCTTCTGCATCAAGTGGCTCGGCGTCCGGGAACTGCTTTTCCTGATTCCGCTCGGCGCGCTCGCGGGGTTCATCATGGCCGCGCTGGTCGGCATCGTCATGGCGCGCTACCGCGAGGTCTTCTTCGCGATGTTGAACCTCGCATTCTCGATGATGCTTTTCGGCGCCCTGCTCAAGCTTTACTGGATTACCGGCGGCACCGACGGGCTGGCGATCGGGACCGCGACGCTCGCCGGGATCGCCCTGCCGGGCGACTCTTACGGCTACTACTATTTCGCGCTGACGATGGTGGGCATCGTTACGCTGGTGGTCTACCGCTTCATGGCGTCGCCCGCCGGATATTTCCTGCGCGCGATGTACGACAACGAAATCCGCATCGAGTATTCCGGCGTGGCGGTCCGCCAGGTGGTCTACCGGACCTATCTGCTGGCAGGCACGCTGGGCGGGGTGGCCGGCGTGCTGGCCGCGTTCACCATCGGCCATATCGTCCCGGAGGACGCGTTCTGGATCCAGTCGGGCGAGTTCGTCTTCGTCGCCCTGCTGGGCGTGTTCGGAGGCGTGCCGGGTCCGATGCTGGGCGCGCTGGTGTTCGAATTCCTTCAGACCTATGCGTCGAAGTACTTCCCGCTCGCCTGGCAGATGATGATGGGCATCATCATGCTGCTGATCATCCTGTTCCAGCCGGGTGGGCTGTGGGCGATCTACCAGCGGATCGAGGCCCGGATCACCGGCAAGGACAGAGGGGGCGACCATCACTGACTCCGGCCCCATTCTCCGGACCGTCGGGATCAACCGCACCTTCGGCGCGGTGGTCGCCGCCGACGACCTCAACATCGACGTCGAAAACGGGGAGCTGGTCGGAATCGTCGGCGCCAACGGGTCCGGCAAGACGACGTTCCTCAACCTGATCACCGGCTATCTGAAGCCGGAGAGCGGCCGCATCCTCGTGATGGGCCAGGACACCACCGATCTGGCTCCGCGTGAACTCGCCAAGCGAGGCGTCGCGCGCTCGTTTCAGATCCCGCAACTCTATACGAACATGACGGTGCTCGAGGGCGTGTTGCTGTCTCTCGCCGCCACGGCGGGCGAGTCGAGCAATTTCTGGAGGCCGCTCCACCGCGACCCCTGGGAGCCGGAAGCGTGGGAGATACTCAACCGGTTCGGGCTCGAATCCTATGCCAACCGGCCGGTAAGCGAACTGCCGGAGGGCGGGCGCAAACTCCTCGACATCGCACTTTCCTTCGCCCTGAAACCCACATTGCTTGTGATGGACGAGCCGACCAGCGGGGTCAGCATCGAGGACAAGTTCCAGGTCATGGACACGCTGATCGCCGTGCTGCGGGAAGGCGACATTACGACGATCTTCGTCGAGCACGACATGGATGTCGTCCAGCGTTACGGAAAGCGGGTCCTGGTCTTCGACACGGGGCGGGTCGTCGCCGACGGCGAGCCGGAGAGCGTGCTGGCCCAGCCCGAGGTCAGGCGCGCCGTTCTGGGGCACGAATGACATGCTGAAACTCGCCGGCATCAGGGTGACGATCAAGACGTTCGTGATCCTGCGCGGTATCAGCCTCGATATCCCGGAGGGCGGGCTGGTCGCCTTGGTCGGGCGCAACGGCGCCGGCAAGACGACGACGCTCAAAAGCATCATGGGCCTCGTGCCGGTGGTGGGCGGCAGCATCGATCTCGATGGCGAAAACCTGCTGGAGGTGCCGGGGCATCGGCGCGCCCAACGGGGCATCGGTTACATGCCCGAGGATCGGCGCCTGATCGGCTCGCTGACGGTCGAGGACAACATCCTGCTTCCGGCCTGGGCGGCGAGGGCGGAGAATGCCGAGGAGAGGCTGCGTTACATCTACGACCGCATGCCCGACCTCATGCCGCTGGTGAACCGCCGCGCATCGATGCTGAGCGGCGGGCAACAGAAAATGGCGGCGCTCGCCCGCTCGCTGATGAGCGGCAGCAAGCTTCTGCTGCTGGACGAGCCGTTCGAGGGCCTCTCCCCGGGCCTCGGCGACAAGCTCGGCGAGACCATCCGCCAGCTTCAGCAGGACGGGCTCACCGTGCTGATGGCCGAATCCGACGACAAGCGCGTCGAATTCGTCCAGCAGACCTACATGATCGAGCGCGGCCAGAACGTCGAAGAGCTGGTGGGCTGAAGCCCCGCCCTCCGATTCGCTCCGCTTTCTCGCTTCTACCGAAACGGATGCGCCACGATGGCGGCCCCACCTTGGCCGCTCCGCGATCTCCCCTATAGTACCGCGGGCATCGCGGCGGCGGTGCGAAGCCGGGGGAGGGGACATGATCATCGATTGCCACGCCCATGTGAGCGCGCCTTCCGAGCTCTGGGCCTACAAGGCGACGTTGTTGTCCCATCGTGGCTCGCATGGCCGCGGCCGGGTGAACGTCAGCGACGACGACATCCGCGAAGCCGTCGAGAAGAAGCATTTCCCGGGCTCCGGCCACAGCCACATGGACTATCTCGACGCGCTCGGGACCGACATGCAGCTCGTCTCGCCGCGTCCCTTCCAGCTGATGCATTCCGAGAAGCCGGCCAGGCTCGTCCAGTGGTTCCACGAGGAATGCAACAACATGATCCATCGGGAAACGAAACTTTATCCCGACCGGTTCGTCGGCATCGCCGGCCTCCCGCAGCCCTGCGGCGAGCCGCTCGACATGGCGATCCGGGAGCTGGAGCGTTGCGTTTCGGAGCTCGGCTTCAAGGGCTGCCTGCTGAACCCCGACCCCTATGAGAACACCGGCGTCCATCCGCCGGCGCTCGGCGACCGGTACTGGTATCCGCTCTACGAGAAACTGTGCGAGCTCGACGTGCCGGCCCACATTCACGGCACGGGGTCCCGGTCCGAGCGCGAGCCCTATTCGCTCCGTTTCATCAACGAGGAGACGACGGCGGTCTACGGGCTCGTCAACTCCCAGGTGCTCGACGATTTCCCGGACCTCAAGATCGTCGTCAGCCACGGCGGCGGCGCGATTCCGTACCAGCTCGGACGTTTCGAATCCGGCACGCTCCGCCGCGAAGGGGCCGAGCGCTTCAGCCGGCGTATGCGGCGGCTCTATTACGACACGGTGCTCTACACGCCCGAGGCGATCGAATTGTTGATCCGGGTCGCGGGCGTGGACCGATGCCTGTTCGGCGCGGAATGCCCCGGCGTCGGGTCGTCCGTCAACCCGGATACCGGGCGGCACATGGACGACGTCGCGCACCACATAAAGGGGTTCGACTGGCTGTCGGACGGTGACAAGGAGAAGATTCTCGCAGGCAACGCGCGCCACGTCTTCAAGCTCGATGTGTGAAGCGCGTCCCCCCTCACCCCGGCCCTCTCCCCCACGGGGGAGAGGGGGACACTCGGCGACTCCTCCCTGTCTTCTCCCCTCCCGCTTGCGGGAGGGGTTGGGGGAGGGCGGCGATCCGCTCAGATAGAAAAATGCCTTAGCCAGGGAACGCGGGTGGGACGTTTCTTCGTACAAAGGCTCGGCGTGGCGGTGCTGGTGGCGATCACGGTCTCCATCATCGGCTTCGCGCTCCTGCGCGTTTCGGGGGACCTTGCGGCCGACCTCGCCGGTGAGGACGCGACGCCCGCGGAAATCGCCGAGATCGCGGCGCTCTACGGCCTCGACAGGCCGCTGCACGAACAATATCTGACCTGGGCGGCGGACGCGCTCGGCGGCGATCTCGGCCAGTCGCTGTTCACCAACGAGCCCGTGATGGACCTGATCCTCGAACGGGTCGGGGTGACGATCCTGCTCTCGGTCTATTCGCTCGTCCTCGCGCTGGGGATCGCCATCCCGCTCGGGGTGCTGGCGGCGATCCGGGCCAACACGTCGATCGACCGGGCGGCCCTGGGTGTCGCGGTGTTCGGCCAGGCGATCCCGAATTTCTGGTTCGGGCTGATCCTGATCTACCTGTTCGGCGTGCTGTTGCGGTGGCTGCCGATCTCGGGCTCGTCCAGCTTCGCCCATTTCATCCTGCCGACCGTGGCGCTCGGCACGGCGGTGATGCCGGCGCTGATGCGGCTCACCCGGACCGGGATGCTGGAGGTGCTCGAGGCGGATTTCATCCGCACGGCGCGCGCCAAGGGACTGCGGCCCGGCGCGGTATTCTTCAAGCACGCGCTCAGGAACGCGGTCCTGCCGGTGGTCTCCCTGTCCGCGGTTTCGCTGGGCTTCCTGCTCGGCGGGTCGGTGATCGTCGAGACCGTCTTCGCGCTCAACGGTATTGGCCTGCTGGCCTACGAATCGATCCTCAGGAGCGATTTCCCCGTCGTGCAGTCGATCCTCGTCTTCGTGTCCCTTGCCTACATCGTACTCACGCTGGCGTCCGACCTGATCAACGCCCGCCTCGATCCCCGCATCAGGCTCGGCTAGGGGTCGGGATGGCGGGCGGGCTCTTCGCGAACGAATTCCGGGCCGACGCACCGGGGCCCGGGGAGATCATGCGCCGCCGCGGGCGGAGTCATGTCGGGTTCCTGGCCGGCACCGGGTTCGTGCTGCTGGTCGTCCTGCTGGCGGTCTTCGCGCCGTGGGTTTCGCCGTCCGACCCCTTCACGCAGAATCTGGATGCCCGGTTGATCGATCCCTTCTGGGCCAAGGGCGGCGACTGGGCGCATCCCCTCGGCACCGACTCGCTCGGCCGCGACTATCTCACGCGTATCCTGTTCGGCGCGCGGATTTCGCTCACCATCGGTTTCGGCGCCGCGATAATTTCCGGACTCGTGGGGTCGACGGTCGGCATTATCGGCGGGTATTTCGGCGGTCGCGTCGATGCCGTCGTGATGTACCTGATCAACGTCAAGCTGGCACTGCCCGGCATCCTGATTGCGCTCTCCCTGGTCTCGGTCTTCGGAGGCTCGCTGATCGCCCTGATCGCCATCCTCGGTTTCCTGTTCTGGGATCGTTTCGCCGTCGTGACCCGGAGCGTTACGCAGCAGATCAGGGGCCAGGAATTCGTAACCGCCGCCCATGCGGTCGGCGCCTCCCACACGCGTATCCTGTTGCGCGAGATCCTGCCCAACGTGACGAGCCACATCATCGTCATCGCCAGCCTGGAAATGGCGATCGCCATACTGGTTGAGGCCGTTCTGTCGTTTCTCGGCCTCGGGATACAGCCTCCGACCCCGTCATGGGGCCTGCTCATTTCCGAGGGGCGGAACTTCATGTTCTTCAAGCCCTGGCTGATCGCGCTGCCCGGGCTCGCCTTGTTCTTCCTCGTGATCGCGATCAATTTGATGGGCGACGGCATTCGCGACATCACCGTGCCCGAGGGCCGCGGCAGATGACGTCCGAACGCGACACGATCCTCAGGGTGCGCGACCTCAGTGTCGACATTCCGGTGCCGTCCGGAACCCTCCACGCGGTGAGAAATGTCGACTTGTCGGCAATTCGCGGCCGCACGCTCGCCATTGTGGGCGAATCCGGTTGCGGGAAAACGATGACCGCGCTCGCGGTCATGCGGCTCCTGCCGGGCCGCGCGAGGCTTCGGGCGCGGGAAATCGGCCTCGAAGGCACCGATCTGCGATCGCTTTCGGACAAGGCGTTCTCGGCGATACGCGGAAATCGCATGGCGATGATCTTCCAGGATCCGATGACGTCGCTGAACCCGGTCTACCCGATCGGAGACCAGCTCGAGGAAATCCATATCCGGCACCGCGGGAGCGGCCGGCGCGAAGCGCGGGAACGCGCCGAGTACCTGCTGGCCCGCGTCGGGATCGTCAATCCCGGCACGCGGCTCCGGCAGTTTCCGCATCAGCTCTCCGGAGGGCTTCGCCAGCGGATCATGATCGCGATGGCGCTGATGTGCGACCCGGCCCTGATCGTGGCGGACGAGCCGACGACGGCGCTTGACGTCACCGTGCAGGCCCAGGTCCTGCATCTGCTCAAAGACCTGCAGGCGGAATTCGACATGGCGCTGATCCTGATCACCCACGATCTCGGGATCGTCGCGCGCATCGCCGACCGGATCGCGGTCATGTATGCCGGGCGAATCGTCGAAACCGGGTCCAGCCGGCAAATCTTCGCTGCTCCCACCCACCCCTATACGCAGGGGCTGATCGACTGCATCCCCTATCCCGGCAAGACGGAACGAAGGACCGCTTTGGGTTCCATTCCGGGCATCGTTCCTTCTCTCGTCGGCGATGCTCCGGGGTGCATGTTCCGGAACCGTTGCGCCATGGCGGAAGAGCGGTGCCGCGACGGCGGAAACGTCGAACGGTCCGTCGAGGACGGCCATAGCTACCGATGCGTCCATCCGGTGGAACGGTTGCGTGGGACCATGGTCCCGTCATGAGCGAGGCATCCGCGATCGCTTCCCCGACGGTGCCGGTTCTCGAATGCGACCGCGTCACCCGGCTGTTCCGGGTCAAGCGCGGGCTGTTCGAGACTCCGGTCGCGCTGCGCGCGGTGGACGACGTGTCGTTCGCGGTCCATGGCGGCGAGGTGCTTGCCATCGTGGGCGAGTCGGGCTGCGGCAAGACGACGCTCGCGCGCATGCTCCTCGGGCTCCTGCCGCCCTCAAGCGGGTCCATCCGATTCGCCGGCCGGCCGATGGAAGGGGTCGGCCGATCCGAGATCGCCGCGCGCGTCCAGCCGGTGTTCCAGGATCCCTATTCGTCGCTCAACCCGCGCAAGACGCTGGGGCAGATCGTCGGTCTGCCGCTCGCCGTCCATCGTATCGGGACGGAAGACGAGCGCCGGGCCCGGATCGCCGAGATCATGGAGCTGGTAGGCCTTCCCCCGCATCTGGTCCACGCCTATCCGAACCAGCTTTCCGGCGGCCAGCGCCAGCGCGTCGCCATCGCGCGGGCGCTCGCGATTCAGCCGGCGATCGTCGTTTTCGACGAGCCCACATCGGCCCTCGACGTGTCCGTTCAGGCGCAGATCCTGAACCTGCTGATGGAGCTGAGGCGGACGCTCGAACTGACCTATATATTCATCAGCCACGACCTTGCCGTCGTCGAACACATCGCCGACCGGGTGGCGGTGATGTATCTCGGCCGTCTGGTGGAGCTTGGCGACACCGGCCGGATCTTCGAAGATCCGCGGCATCCCTATACCGAGACCCTGCTTCGTTCGATCCTGACCCCGGACCCGGCGCTCGGCCTGCCGCCGGGGCCGTTCGACGGCGAATTTCCGGATCCGCTCGCTCCCCCTTCCGGTTGCCGCTTTCATCCCCGCTGCCCGAAGGCAATGGAGCATTGCGGCGCGACCGCGCCCGAGGCGCGGACGGATTCTTCGGGTCTCGTCGAATGCCACCTGTACAATGGAAAGAGCCATGACCGATGACGACAGCGAGCTGATCGCGCGGCTCCGGGCGCTCGACACCTGCGCGGTCTCCGATGCCCTGGACGCGCTCGGATTGCCCTGCGCGGCGACCGGGATCGGGGCGCGGACGACCGGAAGACGAATTGCCGGCCTGGCGGTCACGGTCAAGCTGACCGACCGGAAACCGGAGGGCGCGCCCGTGCGGCATCTTTGCAGCGGCGCCGTCGATTCGGCCGGACCGGACCGGGTGCTGGTTATCGAACAGCGCACCGGCATCGACGCCGCCGGGTGGGGCGGGGTGCTGTCGAACGCCGCTAAGGCGGCCGGTATCGAGGGCGTGATCGTCGAAGGGCCGGCGCGGGACATCGACGAGGCCGCAGAGCTCGGCTTCCCGGTCTACGCCCGCAGCGCGACGGCACGCACGGCTCGCGGGCGCATCTACGAAGAGGGTTTCAATATCGATATCGCCGTTGGAGAATTGACCGTGCGTCCCGGAGATCTGATCATCGCGGACCGCAGCGGCGTCGCGGCGGTCCCCCGGGAACGGGCCGGGGACGTGCTGGACCGGGCCGAATCGATCGTCGCCAGGGAGCGGGCGATGACCGAGGCGGTGAGGCGGGGCGAGCCGGTCAGCCGCGTCATGGGAGCGTCCTACGAAACGATGCTGCAAGAGGGTGGAGACGGCTGATGGCGGAAATCGTTCTGGGCATGTGGACGACCCACGGGCCGACCCTGAACACGACCCCCGACCGATGGGGCGAACGGGTCAAGGCGGATCTGGTGAACGAGCACTGGTTCAAGGGCGAGCGCTTCACCTTCGATGAGCTGATCGAGCGCCGGTCGGGGGAGAATATCGCCGCGTGGATCACCGATGACGAACGGCAGCGGCGCTACGACGCTTGCCAGACCGGTATCGCGGAGCTTGCTGACAAGTGGGAAGAGATGGCGCCCGATGCCTGCGTGATCCTCGGCAACGACCAGCGGGAACTGTTTCTCGAGGACATCCAGCCGACTTTCACCGTCTATCGCGGCGAGACCTTCTACAACCGGCCCACCAGCGAGGAGCAGAAGGCCAAGCTGCCGCCCGGCGTCGAGGATGCCGAGTGGGCGTACCGCCCGGACCGCCACACCGTTTATCCGGGCCTGCCCGATCTGGCCGAGATCGTGTTCGCGCGCGCGATGCAGGACGGATTCGACCTCGCCGCCTCCAGCGAATGGCTGTGCCACGAGAACCATCGCCATGTCGGCACGCCGCACGCCTTCAGCTTCGTCCTCCGGCGGATCATGCGCGACCGCGCGGTTCCCACCTTGCCGGTGATCGCCAACACCTTCTACCCGCCCAACCAGCCCACCGCGCGGCGTTGCTTCGACTTCGGGGCGATGATCGGGCGCGCGATCCGCGACTGGGATTCGCCGGCCCGGGTGGCCGTGGTCGGATCGGGAGGCATGTCCCATTTCTGCATCGACGAGGACCTCGACCGACGCTTCCTCGAGGCTTTCTGCGACCGCAACGAGGAAGCGCTTTGCGGCATCGAGCAGGACCTGCTGCAATCCGGGTCGTCCGAGCTGCGCAACTGGATCGTCGCCGCGGGCGTGTTGTTCGGCACCGGGCTGGATGGCGACGTGATCGACTACGTCCCCTGTTACCGGTCGCTTGCGGGAACCGGAACGGCCAACGCCTTCGTCTGCTGGACCTGACGGCAGCCGCGTTCGGAGATGGCGGACGATCCCCGCGTAATCGTCGTCGGCGGGGGGCCGGTCGGGCTCGCGCTCGCCGTGGAACTCGGCCTGCGCGGTATTCCCTGCACGGTCGTCGAGCGGCGTACGGAACCGCACCGGATTCCGAAGGGCCAGAACCTCACCCAGCGTACCCTCGACCTGTTCTACTCCTGGGGCATCGCCGACGAATTGCGGTCCCGGCGCCTGATCCCGCCCGGATACCCGGCCAACTCGATCGTCGCCTATGGCGACCTGATGAGCGAGTACTGGTTCAACGGCGTCTACCGAACCGCCGTCGACAAGTACTACTTTCAGCGCAGCGAGCGGTTGCCGCAATATCTCACCGAACAGGTGTTGCGGGAGCGCCTGAGCGATCTCCCCGTTGTCGACGTAAGGACCGGATGGTCGGCCGAGGCGGTCCGGCAATCGGAACGCGGCGCCGCGGTGGAGATCGCCAAAGACGGCGGTAGACGCCGCGAGACGATCGAGGCGGACTACCTCGTCGGCTGCGACGGCAGCCGGTCCCGAGTCCGGGAAAACGCCGGTCTGAATTCGAGCGGAATCGATTACGAGCAGACGATGGTTCTCGCGGTGTTCCGCTCGCCCGCGTTGAGCGAAGGGCTCAGGCGTTTTCCGCCAGCCTATATCTACCGGGTGGTGCACGCCGATCTGAAGGGTTACTGGCGGTTTTTCGGCCGTATCGACGAGCATGAGGGCTGGTTTTTCCACGCGCCCGTCGGCGGCATGGAAGGGAGCGAAGAAGGGGTCCGCGCGCTGCTCCGCCAGGCCGCCGGCTTCGCCTTCGAGTGCAGCTTCGAGCATATCGGCTACTGGGACCTGCGCGTCGCCATCGCCGACCGATTTCGCGCGGGGCGCATCTTTATCGCGGGCGATGCCGCGCACAGCCATCCGCCCTATGGCGGGTACGGTCTCAACACCGGATTCGAGGACGCGGCCAATCTGGGTTGGAAGCTGGCGGCCGCGTTGCAGGGGTGGGGAGGCGAGAGGTTGCTCGACTCCTACAGCGAAGAGCGGCAGGCCGTGGCCGGGAGCACGGCGGCAGAATTCATCGACAGCCGGATCTCCGCGGACCGGGAGCTGTTCGACCGGATCCACCCGGAACGCGACGCGGACGAGTTCGCGCGGGGCTGGGAAGGGTATGCCGAGGCGGGGAACACGCATCTCAACAGCTACGCGCCTCACTACGCGGGATCGACCGTCATCGAGGGTCCGCCGGGCGGGGTGACCGGCGCGGGAGCGGCGCGGAGCGACCGCGCCCGGCCGGGCCACTACCTGCCGCCGTGGCGGCTGACCTCCGGACGCAACGTCTTCGAAGAGCTCGGGCGCGGGTTCAGCCTGGTTGCCCTGGGCCATGACGCCGCCGGGATCGACCGGTTCGACCGTGCCGCCGCGCGCCGCGGCATCCCGCTGAAGGTCGTCCGCGAGCCGTCGCCCGGGGATCCGGGCCGTTACGGCGCGAGCCTCGTCCTCGTCCGACCCGACAGCTATGTCGCCTGGGCGGGCGACACCGCCCCGGCGGACGCCGACCCGATCCTGGCGAAGGTCACCGGCCGGTGAAGTCCGCGTCCATCAGCCCATCAGGCTGGGCAGATAGAGGGTCAGTCCCGGTATGAAGACGATCAGCAGCAGGCGGACGATATCGGCGACGAAGAACGGGCTGATGCCGGCGAAAATCCCCCAGAGCGACATTTCCGGCATGATGGTCTTGAGCACGAACACGTTCATGCCGATGGGGGGCGTGATCAGGCTGATCTCGGTCACCATGATCACCACGATGCCGAACCAGATCAGGTCGAATCCGAGGCTTTGAACGACCGGGAAGAAGATCGGCACCGTCAGCAGGATCATGCCGATGCCTTCGAACACGCAGCCCAGCGCGATGTATATCAGGCAGATCACCAGGACCACGGTGATCGGCGCGATCTCCAGAGAATTGACCCAATCGACGATCTGATTGGGCATTCCCGAAATGTTCATGAAGTTGGACAGGATGATCGCGCCGAAGGCGACGCTGAACACCATGGCGGTGGTCTGGCCGGCTTCGATGAGGGCGCTGCAGAAGCCCCGCCAGCCCATCTTCCGGCGCGAGACCGCGAAGGCGACCGCGCCCACGGCGCCGATCCCGCCCGCCTCGGTCGGCGTGAAGACGCCGAGATAGATCCCGCCCAGCACCAGCAGGAACAGGACGATCATGCCCCAGACGCCCTTCAGCGCCAGGAACCGTTCCTTCCAGGGGGTCCATGGCCCCCGCGGGCCGAGCGACGGGCGGAAAGTGATCAAAACCTTGATCACGAAAATATAGAGGGCGATCGTGATGATCCCGGGAACGATCCCGGCGATGAAAAGCTTGCCGACATCCTCCTCGACGATGATGCCGTAAATGACGAGCGCGATGCTGGGCGGGATGAGAATGCCCATCGTGCCGCCCGCCGCGATGGTTCCCGCGGCGAGGTTTTCGTTGTAGCGGTATCGCCGCATCGACGGCATGGCGACCTTCGCCATGGTCGCGGCCGTCGCCACCGAGCTTCCCGAAACGGCGCTGAAACCGCCGCAGGCGGCGACGGTCGCCATCGCCAACCCGCCCTTGTAGTGGCCGAGCCATGCGTTCGAGGCGTCGTATAGGTCTTCCGAGAGCGCCGCCCGGTAGACGAACGCCCCCATCAGCACGAACAGCGGGAGCACCGAGAAGGAATAGCTCATCGCGAAATCGAGGATGAGCTGGCCCACCGTCTCCAGCGCGGGCTCCCAGCCCCGCACCAGCCCGAAACCGACAAAGCCGACCGCCACCATGGCGAAGCCGAGCGGGAAGCCCAGGAACACCATGAGGAGCAGGATCGCGAAGCCGATCAGCGATTCGGTCATGCGTCCGGCCCCGTCACGAGCCCCGGGCCAGCATGGTCTTCAGGTCGTGCCAAAGCATCAGGGCCAGAACCACGCAGGTCACCATGCTGAGCACGCCGATCGCGTATGCGGCCGGAGCCACGGGCCATTCGAGGTATCCGGATTCGATCTGGGCTTCCGCCAGCCCGTCCCCCTGGCTCCACATGCGCTCGGCGATGAACGCGACCACCGCGAGCGACCCGCCGTCCACGATCAGCCGGCGCGTTTCCCCGATCCCGCCGCGGAACCAGCGGTCGAGGATGCTGACCACGATGTGCGTTCGCCGCCGGGTGATGATGGGCAGGCCCGCGAAGATCGAGAGCGGCATCAGGAACTCGATGAGCTCGAAGCCGCCGGGGATGGGCGCGTTGAAAAGGTACCGCCCGGCGACGTCGACGAAGGTGATCGCCATCATCAGGAAGATCGTCGTCCCGACGATCGCCATGAGGACGGCTTCGAAAGGACCGTCGGGCCAGACGTCGTCCGCGTCCGGCCCGCTTCCTGGCTCGGACATCGGCCGGAGGCCGCTCTACTTCCGGGTGGCCTTGTATATCCTCTGCGATTCGGCGCGGTAGAAGTCGAGCGCGGCCCGTCCGTCTACGCCCGCCTTGTTGGCCGTCTCGATCCACGCCTCGTCCTGATACGCCCAGAGTTTCTTCAGGTTCGCGGTGAACTCGGCGCTGGCGTTGTGGATGCCGATCCCCTTCTTGCGGAAGATCTCCTGCGCCTCGATATCGAAGTTGCCCCAGTTATTGGAGTCCATCGAGATCTTCTCGCCCGACGCCGCGTCGACGACCGCCTTGTCCTCCTTCGACAGCTTGTCCCAGACCTTCTGGTTCATGTAGAGCGAAAACACCGAGCCGTAGACCTTGCCCGGCACCTTGGTGAGGTGCTTGACGTAGGGCGTCATCTTGAGCTTCTCGACGTCGCCGATGGGGAAGATCATCCCGTCGACGATGCCCTTGGACACCACGTCGAAGGCCTTGATTCCCGGTGTCGGAACGACCGCCGCCCCGGTCTTGGCGAGCGCCTTGGCGACATCGCCCGGGGGAACCCTCATCTTCATCTTCTTCAAATCGGCAAGCGACGTGATGGGGTTCTTCAGGCTGAAGAATTCGCCGCCCCCGTGCATGATGTAGCCGAGGAGCTTGACGCCCTTGTACTGGTTCTTCGCCTCGAAATATTTCTTGTGGGTCCGCCAGAGCGCCGTCGCCGTCGAAGACGCGTCGGTGATGCTGAAGGGCAGCGTGCCCACCTGATCCAGCGACAGCCGCTTGCGCTCGAAATTGTTGAACATCACCGTCGCGTCGGCGATGCCCGACGTCACCATCTTCCACTGGCGCGGCGCCGGGGCGAGAGTCTTGGCCGGATAGCTCACCGTGATGCGGCCTTTGCTGCCTTCGGTAACCCGCTTGGCCCAATTGTGGATGATGCCGACTACGAGCGGATGCTTGGGCGGCACGAAATAGTTGAACAGGATTTTCGTCTCGGCCTGCGCCGGTACGGCGGCGAAGAGCAGGCTCGCGGCGCCCAGCGGCAGCGCGGTCTTGGCAAGGATTTTCATCTTTCCTCCCTGTCCGGAGCGGCAGGCGATGGAACGGCGCGCCGCGCCCGGTCGTCCGGTTCGCTCGTTCGCGGATATGCTATCGGCGCGACTCCGGGTGTTCAACCGGCGCGGCCGTCCTCCGATAACCCCATCGCCTCGACATAGGCGGCGCGAACCTCCGCGGGCTGGCCCGCCTGAAAGACGAAGTTGAGCGTCGAGCGCGTGCGCACGTGCCCGGTATCCCGAAGGTCTTCCCGGTTCCACCCGTCGACGAAGAAATCGCGGTCGAAGATGGGAAGCTCGATACAGCCGTTGGCGGCGGGATCGCGGACGATCGCCTTGGGGTCCTCGTTCCGCTCCACCAGGTCGATGTCCGAGAGGAATCGCCTGCGCATCATGATGACCCCCCGGTCGCTGCGGCCGAGATGTTCCCGCGACCGGTCGGCGAGGGTTCCCTGGCCGACCCAGGCGACGAAGTCCTGGTTCATCACGTGGCTGGTGATCCAGCGCCCGTCCTCGTCCTTGATCGGGCCCCGCCAGCAGGGAATTCGGTTCTGGGCGAACGGCCGCCGGTCCTTCGGCACCGGGTTGAAGAACCAGCCCACGCTCAACGTGTTGTCGTCGTCGATCGGCACCCGCCATTCGAAATGGTCGCCGGTGAAGAGCGCGTTCGGCCACAGGCAGTTGCGCCCGACGGTCCAGAGCGGGTGGCGCTCGTCCGTATTCTCCCTGACACGCTTGTAGGTAATGCCGTAGTCGAACTCCTCGAAATCGATCCGAAGGTGCTTCGGCGCGTAGGGTCCGGCGGCGCCCGTCGCGCGCACCCGCCAGTTCTCGTGCTGCCATTCGAAATGGACGGGGTCGATGGAGTTTTCCTGGCACTGGAACCAGTTGCACGGGATTTCGGAGATCACGACCTGGCGGAAGCCGTTGGCCCAGGTGAACGGCTCCCAGGTCGGAACCAGCGGGGCGGGGTCGGGACCCAGATAGGCCCAGATCATGCCGGCTTTCTCCTCGACCGGATAGGATTTGAGGCGGACTTTCTCCTTGAAGCGGGAACCGGGGTCGGCGGTGTCCTCGAACGGCTGTTCGATGCAGGCCCCTCCCGCGTCGTAGAGCCAGCCGTGATAGCTGCACCTGAGCCCGTTCGGCTCGACGTAGCCGTAGCTGAGATCGGCGCGCCGGTGGCAGCAGTGGCGGTCGAGAAGCCCGTACCCGCCGGAGAGGTCGCGGTAGAGAACGAGGTCTTCGCCCATCAGCCTGACGGGCATCGTGGGCTGGCGTTCCATCTCCGCCGCGCCGGCGATCGGGTGCCAATAGCGGCGCATCAACGCTCCCATCGGCGTATCCGCGCCGACCTCCGAGAGCTTGCGGTTGGTATCGCGATCGAGCATGTCGACAGTATAGCGGCAATCGGACCGCGAGGGGCGTTGACAGGGAACGGCGTCGGGAACGACCATCCCGGTTCGGCGCGGCAAGGGGGGTCGGTCAATGACGAAATTCGTCATCCAGTCGCACGGGCGTCTGCAGGAATGGATCGCCGAAGAGCACGGCTATTTCGCCGACGAAGGGCTGGATTACGTGTTGGCGCTCGGCAAGCCGGCAAGCTGGTCGGCGACGGTCTCGAGCAGCGCCGAAGCGCCCGACGAGATCAAGCGCGGCGCTTTCGAATCCTATGAAGAGGGGCGGGCCTGCAACGTCTCCGCGGCCTGTCACTGGACGGTCAACATGGCGGCTTCGGCCGGGCACGGCCGGATGTGGGGCGATGCCTACTCGGTGACGCCCTCGGCGATTTTCGTGCAGCCGGATTCCGGCATCCGGACGCCGGAGGATCTCGCCGGGGTGCCGGTCCAGGTGGGCTACCACTCCGGCAGCCACTACTCGACCCTCCAGGCGCTGATGCGCTTTCTCGACCGCGACCGGATCCGGCTCAATTTCGGCGGCGTGCTGTGGGACCGCCTGGCGCTTCTGGTCGACGGCAAGGCGGAAGCCGGCAACGCGTTCGGCGCGCCCTACTACCTGCTCGAACAGCTCGGTTTCCGGAAGGTCCTCGACACCACCTTCATGATCGGCTCGCTGATCGCCAACGACGCCGATACCGGGGACGTGGAGAAGTATTTCCGCGCGCTTCGCCGCGCCCAGCGCGACCTCGACGTGGAGCCCGAGCGCTACACCCACTACTTCCTGCGCGAGCTGCCGGAACGCTACCGCGCGACGGTCGACGTCCGCCGCATGGGGCCCGGCGAACGCCTCGTTTTCGAGCCCTATACCCGCGAGGTATTCGAACGCACGCACCGCTGGATGGAGGAGCTGGACCTGTTCTCGGAGGAGAGCAGGGGAAGGGGCGGCTACGCGGAGTCGGTGGTGACGGGAGTGGCGGCCGAGTAGGACGCGTCGCCCGGCCCTTCGATAGGGGCGTATATTGATGACTTGACGGGGGGAGGCCGGCGACATTCCCTCCGTCATGCCCCCCGCTGTCACCCCGGACTTGTTCCGGGGTCCAGACCGGCAGGCGCCGCTCCGGAGCGTTTGTCGACCCGCCGGCGCCGGGGAGGAGCGCCCCCCCCCCCCCCCCCCCCCCCCCCCGGGGGGGGGGGGGGTAGGGGGGCACACACACCCCCCAAGAAGACACCCCCCCCA
>JAJEHI010000161.1 GCA_022823775.1 Defluviicoccus sp. | reverse complement strand
GATCGGCGGTTGCGCGCGCCACCAGCCCGAAAGCGCCGGCCGTCCCGAGCACCCGGCGGATCATGTCGTCCGACCACGCATCGTCGAAGCAGGCGTCGTGGATCGCCGCCACGCGCTCGATGTCGCGCGGCGCGAGGGGTTCGATCGCGGTCGCGGTCACGGGCGGAGCCGCCCGCCCGCCGGCGGCCTGGTCGCGTCGGGAGCCCGGAGATAGAGCGGCCGGACCGGCGGAAGCTCCCCGGCGCTCCGCCCGCCCCACCGCTCGATCGCGATCGCGGCGATGTCCGCGGGGTCGGCGAAGCCTTCGCCCGCCGGACCGTCGAAAGCGGTGCCGCGCGCTTCGAGGTGAGGAACGAGGGAAGCCGCCGCATCGCCCGCCAGGAGCAGACGTTCCGCGCCGATAGTGGAGACGAGTCGTTCTGGCATCATCGCAGCCGGCAGGGTTCGCGCCGCGCCGTCGGGCGCGAAGCGTTGAGCGTATAAGTCGGCCCGGCGCGTATCAAGGACGACAAGACAGTCGGCGCCGCTTTCGGCGGCGGCGAGACGGGCGCCCCGGGCCACCGCCTCCAGCACCGTCACGCCGACCAGCGGCCTGGAGAGCGCGAGCGCCAGGCCGCGGGCGGTGGCGATCGCGGTGCGGATGCCGGTGAACGATCCCGGACCGACGGTCACGGCGAAGCAGCCGATATCGCGATACGCCGCGCCGGCTTCGGCGAGCGCGTCGGCGATCGTCGGCAGCAGAACCTGCGCGTGACCCCGGTCGACCCGGGCGGACCGGGAGATCCCGATTTCGCCAGCCGCAACCAGCGCGACCGAACAGACCGGGCCCGCGCAGTCCAGCGCGAGCAGGGGCGGCATCGATCTCGACCCGCGGGTTCGACTTGCGGCGCGCATCCTGGGTCCGGTTCCGGGGACTTCCGAGCCGCTTCGCATCGCGGCGCGATCGGGGCAACAAACGACGTGACCGCAGGATAACGCGGCAGCACGACGGGCGTAGCCGAAAATCCGCGCCCCGGGATACGGCGCCGCGCGGGCACGATTGAGCCCGGGTCGGGCCACCCCTATGGTGGCGCCGTCCAAGCGCGAGGACCGGCCGCATGACCCTGGTTGAGATCACGCCGGAGACGTTCGACGTCGCGCTCGATATCGTCTACGCGACCGACCGCAACTTCACCGGACGGCCGGTCTACGCGCGGCCGGCCTGCTATCTGCACGGCGATGCCGCGGAGGCGCTGCGCCGGGCAGTAGGTCTCGCGCGCCGTATCGGGTTGGGGATCCGCATTTTCGATGCGTTCCGCCCCCGGGAGGCCCAACAGGCGCTGTGGGCGCACACGCCCGACCCGGAATTCCTCGCCGATCCGCGCAGGGGATCGCCGCATTCGCGCGGCGTCGCGGTCGATCTGACGCTGCTCGACGGCGACGGCAAGCCGGTCCCGATGGGTACGGCGTTCGACGCCTTCACGCCATTATCCCACCACGGCTGCACCGAGATCGACGCCGAGGCCCAGCGCAACCGGTTCGTGCTGTTGGGTCTGATGACCGCCGCGGGGTGGGATTTCTATCGCAACGAATGGTGGCACTATCAGCTGTTCGAGGCGGGCTCGTACCCGCTGCGGGGCGATGACGATCTGCCGGAACCGATGATGTGAGTCGGGTCGCGGTTCGAGTCGACCCTTGCCGGACGGCCTGAGAGCGCGCAACATTCCAGCCGGTCGAGACTGGGACGGCGGCCGTTCGCATGCCCATTGCCAAGCGCATGCATCTTCGAAGATGGATATTCGGCGCGCTCGCGGCGCTGCCGGTCATCTTCGGCTCGATACCGGCGACCGCCTCGTCCGCCGTCGTTCTCATGTACCAGCGGTTCGGCGAACAGCACGCATCGTCCACCAACATCCGTCTCGATCAGTTCGACGCCCATCTGGAGGTGATCGCCGAACGCGGACTCAACGTCATGCCGGTGCCCGAGATCCTGACGGCTCTCAAGACCGGCCGGGTTCTGCCGGACCGCACGATCGGGCTAAGCTTCGACGGCGGGTTCCGCTCTTTCTACACCCGTGCGTGGCCGCGCCTGCGGGACGCCGGGCTTCCTTTCACCCTGTTCTTCGCCACCGATACGATCGACGACGGCGGCGATGGCCATATGACGTGGGAGCAGATCCGCGAAATCGCCCGCGACGGTGCCACCGTGGGGGCCCAGACCGCGTCCCACCGTTTGATGCCGCTCCTCGGGCGCGATGCCAACGACCGCGACATCGCGCGCGCGCTGCGCCGGCTGGAGGAAGAGCTCGGGGAGCGACCGCAAGTCTTTGCCTATCCCTTTGGCGCCATGTCCGGGGCGGCACGCGCGGCGGTGCGGGAGGCCGGCCTTGGAGCGGCGTTCGGCCAGCACTCGGGCGTCCTGCACCCGGGGTCTCCGTTCCATTTCCTGCCGCGCTTCCCGATGAACGAGGTCCATGGCGGCGCGGAGCGCTTTCGCCTCGCCGCCGACGCGCTGCCGCTGGCAGTCGTGGACGTCACGCCGTCCGAAATCTTTCTCGGGCCGAACCGGAACCCCCCCATCATGGGATTCACCGTGACCGGAGAGGCGTTGCCCTATATCGACCTGCTCACCTGCTACACCTCCGGTCAGGGAAGGGTACGGATGGAGCGCATCGGCCGGGCGCGGGTCGAGCTGCGGTTCGAGAGGGCTTTCCGGGCCGGCCGGCCGCGCCTCAATTGCACGATGCCGGCCAGGCAGGGCCGCTGGCGCTGGTACGGCACCCAGTTCCTGATACCGCGTCGCTAGCCTGTTTAGTTGGAGAGGCGGACAGGGTCGCCGGTCGGTGCCTCGGCGAACCTGGGGCGGCCCGAATCGAGCCTCAGATGGTCGAACTCGGTGAGCGCGTTCGCCCGGATAATCGCGCGCAGGGTGGCGATATAGGCTTGGCGGCGCTCCGAATAGGCCTCGAGTCCGGCCGCCAGGGCGGGGGCATCGAGGCGGCCCTTCTCCGCCCGCATCGCGTGCCGCTCGGCTCGGAAAGCCCGGTAGGCGGGGTGAGTATTGAGGTTCGAGGCGTAGGCGACCACCGCCGCAAGCAATTGCCCGAAGCGCCGTACCCGGAAGCTTTGGCCGTCGGAAATACGGCTCGGCACCATCCCGTCCGTCCCGCGGTATATCCGTTCTCCGAAGAGCGCGTTTCCGCGGCGCACGAAACGGGAGGTTCCCCAGCCGGACTCCTCGGCGGCCTGGGCGACCGCGAGGGAGGGCGGGATGATGTCGACCCGGCGCAACAGCTCCTCGAAGTCGAACGGCTCCACCTTGTAGGCGACGAAGGTCTGCCAGAGCCACCAGGCGTCCTCGACCGGGATCGGTCTGCGCCGGTCCTGCGTCGCCCGAAGCCGCTGGATCCGGGCCCGGTCACGCAGGATCGCTTCGTTGGTCGCGAGTATCAGGGGCAGCGCTATCCGGATGAAAACCGCCTTGCGCCGCTGGACGTTACGCACCTCTCGCAGATCGCCCGGCATCTCGCGAACCAGCAGGCGCGGAACGATCCCGCGCTCCCTGACCCGGTCGAGGTGATAGCCGATATGCGCGAAAAGCGCTTCCAGCGCCTTCACCGAGGTGCCGGGAGCCGACGATGCCCCCTGCCCGGGATAGGAAACGCGCCCGCCGAGGCTGGATACCCGGTAACCCTCGTCGCCGGCGCCGCTGCGAGTCTCCGCGACCGCCGGCGCAGCGGCCACGAGGATCGACAGGCCGGCAACCGTCGCGCAAGCGGCAATTCGTCGGGATCGCAACGCCTTCAACATTTCTGCCCTCTTCGGCGACCGGCCGCATCCGGTTCGCCGGCCCGGTTTCCCAACATCGATAGAGCCAAATTGGGGATCGAAAGGTGAGGATTTTACCCGAAGGGGTCAAGGAAGCCTGTGGATAACTCGCCGCCTCAGGCCAGCGCATCGAGCTGTTCGTCGCTCAGCGTACCCGGGACGACGGTGATCGGGACGGGGAACTTGCCCGAAAGCCTGCCGGCGATCGAGGACACCAGCGGCCCGGGACCCTTCTTGTCGGTGCCGGCGCCGAGCACCAGGATGGAGATTGCCGGCTCCTCCTCGATCAGCTGGACGATCGCGTCCCTCGGCTCGCCTTCGCGAACGTGGAAAATCGGCGTACGGCCGGTGATGGCGACAACCTCGGCCGCGTGTTCCTGGAGCACCTGCTCGGCCTCTTCCCTCCGCTCCTCGCGCATCTTTTCCGCCACCGACATCCAGTGCTGGAAGTCGCCCGGCTCGATGACATAGAGCAGCGCGACCCTGCCGCTCGAGCGCTTGGCGCGAAGGGCCGCGAAGCGCAGGGCGACATGGACCTCCTCGCTGGAATCGACGACGCACAGGAAGACCCGTTCCCGTTTCGCCGCCTGGCCGGCGACACCCTCTCCCGTATGTCGTTCGTCGGTCATTATTCCGTCCCGTCACCGCCGGAAGACGACACCGGCGAGCCATCCGGCGAATACCGCCACGACGATGGCGATTACTCCGTACAACGTCGACTGCCGGTGCGCGAAGTTGAAGACATCCGCCCCCAGGCCGACCTTCCTCACGACAAGCGTGGACTCCCTGTGCGCCGCCAGCTTACCACGGTCGAAGAGATAGACGTTCACGCTGTAGGGTCCGGTCGGCACGTTCGCAGGGAAGGTGGCGGTGGTCCGGAAAAGGAGATCGCCCTGGATCGCGACTCCGCTGGGATCGTAGCCGTAGAGCCCCTGGCGGGTCCGGTTGCGGATCAGCCCGTCCTGAAACGGCACCCGCTGCGCCGCCGGCACGTCGGTCGTGCCGGCGAGGTCGAGCGTGCCTTCGGTAATGCCGTTCGCGGACAGGATTTCGGGCGGCGCGATTTCCTTCAGCGGCCGGTTCGAGGCGACACGGTAGTAGACGGGCACGCCGCGAAAGACCACCGACGCGCCGTTGACCCATACGCCGGCGACGCGCTCGCGCCGCCGCACCACCGCGTCGCGTGCCGGGCCGCTCAGCACGACCACCACGTCGCCCCGCTCCTCCTTGGCGCCGAACAGCAGCAGCTCGGTCCCGGTGAAGCCGGTGGTGATCGCTATCTCCTCCTCGGAGAGATCGACCAGCAGCTTCCCCGCCGCCCAGCAAGGCGAGGACGCGAGCGCCAGCAGCGTCGCGGAGATCGGCAGGATACGGAGACGGGCGGCGCTCATTCGCGCCCTCCCGGTACGCCGAGCGCGAACATGTCCTCGGGGGTTGCGACGAGCCCCCAGGCGACCCGCACGCACACGGCGAGGACGATCAGGCCGAGCAGGATCCTCAACTGCTCTCCACGCAACCTGCCCGAGGCCCGGGCGCCGATCTGGGCGCCGATGACGCCGCCGATCAGGAGGAACAGCGCAAGGACGATGTCGACGGTCTGGTTGTTGATCGCCTGCAGCAGCGTGACGTTGGCGGTCACGAACACGATCTGGAACAGCGAGGTCCCGACCACGATCGAGGTCGGCATGCCGAGCAGGTAGATCATCGCCGGAACCAGCACGAAACCGCCGCCGACGCCCATTATCGCGGCCAGCACTCCGACGAAGAGGCCGATCGCGAACGGCAGAAGCGCGCTGATATAGAGCTTCGAGGTGCGGAACCGCATCTTCAGCGGCAGCCCGTGCACCCAGTAATGCTGGTGAAGTCTCCTGCGGGGCGCCGCCGGGTTGCGCTGGCGCTGCCAGGCGCGGACGCTTTCGACCACCATCAGCATGCCGATGATGCCGAGAAACACGACATAGGCGACCGAGATCGCGAAATCGATCTGGCCGATGCCGCGCAGCACGGTGAACAGCCAGACGCCGAGGCTCGATCCGACGAACCCGCCGGCGAGCAGCACCAGCCCCATCTTGACGTCGACATTGCGCCGGCGCCAATGGGCGAGCGCGCCGGAGACCGAGGCGGCCACGACCTGATTGGCCTCGGTCGCGACGGCGACCGCGGGCGGGATGCCGATGAAGATGAGGAGCGGCGTCATCAGGAAGCCGCCGCCTACCCCGAACAACCCGGAAAGAAAGCCGACGCCGCCGCCCAGCCCCAAAAGCAGCGCCACGTTGACCGAAACTTCCGCGATGGGCAGGTAGATTTGCATCGCCCGGCCTCAGCGCACCAGGCTCACCGGGCGGCGAGGCCGACGACCTGGTGGACCTCGTCGAGAACCGGATCGGCGATCGCGGCGGCGCGTTCCGCGCCCGAGGCGAGCACCGAGTCGACATGATCCGGGTCGTCCATCAGCCGCCGCAACTCGGCCGCGATGGGCGACAGGACCGCGACGGCGAGGTCGGCGAGCGCCGGCTTGAATTCGGCGAAGCCGCGGCCGCCGTACTCGTCGAGGACATCGGCGGCGGTACGGTCGGCGAGCGCGGCGAAGATGCCGACCAGATTGGTCGCCTCCGCGCGCCCGGCGAGGCCGTCGGGGCTGTCGGGCAGGGGGTCGGGATCGGTCCGGGCGCGGCGGATCTTGCGCGCGATCGTATCCGCGTCGTCGGTTAGGTTGATGCGCGAGGCGTCCGAGCCGTCGGACTTGCTCATCTTGGAAGTCCCGTCGCGCAGGCTCATCACCCGGGTCGCCTCGCCGAAGATCAGCGGCTCGATCAGCGGGAACACCTCGGTCCCGAAATCGTGGTTGAACTTCTGCGCGATGTCGCGGGTGAGCTCCAGATGCTGTTTCTGGTCCTCGCCGACCGGCACATGCGTCGCCTTGTAGGCCAGAATGTCGGCGGCCATCAGGCTGGGATAGACATAGAGCCCGACACTCGCGTTCTCGCGCTGCTTGCCCGCCTTTTCCTTGAACTGCGTCATCCTGTTGAGCCAGCCGAGGCGCGCGACGCAGTTGAACACCCAGGCCAGCCTCGCGTGGGCGGCAACGCGGCTCTGGTTGAAGACGATGCTGCGTTCCGGGTCGATGCCGGCGGCGATGAACGTCGCGGCGCATTCGCGCGTGTTGCGGGCAAGCTCGGCCGGGTCCTGCCAGACGGTTATCGCGTGCAGGTCGACGACGCAGTAGATGCACTCGTTGTCGTCCTGCAGGCGGACGAAGTTCCTGATGGCGCCGAGATAGTTGCCGAGATGCAGGTTGCCGCTCGGCTGGACGCCGGAAAAGATTCGATTCAAGGCCCGAGCTCCAGACCTTCGTGTGGCGGGAAGGGCGGGGTTATCCCCCCATCGACCGGAAGGGTCAAGCCTTACGCCGCGAGAGAGAGCCTCGAATCTCGGAGAATTCCGCCGCGCCGAGCGCGAATGCCGCGGCGGCATAGGCCGTTTTCCCGGCGACGATGAGAACGACGACCGCAAGCCCCCTCTCGAGCGGGGTCCCGGCCAACATGGACGCCAGGACCTCGAGGCCGGCGAACAGGATCGCCGTCATCGCGAGTGTCGCGAGGACGATGCGCGGGAAGCGCGTGCGCAGACGCCGGTCGATGGCGAACTGTCCGCGCCGGCGCAGGAGCCAGGCGAGCAGCAACGCGTTGAGCCACGACGCGGCGGAGGTGGCGAGAGCGAGCCCGACATGCTGCAGCGGACCGAGGAGGAGGACGCTGAGGGCGATATTGGCGGCAACCGAGACGCCCGCGATCTTGACCGGCGTCGTCACGTCCTCGCGCGCGAAGAAGCCGGGCGCCAGCACCTTGACCAGGACGAAGGCGGGAAGCCCCGCCGCGAAGGCGGCAAGCGCCGCGGCCGTCGCCGATGTCGAGCGGGCGTCGAAGGCGCCGCGCTCGAAGAGCAGGGCGACGATCGGCCCCGGCATGACCATGAGCGCCGCCGCCGCGGGCAGGGTGAGCAGCAGGGAGAATTCGAGCGCCCGGTTGAAACTCTCCCGGCCGCCCGCCTCGTCGCCCTCGCGGATCTGCCGCGAGAGCAGCGGCAGGAGCGCGGTCCCGACCGCGATCCCGATGACTCCGAGAGGGAGCTGGTAGACCCGATCCGCGTAATAGAGATAGGAGACCGCGCCGGTCGGGAGCAGCGAAGCGAGGACGACGCCTATCACCAGGTTGATCTGCTGCACCCCGGCGCCGATCGCGCCCGGTACGATCTTCGCGACGAGCCGCCTGACCGCGGGGGTGAGGCGCGGACGGGGAAGGCGGAACACCATGCCCGCGCGGCGGCAGGCCTCGATCAGCCACAGGAACTGAACGACGCCGGCCGCGAACACCCCCCAGGCGAGCGCGTGACCCGGCGTCTCCAGCATCGGCGCGAGCCCGATCAGGCACAGGATCAGGCTGAGATTGAGCAGGATCGGCGCCGCCGCCGCCGCCGCGAACCGGTCGAGCGCGTTGAGCACCCCGCCGAGCTGGGAGACCAGCGATATGAACAGCAGATAGGGAAACGCGATCCGCGCGAGCTCGACGGCCAGATCGAACTTCGCGGGATCGTCGGCGAAACCCGGCGCGAAGAGATACATCGCCCAGGGCATGGCGATCTGCATCGCCGTGCAGAAGACGAGCAGCACGGCCGCGAGAACGGACAACGCCCGTTCGCTGAACCGGCGGGCCGCATCGGCGCCGTCCTCGGTCAGGACGCGGGTGAAGAGCGGCACGAAAGCGGCCGAGAACGCACCCTCGGCGAACAGCCTGCGGAAGAAATTGGGCAGCTTGAAGGCGACGAAGAACGCATCCGCCACCGGCCCGGCGCCGAGGAAGGCGGCGATCAGGATGTCGCGGACGAAACCGAGCGCGCGGCTCGCCAACGTGTAGCCGCCGACGGTGGCGATTGCGCTCAGGAGTCTCATGCGGCGTTCCGGCGGGCCGCGCGCGACGGGCGCGGGTTCACGGTCCGGCCGGCGCGGCGGCCTCTTGCCCGGTCGGGCCGGCGGTCTCTCCGGCGACCGCGGCGATCGACGACAGCGCCTCGAGCAGCGCCTTGCGGATCCGTTCGAGCTTCGCCTCGTGCTCGATCTTCAGCCCGAACAGGTCCTTGATATAGAACACGTCGACCGCGGACTCGCCGTAGGTGGCGATCTGCGCGCTGCCGATCTGCACGTCCTCGCCGCTCAGCGCGCGGGTCAGCGCGTAGAGCAGGCCGGGCCGGTCGCGTCCGTTGACCTCGACGACGGTGTGGGTCGCGCTCGCCGCGTTGTCGATGATCACCCGCGGCTCGACGGTGAACACGCTGTCGCGCTTTTCGCCCTCCTTGCGGATCATGTCCTCGATCTCGCGCATGGGCCGCATGCGTCCGGTGACGGCCTGTTCGATATTTTCCCGCAGCCGGGCGAGCCGGTCGGGGCCGTCGATCGGCTCGTCGCGGCGGCCCTGGACCCAGAACGTGTCCAGCGCCATGCCGTCGGCCATGGTGAAGATCTTCGCGTCGACGATATTGCCGCCGGAGACCGCGATAGCGCCGGCGATGTTGGAAAACAGGCCGGCGTGGTCGGGGGCGTAGACGGTCGCCTCGGTCGCCTGCCGGTAGCTGTCGGTCCGCATGTCTATCTTGAGGGGCGTCGCCGATCCTCCCGCTTCGCGCACCAGGCGCGCATGGCGGGCATGGGTCTCCGTCGGGTGCGAAAGCCAGTAGGCGGGATAGCCGCTTTCGAGATGCGCCGCGATCTCCGGCGGCTCGAAATCGTCGAGCGCGGAGGCGAGCGCGGTCTTGGCCTGCTCGATCCGGCGGCCGCCGACCGCCCCGGCCATGCCCCCGGTGATCGCCTCTTCGGCCGCGTAATAGAGGTCGCGCAGCAGCGCCGCCTTCCAGGCGTTCCACACGCCGGGGCCGACCGCGCGAATATCGGCGACGGTGAGAACCAGCAGAAGGCGCAGCCGTTCCAGCGACTTCACCGTGCCGACGAAGTCGCTGACCGTCTTCGGGTCGTTCACGTCGCGCCGGAACGCGGTGTTGCTCATCGCCAGGTGGTAGCGCACCAGCCAGGCCACGGTCTCGGTCTCCTCGGGGCTGAGCCCGACGCGCGGACAGAGCCGCAGCGCCACCTGCTCGCCGATTTCCGAGTGATCGCCGCCGCGCCCCTTGCCGATATCGTGCAGCAGCACGGCCATGTAGAGGGCCCGGCGCGATTGCACGGTCTTCACCACTTCGGTGGCGATCGGCATTTCCTCGGCGAACGCCCCGTCCTCGATCCCGCGCAGGATGCCGATCGCCATGATCGTGTGCTCGTCGACGGTGAAGACGTGATACATGTCGTGCTGCATCTGGGCCACGACCCGGCCGAAATCCGGGATGAAGCGGCCGAACACGCCGGCTTCGTTGAGCTGCCGCAGGGTCCGCTCGGGATCTTTGGGCGAGGTCAGCATGTCGAGAAACAGCCGGTTCGCCTCGGCATCCTCGCGCAGCCCGTCGACCAGCCGCAGGTTGCGGGTCATCGCGCGCAGCACGCGCGGATGGATGTCGATCTCGCGGTCCTGCGAGGTATGGAACAGCCGCAGGATGTCGATCGGCCGGTCGGCGAACCTGGCGCCGCGCGCGAGCGCGAGACGGCCGTTCTCGATCGCCAGCCCGTCGGGCGCGCGCTGCAGCAGGCTGAACCGCGGCAGGGCGAAGCGCGAGCGCCTTCCATGCTCGATTTCGAGGGCGGCGCAGAAGATCCCGGTCAGGTCGCCGACCTCCTTCGCCGTCAGGTAGTAGTGCTTCATGAAGCGCTCGACGCCGCGCGCGCCGGCATGGTCCTTGTAGCGAAGCAGTTCGCCCATCTCGGGCTGCCGGTCGAAGGTCAGCCGGTCGTCGCCCCGCCCCGCCAGATAGTGAAGCTGGCAGCGGACCGTCGACAGGAACCTCCGCGCCTTCTCGAACCGGGCGGCTTCGCTCCCGCGCAGCACCCCGTGATCGACCAGATCCGCGATTTCGCGCACCGGGTAGAGGTACTTGGCGATCCAGAACAGGGTGTGCAGGTCCCTGAGCCCGCCCTTGCCGTCCTTGACGTTGGGCTCCAGCACGTAGCGCGATCCGCCCATCCGCGCGTGGCGCTCGTCGCGCTCGGCGAGCTTGGCCTCGACGAAGGCGCGTTCCGTCCCCTTGACCACCTCCTTGCGGAACCGGTTCCGCAGCTCGTCGAACAGCCGCTTCTCTCCCCAGACGTAACGAGCCTCCAGGATCGAGGTGCGGATCGTCAGGTCCTTCCGGGAAAGCCTCACGCAGTCCTGGATCGACCGGGTCGCGTGGCCGACCTTGAGGCCGAGATCCCACAGCATGTAGAGGATGTACTCGATCACCTGCTCGTTGCGCGGGGTGCTCTTGAAGGGCAGGACGAACAGGAGATCGATGTCGGAATGAGGGGCGAGCTCGCCGCGGCCATAACCGCCGACGGCGGCTATGCAGAGATGCTCGCCGGCGGTCGGGTTGGACGCCCGGTACACCCGGTTGGCGGCGAGGTCGTATATCGCGCGGATCGACTGGTCGATCAGGAAGGACTGCTCGCGGAGGGCCCGCGGACCGCCGCCCGGCGCGGCATCGAACCGGCGGCGGATTTCCGCCTTCCCGTCTTCCATCGCGCGCTTGAGGATCGCGAGAGCGTCGCGCCTTCCCGCGCCGGCCGCCGCCTCGTCCCCGAGCAGCGCGTCCAGCTCGGCGTTGAGCGCGCCCCGGTCGACGATCGCCCGTTGCTGCGAAATCCGTGCCATGGCCGGACTATAGCGCGTTCCGATGCCGGCGGTACGGCTCCGATGCCCCGGGAGCGCTCAGAGCATCGACCGGATCCGGTAGAGCAGGTCGAGCGCCTCGCGAGGCGTGATCTCGTCGGGGTTGACGGCGGCGAGCGCCTCTTCGGCGGCCGAGGGCGGGGCGGGCGGCGGCGGCACCGTGGCGGAGAACAGCGGCAGGTCTTCGCCGAGCCGGACAAGCGAACCCGACTGCTCGCCCTGCTCCAGCGTTTCCAGGACCGCCTCCGCCCGCGAGAGAGCGCCGTCCGGCAGCCCGGCGAGCCGCGCCACGTGGATCCCGTAGGACTGGCTGGCCGCGCCCGGCACCACCTCGTGCAGGAACACGATTTCGGACCGCCACTCCTTGACCCGCATGGTGACGCATTTGAGCGCCTCCAGACGCCCCTTGAGCGCGGTCAGTTCGTGGAAATGGGTCGCGAACAGCGCCCGCGACCGATTGACCTCGTGCAGATGCTCGAGGGTCGCCCAGGCGATGGAAAGCCCGTCGAAGGTGGCGGTGCCGCGGCCGATCTCGTCGAGGATCACCAGCGCGCGGGGGCCGGCCTGGTTGAGGATCGCCGCCGTCTCGACCATCTCGACCATGAAGGTCGAGCGCCCGCGCGCGAGGTCGTCGGCCGCGCCCACGCGCGAGAACAGCCGGTCGACGATGCCGATCCGCGCTGCCTCGGCCGGCACGAAGGAACCGATCTGGGCGAGGATCGCGATCAGCGCGTTCTGGCGCAGGAATGTCGACTTGCCCGCCATGTTCGGCCCGGTCACCAGCCAGAGGCGCCGCTCCGGCCCGATGTCGCAGTCGTTGGGAACGAAGGAGGCCTCGGCTTCGCGTTCGAGAAACGCCTCGACCACCGGGTGGCGCGCGCCGGTCACCGCGAAATCCAGGCTGTCGTCGACCGCCGGGCGGACGTAGCGGCGCCTGACCGCCAGCTCCGCCAGCGCCGCGGTCACGTCGATCCCGGCGAGCGCGGCCGCGGTCCGGGCGATCGCCTCCCCGGATGCGGTCACCGCGGCCGACAGCGACTCGAAGATCTCGAGCTCGCGGGCCAGCGCCCTGTCCGAGGCGGTGGCGAGCTTCTCCTCGAGATCGGCGAGCGCGACCGTGGTGTAGCGCCGCGCGCTGGCGAGCGTCTGGCGGTGAATGAAGTCCTCGCGGGCCGACATCGCCGCCTCGTGGGTCGGCGTCACTTCGACGAAATAGCCGAGCACGTTGTTGTGGCGGATCTTGAGCGAGGCGATGCCGGTCGCGTCGACATAGCGCTTCTGGAGATCGGCGATCAGACGCCGGCTGCCGTCGCGCAGATCGCGGAGTTCGTCGAGCGCCGCGTCGTACCCCGCCGCCACGAAGCCCCCGTCCCGGGCGAGCAGGGGAAGGTTCGACCCCAGCGCCTCGCCGAGAGCCTGGATCGTCGCGTCGTGACCGGCGAGAGCCGCCGCCGCGCGCTCCACATCCTCGGGGGAAGCGGCCGCGCCGCCGGCGATCCGTTCGGAGAGTTTCCCCGCGCACGACAGCGCCTCGCCGACCGCCGCGAGATCGCGCGGCCCGCCCCGTCCGAGCGCGAGGCGGGTCATCGCCCGCTCCAGATCCGGACAGGCGCCCAGGATCTCTCGGCAAGCGGAGCGGAGCGCTCCATCGGAGGCGAAATGCTCCACCGCGTCGAGGCGGCGCTCGATGGTCCCGCGTTCGGTCGACGGCGCGCCGAGGCGCTCGGCGAGAGAGCGCGCGCCCGCGCCGGTAACGGTGAGATCGATGACGGCGAGCAGCGAACCCTGACGCTCGCCGGAAAGCGAGCGGGTAATCTCCAGATTACGCCGGGTCGCGGCGTCGATTTCCATCGCCGTGCCGGGTCCCAGCCGGCGCGGCGGATCGATGCGCGGCAGGCGTCCCTGCTGGGTCAGCGCGACATAGTCGAGGGCGGCGCCGCAGGCGGCGATCTCGGCGCGCGAGAAGGCGCCGAAAGCGTCGAGCGAACGGACGCCGTAATGGGATTCGAGCCGGCGCCTGCCCGAAACGCTGTCGAAACGGGCGCCCGGCAGCGGGGTGGGCAGCCCTCCCCAGCCTTCCAGGGAAACGCCGATTTCCGACCGCGCCCAAAGCCGGTCGGACAGGATCAGCTCGCCCGGATCGACCCGCGCCATCGCCTCGGCGACCATCCCGGGGTCGAGCGGCTGGGCCTGGAAAGCGCCGGTCGAAATGTCGATCCAGGCGAAGCCGAGCACCCCCTCGGCCTCCGCCAACGCGGCGAGGAAGTTGTGCCGGCGCGCTTCCAGCAGAGAATCCTCGGTCAGCGTCCCGGGGGTGACGACCCTGACGACCTCGCGGGCGACGACGGCCTTGGCGCCGCGCCTGCGCGCCTGAGCGGGATCCTCCGTCTGCTCGCAGACCGCGACCCGAAACCCCTTGCGGATGAGGCGCTCGAGATAGGTCTCGGCGGCGTGGACCGGCACCCCGCACATCGGAACGTCCTCGCCCCGGTGGCGTCCGCGGCGGGTCAGCGTGATGTCGAGCGCCCCGGCCGCCGCGACCGCGTCCTCGAAGAACAGTTCGTAGAAATCGCCCATCCGGTAAAACAGGAGGCACCCCGGATTGGCCTCCTTGACGGCGAGGTACTGCGTCATCATGGGCGTCGCGGCCGATCGCGCGCCGCGATCCTTCCCGCCGCCTTCGACCGCCGGTCCCGGATTCCTCTCTTCGAGCTCCGCAGCTGGCTCGGTCTCGGGCATCCGGAACCCTATCACGGCTCGCCGGACGCCAGCCAGACGGGCGGCTTGGAGGCGCCCGCCGGAGTCGATAGCATCGCGCCCACCTCCGGGGCGACGGGCCGGGCCGGCCGGGCGACGACATGGACAGCCACCAGGTACCCAGACGCGCGCTCTACTGGGCGCTCGCGGTTCTCGCCGGTCCCTTCGTGGGCGTGCTGCTGATCCTCGCGCTGGCGGGCGAGATCGCGTTCGGCGCGGCGGCGCTTGCCGCCGTCGCGGTCGTCGCGGCGCTCCGGTTTCCGGTCGGTCGGCATCTGTCCGGCCTGGCACGGCTCGCCGACCGGTTGAACCGTATGGACGCCGCGAGCGCGCTCGAGAGGCTGCACGTGGAGTCGCCGCTGCTCTCGCGCAGACTCGCATCGACTTTCGCGGATTCCACCGCGGCCCTGCACCAGCGTCTCGGCGACCTCGCCGCCAGCGGCGCGTCGGCCGAGACCGTGCTCGACAACCTTCCCGACCCGGTGATCGCGATCGACGGCGAGCGGCGGATCGTGCGCGCCTCGCGAGGCACGACGGCGATTCTGGGGTCCGATCCGGTGGGCGCCGACCTGGTCGCCGCGGTCCGCGATCCGGGCGTCCTCGAAGCCGCGGAACGGGTCATCTCCACGGGCGATCCGGAGGAAGTCGATTTCCGCATCGCGGGCTCCGATCTCGAACTGGCCGCCCGCATCGCCGCGCTCCCCGAACCCGCGCCGGACGGGACGGTCGCCCTGATCGCGGTGAGCGACGTGACCGCGATCCGGCGCCACGGCCGGACCCGGGCGGACTTCGTCGCCAACGCGAGCCACGAGTTGAGAACCCCGATCTCGGTGCTGCTCGGCTGCATCGAGACACTGCGCGGCCCCGCCCGGCAGGACAGCGCGGCGTCCGATCGTTTCCTCGAAATGATGAGCGCGCAGGCGGAGCGGATGAGCCGCCTGGTGAACGACCTCCTGTCGCTTTCCAGGATCGAACTCAACGAGCATTTTCCGCCTTCCTCCACCGTCGCGCTGTCATCGGTGATACCGCCCGTCGTCGATTCCCTGCAGTTCGCGGCCCGGTCGCGGCGGATCGACCTGTCGATCGACGGCGATATCGCGGAACCCTGCGTCATCGGCGACCGCGACGAGCTGACCCAGCTGTTCCAGAACCTGATCGACAACGCGATCAAGTACGGCGCGGAAGGCTCGTCGGTCCGGATCGCCATCGGCGACGGCGCGATGCCGGGCCTCGGGGACGGGACGCGGGATGTCGACACCGTGCGGATCGCGGTGGAGGACGAGGGCGAGGGCATCCCGCCGGAACATCTCCAGCGGCTGACCGAACGGTTCTACCGGGTCGATACGGCGCGTTCGCGCGAGATGGGGGGCACCGGGCTCGGGCTCGCCATCGTCAAGCACATCGTCAACCGCCACCGGGGCGGGCTCGCCATCGAGAGCGAGCTCGGCGTCGGCAGCGTATTCGCCGTCAGCCTGCCGCGCGCGCCGGCGGGACGGGATCCGTCGGTCGCCTCCGGCGAAGCCGGCCCTGTCATCAAATCGTAACAAAAGTTTCATATCCGGGTCTCCCAGGGCGCTTATCACCGTCGGCGTCCGGGGTAGACAGGGCCCGTCTCAACAGGCCGAACGCAGATTCATGCTGCCTCGACACCCACGAATCCGAGACGGAGATATCATGAACAAGCACATCATGTTCGCTGTCGCGGCGGCGGCCTCGATCGGGGTCGCGACCGCCGCCCAGGCACGCGATCAGATCCGGATCGTCGGCTCCTCGACGGTCTTCCCATTCTCGACCGCCGTCGCCGAGCAGTTCGGCAAGTCGACCCAGTTCAAGACGCCGGTCGTCGAGAGCACCGGTTCGGGCGGCGGCCTCAAGCTGTTCTGCGCGGGCGTCGGCGTTCAGCATCCCGACGTCACCAACGCCTCGCGCCGGATCAAGAAGTCCGAGGTGGACCGCTGCGCCAGGAACGGCGTCAAGGCGATCACCGAGGTCAAGATCGGCTATGACGGCATCGTGCTGGCCAACTCCAGGAAGGCCAAGCCGACCGAGATCACCCTGAAGCAGCTGTTCCTCGCGCTCGCCAAGTCGGTCCCGGCCGACGCCGAGGGCGAGAAGCTCCGGGACAACCCGTACAAGATGTGGAGCGACATCGACCCGTCGCTTCCCAAGCGCAAGATCGAGGTGCTCGGGCCGCCGCCGACCTCCGGCACGCGGGACGCCTTCGTCGAGCTCGCCATGGAAGGGGGCTGCAAGCAGTTCTCCGCCATCAAGGCGATGAGGAAGAAGGACAAGAAGCGCTACAAGGCGATCTGCCACGGCATCCGCGAGGACGGCGCCTTCATCGAGGCGGGCGAGAACGACGTGCTGATCATCCAGAAGCTCGTCGCCAACCCGAACGCTTACGGAATCTTCGGCTTCAGCTTCCTCGATTCGAACGCCGACAGGATCCAGGGCACGGCGGTCGACGGCGTCGCGCCCGAGTTCGAGACCATATCGAGCGGCGAGTATCCGGTATCGCGCTCGATGTATTTCTACGTCAAGCAGGCCCATATCGGCGTCATTCCGGGGATCGAGGAATATGTCGGCGAGTTCACCGCCGAGCGCGCGTGGGGGCCGGACGGCTACCTGGTGGACAAGGGGCTGATTCCGCTCTCCGACGCGGACCGCAAGAAGATCAATGCCGCCGCGATGAGCGGCGCCAAGCTCTCCATGTAAGCGTGTAACCGCCGGGCGGCGCCGCGCGCCGCCCGGCGTTCTTCTTTCGCGACGAACGCGGGCATCCGAAAGCGACCGAACCCATCATGTCTCCGCTTTCACTGATCGCCGCCCTGCTCGCGCTATCGATTTTCGGCTTTTATTTCGGCCGCCGCCGGGCCTTCGCGATGGCCGGCGGGCGCGGCCGGTCGCTTCACTCCCGGCCGGGCTATTACGGCGCCTATGTGGCGCTCTGGTGCGCGATCCCGGCGCTCGCCATCTTCGCGATATGGCTGATCGTCCAGCCCTCGGTCACGGAAAGCGTCGTGATCGCGGCGCTGCCGGACGCGCTGCGCGATCTCGGACCGGACCGGATGTCGCTCCTTCTCAACGATATCCGGAACGTCGCGGCCGGCGTTATCCCGGTCGAACGGGCGTCGCCGGAGGTGGCGGCGGCCGCGGCCCATCTCAACCGGCTGAACGCCACCGGCAATGGCGCGCTGGCGGTCATCGCCCTCGCCCTCGCGGTCGCCGGGCTCGCCTTCGCCCGGAGCCGCCTCGCGCCGACGCTGAGGGCGAGGAACGGGGTCGAGAAGACCGTCGACATCCTGCTCATCGCATGCTCGTCGATTGCGATCCTGACGACCGTCGGCATCGTGCTCTCGCTGTTGTTCGAGTCGATCCGGTTCTTCGGCAAGATTCCCTTCTTCGACTTCGTGCTCGGCATCCAATGGAGCCCGCAGACCGCGCTGCGGGACGATCAGGTCGGCGCGGCCGGTTTGTTCGGCGCGATCCCGCTCTTCGCGGGAACCATGTTGATCACCGCGATCGCGATGTCGATCGCGGTCCCCGTGGGCCTGCTGTCGGCGATCTATCTCTCGGACTACGCGGATCTGCGCGTCCGCGCGGCCGTCAAGCCGGTGCTGGAAATCCTCGCGGGCATCCCGACCGTGGTCTACGGATTCTTCGCCGCGCTGACGGTCGCTCCGCTGTTCCGCGGGATGGGCGAGGCGGTCGGTCTCGACGTCGCCTCCGAAAGCGCGCTCGCGGCGGGAACGGTCATGGGGATCATGATCATCCCCTTCATCTCGTCGCTGTCGGACGACGTGATGAACGCCGTCCCGCAGGCGCTGCGAAACGGATCGCTCGCGATGGGCGCCACCAAATCGGAGACGATCAAGCGCGTGATCCTGCCGGCGGCGCTCCCGGGCATCTTCGCCGCCTGCCTGCTCGCGGTGAGCCGGGCGATCGGCGAGACGATGATCGTGGTGATGGCGGCGGGGCTCGCCGCGAACCTGACCGCGAACCCGTTCGAGGCGGTGACCACGGTGACGGTCCAGATCGTCACCCTGCTGATCGGCGATCAGGAATTCGACAGCGCCAAGACCCTGGCGGCGTTCGCGCTCGGGCTGGCGCTCTTCGTCATCACCCTGGCGATGAACGTCGTCGCCCTGCATGTGGTGCGCAAGTACAGGGAGCAATATGACTGACGTAGCGGGCGCGATGGGAGCGGGGAGGCCGGATCCGGCCGGGAACCGGCCGACGCTGGATGAACGCCGCCTGCGCCGCCGCTACGCGGCGGAACGCCGGTTCAAGGCCTACGGCATCGTCGCTATCGGGATCGCGATGGCGGCTCTGGCGTGGCTCCTGTTCAGCATTGTCGCGCAGGGCTATCAGGCGTTCGTCCACACGCACATCAAGCTGGAAGTCTTCTTCGACGCGCAGCAGCTCGACCCGTCGGGCCGGAACACGCCGGAAGCGCTGGCGCGGGGGAATTACGGCGCGGTCTACAAGAGCGCGCTGCGCGACCGGTTCTCCGACGTGAGGAAGCGGCGCGACCGGCGGGCGCTTTACTCGCTGTTGAGCCAGGGGGCGGAAGACGATCTGCGCGCCATGGTGTTGTCGGACCCCTCGATCGTGGGCACCCGCAAGGAGGTCTGGCTGACCGCTTCCGACCATGTCGACATGCTGCTCAAGGGCAAGATCGACCGCGACCGGCCGGAACGCGAACGCCCGATCAAGGACAGGCATCTCGCCTGGATCGATTCCCTGATCGCCGACGGCAAGGTCGAAACCAGGTTCAATACCCGCTTCTTCTCGGCGGGCGCCTCGCGGGAGCCCGAACTCGCCGGCATCCGGGGCGCCATCATGGGTTCTTTTTTCACCATGATGGTGACGCTGCTGCTGTCCTTCCCGGTCGGCGTCGGGGCGGCGGTCTATCTCGAGGAGTTCGCGCCCAGGAACCGCTGGACGGACCTGATCGAGGTCAACATCAACAATCTCGCCGCGGTACCCTCGATCGTGTTCGGACTGCTGGGGCTCGCCGTGATCCTCAACTTCTTCGGGGTGCCGCGCTCGGCGCCGCTCGCCGGCGGCATGGTGCTGGCGCTGATGACGCTGCCGACGATCATCATCGCGACCCGCGCCGCGCTCAAGGCGGTGCCGCCCTCGATCCGCGAGGCGGCGCTCGGCATCGGCGCGTCGAAGCTGCAGGTCATCACCCATCACGTGCTGCCGCTCGCGCTGCCCGGCATCCTGACCGGGACCATCATCGGCATGGCCCAGGCGCTGGGCGAGACGGCGCCGCTCCTGATGATCGGCATGGTCGCCTTCATCGTCGACATTCCGACAGATCCGCTGAGCCCGGCCACCGTGCTCCCGGTGCAGATCTATCTCTGGAGCGACATGCCGGAGAGGAGCTTCGTCGAGAAAACCAGCGCCGCGATCATGGTGCTGCTCGGTTTTCTCGTGGTCATGAACGCGATCGCGATCTATCTGAGGCGGAAATTCGAAAGGCGCTGGTAGGCACCGGCACGTGCCGGCCGGCGGGAGGAAGACAGTGGACGAATCGACAACGGCGGCGGCCCGTCCCGCGGGCCCGATCGACGAAAGCGGAGTTCGGCCGGAGTTGCGCAACCTTCCGGAAACCAAGATCGAGGCGACGGGAGTCGGCGTTTTCTATGGCGAGAAGGAAGCGCTCCGGAATGTCGACATCGACATTCCGGCAAACCAGGTGACGGCGCTTATCGGCCCCTCGGGTTGCGGCAAGTCGACATTTCTGCGCTGCCTCAACCGCATGAACGACGTCATCGAGGGTTGCCGCGTCGTCGGCAAAATGACGCTCGACGGCGAGGACATCTACGACCCGGCGCTCGACGTGGTGCTGCTCCGCGCGCGCGTCGGCATGGTGTTCCAGAAGCCCAACCCGTTTCCCAAGTCGATCTACGACAACGTCGCCTACGGCCCCCGCATCCACGGCGCCGCCGGGACCCGCGCGGAGCTCGACGACATCGTCCATTCGAGCCTCGACCGCGCCGGACTGCTCGACGAGGTCAAGGACCGCATCGACGAGCCGGGCACCGGCCTCTCCGGCGGACAGCAGCAGCGGCTCTGCATCGCCCGCGCGATCGCCATCAGCCCGGAGGTGATCCTGATGGACGAGCCGTGCTCCGCGCTCGATCCCATCGCCACCGCCCGGATCGAGGAGTTGATCGACGAGTTGCGGGAGAACTTCACCATCGTCATCGTCACCCACTCGATGCAGCAGGCCGCGCGGGTCTCGCAGAAGACCGCGTTCTTCCATCTCGGCAACCTGGTGGAGGTCGGCAGCACCGAGCAGATATTCACCAATCCCAGCGACGAACGCACGCAGGGCTACATCACGGGCCGGTTCGGCTGACCGCGCCGCCGGGCGGGCGGGCAAACGAGGGAATCCCCATGGAAGCGGAACATATCGTCAGGTCCTTCGACGAGGAGCTCCGCGATCTGAACGACATGATCGTGCGCATGGGCGGTCTGACCGAGTCGCAGATCGCGCGCGCCATCGAAGCCCTCGTCAGCCGCAACCCCGATCTCGCCGAGAGGGTGGTCGCCGACGACGAGCGGGTGGACAATCTGAACTACGAGATCGACGAGAAAGCGACGGTGCTCCTCGCGCTGCGCCAGCCGATGGCGCTCGATCTGCGTAACGTCATCGCGGCGCTCAAGATCGCCGCCGACCTCGAACGGATCGCCGATTACGCCTCCAACATCGCGCGGCGGTCGCTGGCGCTTTCCGAGGTCGCGCCGGTGCGGCCGGTACACGCGATCCCCAGGATGAGCCGCCAGGTCCAGCAGATGATCAAGGAAGTGCTGGATGCCTATGTCGAGCGAAATGTCGACAAGGCGATGGCGGTCTGGTCGTCGGACCGGGAGGTCGACGACATGTATACGAGCCTGTTCCGCGAGCTCCTGACCTACATGATGGAAGATCCGCGAAGCATCACGCCGTGCACCCATCTGTTGTTCATCGCCAAGCATATCGAGCGCGTCGGCGATCACGTGACCAACATCGCGGAGATCATCCACTACCTCGTCGAGGGCACCCGGATGCGGGGCGAGCGGCCGCGCGGCACGACGGCGGATCACGAGGTCGGCGGCGCGCAGTGAGGAACGGCCGCATCTCCGGGCGGGAAAACGGAACGCGATGAAACCGGTGATCCTTCTGGTCGACGACGAAGCGGACCTGGTGACGCTGCTGCGCTACAACCTGGAACGCGCGGGTCTCGAGGTTCTCGCCGCCCTCGACGGCGAAGAGGCGTTGACGATCGTTTCGGAACGGCAGGTGGACCTCGTGCTTCTGGACTGGATGATGCCGCATATGAGCGGCATCGAGGTGTGCCGTCAGCTGCGCAGGAAGCCGGCCACGCGCAACGTCCCGATCATCATCCTGACCGCGCGCGCCGAGGAAGCGGACCGGATCCGCGGCCTGGAGACCGGCGCCGACGACTATGTCTCGAAACCGTTCTCCACCGGCGAGCTCGTCGCCCGCATCCACGCGGTGCTGCGCCGGGTGCGGCCGGCGCTCGCGGACGAGCGCCTCGCCTGTGGCGACATCGAAATGGACCTCGCCGCGCACCGGGTCACGCGAAGCGGCCGCGGCATCCGGCTCGGCCCGACGGAGTACCGGCTGCTGCGCCACCTGATGGAACATCCGGGCCGCGTCTTCTCGCGCGATCAGCTGATCGACGCGGTCTGGGGCCACGACATCTATGTCGATACGCGGACGGTGGACGTGCATATCCGCCGGCTTCGCAAGGCGCTCAACGACGGGGGACAGGCGGACGTCATCCGCACCGTCCGCTCGGCGGGGTACGGGCTGGAGGCCCCCGGCGCCTGACCGGCGGGATCAGGGCGGCGGCAGGCGGCGCCGCGCGACGACCGCCAGCAAGGCCAGCCCGGGCAGCACGGCAACCGCCGTCAGGACGAAGAAGGCCGCCCAGTCCCCGCCCATGCGGTCGACCGTCCAGCCGGAGAGGGCGCCGAGCTGGATGCGCGCGAAGTTTCCGACCGAGGCGAGCAGCGCATATTGGGTCGCGGTGAACTCCCGGTTGCAGAGACCGGAGAGGAACGCGACGAAGGCGCTGGTGGCGAGCCCGGCCGTCAGATTGTCGAGGAAGACCGCCGCGGCAAGCAGGCCGTGGTCCTTGCCCGTCCACGCAAGCAGCGCGAACAGGAGGTTGGTCGACGCCATCGCGATCCCGCCGGCGAACAGCGCGGTGACGATCCGCACCCTGGCGCAGAGGATGCCTCCCAGGACCACGCCCAGCAGGGTCGCGGCCAGGCCGACGGTCTTGGCGTAGTTGGCGATCTCGATCTTGGTGAAGGCGAGGTCGACATAGAACACGCCGGCCATGCGCCCGAGCATGGCTTCGCCGAACTTGTAGAAGACGATAAAGCCGATCACGACGACGGCGAGACCGCCGAGGCGTCCGAGAAACTCGGCGAAAGGCGCGACGATCGCCCGGCGCAACCACGGACCGATCCGCTTCGCCGGGGGAGCGACGCCGTCGGAACGCGGTTCCGCGGCCAGCAGCGGAACCGCCATCAGAAGCGCGAGCAGGGCGCCGGCCCCCAGATAGGCCGCCTGCCAGGAGACGGCGTGCGCGACATAGAGCGCGCCGGCACCGGAAACGAAGGCGCCGAAATGCCAACCGAGCACCGCGACCGCCGCGCCCGCGCCGTAGGTTTCGGGCTCGAGAATCTCGACCCTGTAGGCGTCGATGGCGACATCCTGGGTTGCCGACAGCACGGCGACCGCGAACGCCGCGGCGGCGAGCGCCGCCGTCCGCGCGACCGGGTCGGTGAACGCCATCGCGGCGATCGCGAGGCAGAGCAGAGCCTGGACGGCGACGATCCACGACCGGCGGCGTCCGAGACCGCCGAGCAGGGGAAGCCGCGCGTGATCGAGGATCGGCGCCCAGAGGAAGTTGATCGCGTACGGCGTCGCCACGGCGCCGAGCAGGCCGATCGCGGTGCGGCTCAACCCCTCCTCGCGCAGCCAGATCGACAGGGTGGCGAAGACCAGCGACGACGGCAGCCCGCTCGCCACGCCGAGGCCGAAGATCGCCGCGAAGCGACGGTCGCGATAGGTGGACAGGGCGCTCTTCGCCCGCTCCAGACCGCGGCGCGGCGCGGGCGGACCGGTCATCCGGCCGCCTTGCGCTGCGCCCGCCTGCGCGCGTGCGGATCGAGCAGCGCCTTGCGCAGCCTGATGCTTCCGGGCGTCACCTCCACCAGATCGTCGTCCGCGATATAGGAGATCGCCTCCTCCAGGCGCAGCTTGCGCGCCGGCGTGAGGCGGATCGCATCGTCTTTCCCCGCCGCGCGGATATTGGTGAGCTGCTTGGTCTTGAGCGGGTTGACCTCGAGGTCGGTGCCGCGGCTGTGCTCGCCCACGATCATGCCGCGATAGACACGCTCGCCCGGCTCGACGAAGAGCAGCCCGCGCTCCTCCAGGTTGTGGAGCGCGTACCCCACCGCCTCCCCGTCTCCGGTCGAGATCAGGACGCCGCGGGGCCGGTCCTCCAGCGGCCCGCGATGGGGGCCGTAGCCGTGGAACACGCGGCTCATCGCCCCGGTGCCCCGGGTATCGTTCATCAACACGCCCAGAAAACCGATCAGACCCCGCGACGGGGCGATGAAGGAGACCCGGGTCTTGCCGCCGCCCGAAGGCCGCATGTCCGACATTTCGCCGCTGCGCCGGCCGAGCGACTCGACGACCGTGCCGACATGCGCATCGTCGACATCGACGATCACCTCCTCGAGCGGTTCGAGACGGGCCCCGGTCCCGGGGTCGGTGCGGTAGAGCACGCGCGGCCGGGAAACCGAGAGCTCGTAGCCCTCGCGCCGCAGGGTTTCGATCAGGACCCCGAGCTGCAATTCGCCGCGCCCGCGCACTTCGATTGCGTCCTCGCCGTCGATCGTCCGCAGGTCGATGGCGACGTTGCTCTCGGCCTCGCGGAACAGGCGGTCGCGCAACATCCGGGACGTCACCTTGTCGCCTTCGCGGCCGGCGAGCGGCGAATCGTTGATGGTGAACCGCATGGCGAGCGTCGGCGGATCGACCGGGGCGGCGGGGAGCGCTTCCGGGGCCTCCGCCGCGGCCACGGTGTCGGCGACCGTCGCGGTCTTCAGCCCGGCGATCGCGACGATGTCGCCCGCCGGCACCCGCCGGGCGGGTTCGCGCGCGAGCCCGTTGAAGGTCAGCAGCTTGGTCATGCGCGCGTGCTCGACCGGGTTGCCGTCCCGGTCGAGCGCCGTCACCGGCATGTTGACCTCGGCCGCGCCGCGCGCGATCCGCCCGGTCAGGACCCGGCCGAGATGGGCGTCGTATTCGAGGATGCTGGCCAGCATGGCGAACGGTCCCTCGGGATCGCTCCGCGGCGGCTCCACGTTGGCGGCGATCGCGCGGAAGAGCGGCTCCATCCCCGCTCTCGGCGCTTCAAGCTCGTCCGCCGCCCAGCCCTCCCTCGCCGACGCGTAAAGGGTGGGGAAGTCGAGCTGTTCCTCGTTCGCTCCCAGCGCGGCGAACAGGTCGAACACCGCGTCGACGACCGCGTGCGGCCTGGCGTCGCGGCGGTCCGCCTTGTTGATCACGACGATCGGAGCCAGCCCGCGCTCGAGCGCCTTGGCGAGCACGAACTTGGTCTGCGGCATCGGACCTTCGGCGGCGTCGACCAGGAGCAGGGCGCCGTCCACCATCGACAGAATACGCTCGACCTCGCCGCCGAAATCCGCGTGCCCGGGAGTATCGACGATGTTGATCTTGATCCCCTGCCACAGGACGGCGGTGCATTTCGCGAGGATGGTGATCCCGCGTTCGCGCTCCTGGTCGTTGGAATCGAGCGCGCGTTCGGCGACGCGCTGGTTGGCGCGCACCGCGCCGGCGGCGCGGAGCATGGAGTCGACGAGGGTCGTCTTGCCGTGATCGACATGCGCGATCAGGGCGATGTTGCGGATATCCATGACGATCGCGCCCGGCCGGGAGGCCGCCGGTCTTTAGGCCGCCGGAAGCAGGTCGGCGAGCCGGGTTTGCGGCCGAGCCCCGTAATGGCCGACGATTTCGGCGGCGGCGATGGCGCCGATCCGCCCGCAAAGTTCCGGCTCGTAGCCGCGCGTGAGCCCGAACAGCACGCCGGCCGCATAGAGATCGCCGGCCCCGGTGGTGTCGACGACCTGCCCGACCGGCGCGATGCCGACCTGAACGACTTCGCCGCCGGCCGCGATGACCGAACCGGCGGCGCCCCTGGTCAACGCCGCGAACGGACAGTCCGCGCCGGCGCGCCGGCAGGCTTCGTCGAAATCTTCCGCTTCGTAGAGCGCCACGATCTCGGCCTCGTTGGCGAACAGGATGTCGACATGACCGTGCACGAGATGGCGGAACGCGGCGCGGTGCCGCTCGACGCAGAACGGATCGGACAGCGACAGCGCGACCCGCCGGCCCGCGGCGTGGGCGAGCTCGGCCGCCCTGACGAATGCTGCCTTTGCCTGCTCCTCGTCGAACAAATAGCCCTCCAGGTAAACGATCGCGGCATTCTCGATCAGCCCGGAATCCACGTCGTCGGGCCCGAACGCGGTCGAGACGCCGAGAAACGTCAGCATGGTCCGCTCGGCATCGGGCGTGACGAAGACCAGGCAGCGCGCGGTCTCCGGCCCCTCCGGCGCCGGCGGGGAACGGTATTCCACGCCGATCGCCGCGATGTCGTCGCGGAACACCCGCCCCAACTCGTCGCCGCCGACCTTGCCGAGGAACGCGCCCCTGCCTCCCAGCGAGGCCAGCCCCGCGACGGTGTTGGCCGCCGACCCGCCCGACATTTCAATGCCGCCTTCCGTGTAAGGGCGGATCGCGGCCGCCCGGTCGGCGTCGATCAGCGTCGTCGCCCCCTTCGTCAGGCCGAGCGCGTCCAGCGTGGCGTCGTCCGCCCGCACCACGACATCGACGATCGCGTTGCCGAGTCCGACGACGTCGAACGGCGTGGAGACGTCGGACATGGGATCTCTCCGGCTGCTGCGGTCGCGGCTCTCGGGCGGCGCAAGTATACTCGCGGCGCCGGGCCGGGCGAGCCCGCGCGGAGCCCCCGACGCCGACCGAGCCGCACCGATGCCCCGCAATCTGCTTCTCGCTGTCCGACAGGCTTTCGACCCGGCGTTCCGCGCGGTCGTTCTCAAGACCGTCGCCGTCTCGGCCGGGCTGTTCGCTCTCCTGATCGCGTCGCTGGGCTGGGCGCTCGACGCGCTCACCCTGTTCGACGCCGCGTGGCTCGACTGGACGATCAAGGCGGTCGCCGGCGCCGGCGCGATCGTCGTGGCCATCCTGGCGTTCCCGCTGGTCGCGACGATCGTGGTCGGCCTCTTTCTGGAGGACATCGCCGACGCGGTGGACGCCCGCCATTACCCGCACAAGCCGGCGGCGCCGGGACAACCCGTCATTTCCTCCCTGGTGTCCGCCGTCAGGCTCGTCCTGGTCGCCCTGATCCTCAACGTTCTGGTGCTGCCGCTCTACCTGATTCCGGGCATGAATGTCTTTGTTTTCTACGGGTTGAACGGCTATCTATTGGGCCGTGAATATTTCGAGCTGGTGGCGCTGCGCCGCATCGAGCCGCGCGCGGCGCGGCGGCTGCGCGGGCGATCCCGGTGGCGCGTCTTTCTCGGCGGGGTACTGATCACGGTCCTGTTCAGCATCCCCGTAATCAATTGGTTGATGCCGATTATCGCGACTGCGTTTATGGTGCATGAGTTCGACGCCGTGGAGCAGCGCAACGCGGAGGTCTGATATCGCGGTTCGGCCGAAGTCGGGAGCTGGAGGCATGGACACGTCGTCGGACGCGGACCAGGAAATGTTGGATATGTTCGGTCGCAAGAAGAACGCATCGGGACAGGCGAACAACGAAGCGGGCAGCGAATCCGGAGAGGCCGCGCCGGCCGAGGACTCGTCTTCCGACATGCCGCTCGACCTGCCGTCCAAGGAATCGCCTCCCGCCCCGCCGTCGAAGCCCGCCCCCGCCGCCCGGACGCGGCCCGCGCGCCGCGTCGCAGCGCCCCAGGCCGAACCCATTCGCCGGGTGTCCCCGGGCGCCGACAGCGAAGGGAAGTGCCTGGTGGTGGGGCGCAGCATCGCGCTCAGCGGGCGGATAGAGTCGTGCGAGAAGCTTGTCGTCGAGGGTACCGTCGAGACCGAAATGGACGGTTGCCGCGAGCTCGAGATCGCAAGGACCGGCGTCTTCAAGGGAAATGCGGATGTCGAGAACGCCGACATCAGCGGCGCCGTCGAGGGCACGCTGACCGCGCGCGGCGTCCTGACGGTGCGCGCATCCGGACGGATCCGGGGCAAGATTCACTATGGCCAGCTGGAGGTCGAGCGCGGCGGAACGGTCACAGGCGACGTGCGGCCCCTTTCGGACGACGATTCGCGCGAGACGGCACCCGAGCTCGCGGCCGAGTCGCGGGCCGGCTAGACGATCCCCGGCCCCGCTAGAACGGCGGTCGCGGCCGCCATTGCCCTGGCTGCCTTGGCGGGCTGCCGGGTCGACGGCCTGACCGGTCCGCGGCCCACCGCCGCGGACCGGGTGCCTCAGGAACAGCCGCTGCCCGTCCTGCCGGGCCCGGGCGGGGACAGGGTCGCGTCGGCAGCCGCGATTCCGGTCGAGACGCCGCGGCCCCCGCAAGAGGGGCCGGCGGCGGAAGCTCCGCTCGAAATCGGCCCGGACCGGGTCCTGGACCTCGATGGGCAGGCGGTCGAGGCGTTGTTGGGCGAACCCGACTTCGTGCGCCGGGAAAATCCGATGGAGCTCTGGCGCTATCGCCATGAGAGATGCGCGGTCGCGCTTTTCCTATATGCGGAGGAGGCCGACGGGCGCGGTCCATTGCGGGTGCGCCACGTGGAAGCCTGGGCGCCGGGCGAGGAAGAAACCCCGCCGCGGGAATGCCTGAGCGCGCTCGCCAGGCGGGCCGACCGAAGCTCCGCGAACTGAACCTCAGACGGTCTTCGCGCGGTAGCGGCAGAGGCCTGCGACCCCGCAGGCCGGGCAGTCGGGCTGACGCGCCTTGCAGGTATAGCGCCCATGCAGGATCAGCCAGTGATGGGCGTGTTGCTTCCAGCGCTCCGGGGTTCGGCGGACGAGCGCGTCCTCGACCGCGCGGACATCCTTGCCGGGTGCGAGCGCGGTCCGGTTCGCGACCCGGAAAACATGGGTGTCGACCGCGATCGTCGGCTGCCCGAAGGCGATGTTGAGGACGACGTTGGCCGTCTTCCGCCCGACCCCGGGCAGGGTTTCGAGGGCCGCGCGGTCCTCGGGAACGCGGCCGCCGAAGTCGGCGACGAGGCGTTCGGACAGCGCGATCACGTTCTTTGCCTTGTTGCGGTAAAGCCCGATCGTGCGGATGTGGTCGCGGAGCTTCGCCTCGCCGAGCCGGATCATCTTTTCCGGCGTGTCGGCCACGGCGAACAGCGGGCCCGTCGCCTTGTTCACCCCGACATCGGTCGCCTGCGCGGACAGGACGACGGCGACGAGCAGGGTGTAGGTATTCCGGTATTCGAGCTCGCCCTTCGGCGCCGGCATCGTCTCGGACAGGCGGCGGTAGAACTCGTCGACATCGGCAAGCGGCATGGGGCGCGGCATCGGACGAGAGTAGCGCCGCCGCCGCCCGGGTCAAACGCATGGGCGCCGCGGGGAGACCGTCTTGGCCGGCGGCCGGGGCCGGCCTATGATTCGCCTATGGAGGCCGAACCCGCCCCGATCTTCGCGGCGACGCTGGAACCGCACCGCAGCCTGAGCCCGAGGGGCTTCGTCGTCCTGATGAGCGCGATCGCGGCGGTGGCGTTCGGCGCCGGGCTCGCCTTCGCGCTGGTGGGCGCGTGGCCGGTCTTCGGCTTTTTCGGGCTGGATGTGCTGCTGATCTACGTGGCGTTCAAGGCGAGCTATCGCAGCGGCCGCATGCACGAGACCCTGCGGCTGACCGAGACCGCGCTGGTCGTCGAGCGCGTGGGGCCGGGCCGGCGGCACCGGTCGTGGCGCTTTCAGCCCTACTGGCTTCGCGTCGAGATGGACGATCCGCCCGAGCATGAGAGCCAGCTGACGCTTACCTCGCACGGCCGCCGTCTCGTCGTCGGCGCGTTCCTCGCCCCGGAGGAAAGGCTAGAGCTCGCGCGGGCTCTCGGCGCGGCTCTGGCACGCCTCAGGCAACCGCCGACCGGCTCGTTGGCGGCGCAAGATCCGGGTGGCCCGCCCGAATAGGCACTCTTATCGTCGGCATCGCGGCGCCGACAAGAGGGGATGCGGGCGATGGACGGCATTTCGCACTACGCGAGGATCGAACGGGCGATCCGGTTCATCGAGGACAACAGGCTGGAACAGCCGAGCCTCGACCGGGTCGCGGCCGGCGTCGGCATGAGCGCGTTCCATCTGCAGCGCGTGTTCACCGCATGGGCGGGGGTGAGCCCGAAGCTCTTCCTGCGCTACGTCACCCTGGACCACGCGCGCGAGGCGCTGATGGACGCGCGGCCGGTTTTGGACGCCGCGCTGGACGTGGGGCTGTCGGGACCGGGCCGGCTGCACGACCTGTTCGTCACCCTGGAGGCGGCGACGCCGGGAGAGGTCGGGGCCGGCGGACGCGGTCTGGATATCCGCTACGGCCGCCATGACGGCCCGTTCGGGCGCTTCCTGGTGGCGGCGACCGAGCGCGGCGTCTGCCGGATCGCCTTCGAGCAGGAGGGCGAGAATCCGGTCGAAGCGCTCGCCGACGCCTGGCCCAACGCCCGGCTGGCGGAGGACGAAGCCCACACCTGGAGAATCGCGGGCGAGGCGCTGGCCCACGGCATCGACGGCGGAGACTCGCCGATCCGCCTGTGGGCGCGGGGAACCAATTTCCAGATCAAGGTATGGGAAGCGTTGCTGCGGGTTCCCGCCGGGCGGCTGGTGAGCTACGGCGGGCTGGCGCGCGCGATCGGAAAGCCGCGCGCGAGCCGCGCGGTCGGGCAGGCGGTGGGGGCCAACCCCATCGCGGTCCTGATCCCGTGCCACCGCGCGATCCGGGCCTCGGGCCGGTTCGAGACGGGCTATCGCTGGGGCAGCGCGCGCAAGCGCGCCCTGATCGCCTGGGAAGCGGCCCGGCGGGAACGCACGGGCGCGGGCGCGGCGGCCTGACCGGTCAGAGGCCGAGCACGTCGGCCATGCCGTAGAGGCCGGGCGGCCGGCCGGGAGCCCAGCGCGCCGCGTGCACGGCGCCGCGCGAGAAGATACGCCGCGAGGAGGCCTTGTGGGCGAGCTCGAGACGTTCGCCCTCGACCGCGAACGTCACGGCATGCTCGCCCACCACGTCGCCCCCGCGCAGGACGGCGAAGCCGATATCGCCCCGCCGGCGGGCGCCGGTCTGGCCCTGGCGCGCCATTTGCGCGACCTCGTCGAACGCGACTCCGCGGCCTTCCGCGGCGGCCCGGCCGAGCCCGAGCGCGGTGCCGGACGGCGCGTCGACCTTGTGCTTGTGGTGCATCTCGAAAATCTCGATGTCGAAGCGGTCATCGAGGATCCCGGCGACCTGCCTGGTCAGCGCGAACAGGATGTTGACGGCGAGGCTCATATTGGGCGCGACGACGATGGGCGCGCGCCGGGCGGCATCCCGGACCGCCCGTTCCTGCGCGGCGTCGAGCCCGGTGGTGCCGATGACATGAGGCGTGGCCGCCGCTCCCGCCATCCCGGCGTGACGCGTCGTCGCATCGGGCAGCGAGAACTCGATCACGACGGCGGAGCGCTCGAACACCCCGGCCGGGTCGTCGCCGATGGGAACGCCGAGCGAGCCCAGGCCCGCGCGCGTCCCGGCATCCTCGCCGAGCGCGGGGTGCCCGGCACCGTCCGCCGCCGCGACGAGGACGCACCCCTCGGTCTCGGAAATTTCATGGACCACCGCCGCCCCCATGCGGCCCGCGGCCCCGATCACGCCGATTTCCAGATCCGCCATCGTTTCACCCGGATGTTTCGTTCAGCCGGGCGGCAGCATACCAAACTCGCCCCCGAGCCGGGGCCGGCGCCCGTGCCCGTTCCGGGAGTTGGGGCCGCGTCAGGGTTTGCGAAACCGGTCGAGCGTAACGACGGTCGCGGTGTCGGTTTCCGCGTCCTCCGTGCCGTCCGGCGCCTCGTCCGTTTCCCCTTCCGGCCCGGGTCCGAAGCGGAGGCCGAATTCGACGGCCGGATCCACGAAGGCGGTCACCGCCTCGAAAGGCACGGTGAGACGCTCCGACTTTCCGTCGAAGGAAAGGGTCACAGAGAACCCGTCCTCGCCGGTCTCGAGCCCCCAGAACTTGTGCTGCAGAACGACGGTCATCTCGTCGGGATAGCGTGCGCGAAGCCGGTCGGGGATCGTCACGCCTTCGTGCCGGGTCAGGAAGGAGACGTAGTAGTGGTGATCTCCCGGCAGGCCCTGCTCCTCGACGCGCGCCAGAGCGTCCCGCATCACGCCGCGCAATGCACGCTCCATCATCTCCCGATACGGGACGAGGGACTCTTCGGATCGCGACATCACCCTGACCTGAATACGCGGGAAGGACGATAAAGTGGGGGGCTTCTGTTGCCCGGCGCCCCCCGGACCGCGCTTACCCAGCCAGGCTAGACAGCGAGTGCCACGTCATTATCGTTGGCAACTTTGGTGTCGGCCCGATAACGGCGGTACCATGCCGGGCGAAAAGCAAGTCTTTACACGCGCGTCGATCCTGTTTCGCCCCCATGAACCCCGCGCGGCGGCGCTGGGAGGATTGGTGGAGGCGCCGGGTACTGCCCCCGGGTCCGCTTCGCTTATTGCACAAGCCGTTTATCGCCATAGCCGGCTGACCGGCATTGACAATATAGAGCGGTTCGCGGCCAATTCAAAGCGGACGCGGGATTGAGGGGTTCGGATGCGGCAATATCTCGATCTCATGCGTCACGTCCGGGACCGGGGAGTCGTTCGCGGCGACCGCACCGGCACGGGAACGAAGGGTATCTTCGGCTACCAGATGCGCTTCGACCTGGCGGACGGGTTTCCCCTGCTGACCACCAAGCGCCTCCATCGCCCCTCGATCGTCCACGAGCTCCTCTGGTTCCTCGCGGGCGACACCAATACCGGGTACCTCAACGAGAACGGGGTGAGGATCTGGGACGAGTGGGCGGACGAAAACGGGGATCTCGGGCCGGTCTACGGGCGCCAGTGGCGGTCCTGGCCGCGCCCGGACGGCTCGACGGTCGACCAGCTCGCCCGGCTGGTGGAGGAGATCCGCACGAACCCCAATTCCCGGCGCCTGGTGGTGAGCGCGTGGAACGTGGGCGAACTCGACGCGATGGCCCTGCCGCCGTGCCATTGCCTGTTCCAGTTCCACGTCGCCGAAGGCAGGCTTTCGTGCCAGCTCTACCAGCGCAGCGCCGACATCTTCCTCGGCGTTCCGTTCAACATCGCGAGCTACGCCCTGCTGACCCATCTGGTCGCCCATGTCTGCGGTCTCGAGCCGGGCGAATTCGTCCACACCTTCGGCGACGCCCATCTCTATCTGAACCATCTGGACCAGGCCGACGAGCAGCTCCTGCGCACCCCGGGGACGCTGCCGCGGCTTCGCGTCAATCCGGCGACGCGGGACCTTTTCGCCTTCACGGCGGAAGACATCGCGATCGAGGACTATCGTCCGCAGGAGCACATCAGGGCGCCGGTCGCGGTCTAGGCCAAGCCGTGCCGCCGGGGAGACAGGGTTGCGGTACCTGAACGAGATGAGCATGCGGCGCGCCGTCGGCTTCCTCTGGGCCGGGGCGGGTAGCGCCGCGCTCGTCATCCTCGGCCTCGCGATCCTGGCCTGGCCGGAACCGCTCGCCGGCGGCGGAACCGGCGTCCCGGCGGGCGTTCTCTGGATCGCGCTGGCGGCGCTGGGCGCGGCCCTGGCGGCGCTGTGGCTCGCGTGCGACCGGTTCATCCTGGCGCGGCGCCACGACCACCGCAATCTGCCCGCCCGGCCCGAGTTCCACGGCGGGCGCGACCTGGGGCGGCCGTCCCACGCGGACGAGCTGGACGGGCGGACGCTGGCGGAGCTGCGCTACGTCGTGTTCGATACCGAGACCACGGGCCTGCGCCCGTCGGACGGCGACGAGATCATCTCGATCGCGGCGGTGCGCTGCAACCGCGGCGAGGTGGACGAGCCGGGCGCGTTCTCCCGCCTGGTCAATCCGGGACGGCCGATTCCGCGCGCCTCGATCCGGTTTCACGGCATCACCGACGACATGGTCGCGGGAGAATCGCCGATCGGCGAGGTCCTGCCGACGTTCCACGCCTATGCGGGCGATTCGGTGCTGGTCGCGCACAACGCCGATTTCGACATGACCTTCCTTCGCATGAAGGAGGCGGAGCTCGGCGTCGAGTTCGCCAACGCGGTCCTCGACACGATGATGCTCTCGCTCTTCGTCGACCCGGTGTCGCAGAACCATTCCCTCGATGCGATCGCCGAGCGGCTGGGCGTCGAGGTCGAGGGGAGGCACACCGCGCTCGGCGATTCGATCGCGACCGCCCGGGTGTTCTGCAAGTTGCTGCCGCGGCTCGAGGCGCGCGGCATCTCCACGCTGGGCCAGGCGCTCGACGCTTCGGCGCGAGTGGTGCGCCAGCGAGGGCTCGATCTCAAATACTGAGCGCCGGTTCAGAGCGGATCGCCGCCGAACTCGACACGCATACGGGTGCGAAGACGCTCGATGGCGCGCAGCGCCTCGCGGAGATCCCGTTTCCGCCGCGGCGTAAGCCCTTTCGGGTCGACGAAATTCGATACCGGCGCGCCCGCCCGGAAATCGGAGAGCTGGCGGCCGAGCAGCAGCCGGCAGATCGTCCGCCGGGCCCCCGAAAGATCGTCGTGCTGGTCATCGGTCAGCACGCCGGCGGCGTGCGCGGCGGCGAGGCGTTCGCGGGTGCCGGTCGCCGGCACGCCGTCACGCAGCGCGAACAGCCTGGCGGCCTCCACCAGCGGCAGAATTCCGTGCAGTTTCAGGTTCACCTTGCCGCGATGGGCCGGGTCGGAGCGCTCGGTGGCGAAGCGTCCGAACCATTTGAGCGCGGTCCTGTGGTCCCGGTCCGCGCTGTATACCTCCCGCAGGAACGTATCGTTGCCGGCGGTGCGTTGGGTGACGTGCTCCCTCAGCGCGGCCGCCAGCCCGGGCTCTCCCCAGCCGAGGCGGAAGTCGAAGAAAATGTCGAAATCGAGCAGCGGGTCGACGCGCGCCCGGCGGCACCAGGTGTCGACCTGTTCGCGCCACCCGGGGAACGTGCGGCGCCATTTGACGTTGGTCGCCATCACCCCGCCGTCGCAATAGGGAATCCCCACCGCATCGAGGTCGCGCGACAGACGCCGGGCGAGCTCGGCGAACCAGCGGTCGGGCGCGTCCTCCAGGGTCCCGGAAGTCCCCTCGACGACGAAGCCGTAATCCTGGTCGGGAACCAGGAAGTTCTCGTGGCGGCCACCCGACCCCATGACGATCATCGCGAACGGCGCCGGCTGGGCGCCCAGCCCCTCGCCCTCCATCGCCGCCAGATTGCGCTCCAGCAGGCGGGCATAGATGTCGTTGTTGACGTGGCTCAGCGTCGCCTGGATGTCGCCGACGGCGACATTTTCCTCGAACAGGGTGTCGGCGACCCGGACCTGGGCGGCCTTGATCTCGCGCAGCCCGTCGTCGCTGTCGTCGCGGGTGAGGTCGTCGATCATCGCGACCATGTTCCGAGCGGAGCGGGCCATGGCGTCGTGCAGGTCGAGGATGCCGGAGAGCCGTCCTTCCCCGTCGACCGCCGGCATATGGCGGTGGCCGAGCCGGCGCATCCTGGCGATGGCGATGAACAGATGTTCGTCGTCGCGGATATACCGGACCGGAAAGGACATGAGGTCGCCGACCGACTGTTCGGGCGGAGCGGCGAAGGTCGCGCGCCGCACGATGTCCCGCTCGGTGACGATCCCGACGGGCCTGCGCCCGCCGTCGACGACAACGACGGCGGAAGCCTTCTCGGTCGCCATGCGGCCGACGACCTCGCGGAGGGTCGCGTCGGCGGCCACCGCGACGGCGGGGCGGCGGGAGTGGTCCCGTGCCCGGAGAAAGAAGATATCGGTTGCCACCGGCATCGCGGTCCCCGCGCCACGGCCATTGTCCCGGGCAACACTCCACGCCGGCTTGATGCAGGTCAATGTGTTTGTCTGGCGGCTTGGCGAGGATTGGCCGTTGCGGGGAGGATCGCGGAGGGGAGGTGAGCGATGCGGGCGAAGGACATCATGACGACGCGGGTGGTGACGGTGGGTCCCGACGAGCCGGTGACCGGGATCGCGCGGACGCTGACCGACCACCATATCAGCGCGGTTCCGGTGGTCGGCGAGGACG
>JAJEHI010000191.1 GCA_022823775.1 Defluviicoccus sp. | reverse complement strand
GGGTGGAGGTGACCGGCAAGACGGTTATCGTGGCGTGGTTCGAAAACAGATCGGACCGAACGACGAGGGCCGGGCGGGATTTGCCGAAATCGCCGGGCAGGGCGACGGTGACGAGGTCGCCGCGTCTCACTCCCAGGTCCCGAGGTCTTCGAGAGCGGCATCCAGGAAGCCGGTCAGCTCGGGGTCGGCGCGGTCGGATGCCGCGGCCAGGGCGGTCTGGCGCCCGCACTCCTCGGCGAAGCCCGGCGCCCGGGTGTCGGGAACCCAGATCTGCACGGGCCGGAGCCCCCTGGCGCGCAGCGTGTCGCGGTGCTTCCTCACCCGGCGGGCGACGGAACGGTCGGGCATAGCTGCCTCCGTTGACCCCTATTGTTACATGTAACGATCTCGCCGGCCCGGGTCGAGCCCGCCGCCGGCGTTCGCTGAGGCACGGTGTCAAAAGGCGCGGCCAGATGCCTGATCGAGCGGGGGAAAGGTCCCGTCACCTGCCGCGAAAGGGCCGGGCGCCCGGCCGCTCCGCGTCCCCGGGGGACGCGAAATAGTCCCATATCGGAACAATGTTTCACGTGAAACATAGGTCAACATTGCTGTCCTTTGTTTCACATGAAACATCGGGCGCTAGTACATGTGCTGGCCGCCGTTGATGCTGAGGGTCGAGCCGGTGATGAAATCGGCCTCGTCGGAGGTCAGGAACAGGACGCCCCGGGCGATGTCGTGCGCGGTGCCGAGACGGCCGACCGGGATGCGCTCGACGATCCGCTCCAGCACCCGCTCGGGCACGGCGCGGACCATGTCGGTGTCGACATAGCCGGGCGCGATGGCGTTGACCGTGATGCCCTGGGCCGCGCCCTCCTGGGCCAGCGCCTTGGTGAAGCCGTGGATGCCCGACTTGGCGGCGGCGTAGTTGACCTGGCCGTACTGCCCGCCCTGGCCGTTGATCGAGCCGATATTGACGATGCGGCCGAACTGGCGCTCGCGCATGCCCTCGATCACCGCGCGCGAGCAGTTGAAGCAGGACGACAGGTTGGTGCGGATCACGTCCTCCCAGCTATCGTGGTCCATGCGGTGGAGCGTGCCGTCGCGGGTGATGCCGGCGTTGTTGACCAGGATGTCGACCGGGCCGAGATCGGCCTCGATCCGGGCCACGCCCTCCTTCACCGCCGCGAAATCGCCGACGTCGAACTTGTAGACGGCGATGCCGGTGCGCTCGCCGAATTCGCGCGCCCGTTCGTCGTTGCCGCCGTAATTCGCGGCCACATTGCAGCCGGCGTCCCTCAGCTCGACCGAGATCGCCTCCCCGATGCCGCGGGTGCCGCCGGTGACCAGTGCCGTACGCGCCATGTTCCGTCCTCCCCGATCAGCCGCGCTCGACGCACATGGCGATGCCCATGCCGCCGCCGATGCAGAGCGTCGCGAGCCCCCGCGCGGCATCGCGCCGCCTCATCTCGTGGAGCAGGGTGACGAGGATCCGCGCGCCCGAGGCGCCGATCGGGTGGCCGAGCGCGATCGCCCCGCCGTTGACGTTCACCCGTTCCATCTCGAAGCCGAGGTCGCGCGCCACCGCGCAGGACTGCGCCGCGAAGGCTTCGTTCGATTCGACAAGGTCGATGTCGCCGATGCTCCACCCCGCCTTCTCCAGCGCCTTGCGGCTCGCCGGGATCGGGCCCGAGCCCATCAGCGCCGGATCGACCCCCGCCGTCGCCCAGGAGACGATGCGCCCCAGCGGCGAAATTCCGCGCCGGGCCGCCTCGTCCGCGGTCATCAGCACCAGCGCCGCCGCGCCGTCGTTGATGCCCGACGCGTTGCCCGCCGTCACCGTGCCGTCCTTCGCGAAGGCGGGCCGGAGCTTCGCCAGCGTCTCCGCCGTGGTGCCGTGGCGCGGGTACTCGTCGGCCTCGACCGTTATGTCGCCCCTGCGGTGGGGCACGACGACGGGTGCGATCTCGTCGGCGAACCGGCCCGCCTTCTGCGCCTCCTCCGCCTTGGCCTGGCTGGCGGCGGCGAATTCGTCCTGCTCGGCGCGGGCGATCTGCCAGCGCTCGGCGACGTTCTCCGCCGTGGTGCCCATGTGGTAGCCGTGGAAGGCGTCCCACAGCCCGTCCTTGATCATCGTGTCGGTGAAGGCGAGATCGCCCATCTTCTGGCCGGCGCGCATGTGGGCGGCGTGCGGCGAGAGGCTCATGCTCTCCTGCCCGCCGGCGACCACGATCGCCGCGTCGCCGGCGCCGATCGCCTGGCCGGCCATGGCGACGGCGCGCAGCCCCGAGCCGCAGACCTGGTTGATGGTGAGCGCCGTCTTGTCGTCCGGGATGCCCGCCGCCATCGCGGACTGGCGCGCCGGGTTCATGCCGCAGCCGGCGGTCAGCACCTGGCCCATCACCGCCTCGTCGACATCGGCGCCTTCTATGCCAGCGCGCTCGACGGCGGCGCCGATCGCGACCTTGCCGAGGTCGGCGGCGGGCACGCTCGCGAACGCGCCGTTGAACGCGCCGATCGGGGTTCGCGCGGCGCTGGCGATGACGATGTCCGTCATGGTTTTCCTCCCGGAGACGGGGCGCCGGGGCGCGCCCGGAATCGATCTAGGGCGCGCCGGTCCCCGAGGCAATGGGACAAAACCGCGCATCCCAATGTTTCACGTGAAACAAAGGTCAGCATCATTGACTTATCCATCGCTTTAACAACGCCGCCCAAGTCCCTGAAACCCGATTCCGCGCCGCGCGGAGGGTCGGGGCGGCGCGGATTTCGCGTCCCCCGGGGACGGCGATGGACCCGGTTCCGCGCGCGGGTTACGCTTTTTCCGCGCCGACAGGGGAGAGAGCCATGAAGATCGTGGCGTTCGCGCAGAACCAGTACCGGAAATTTCCCGACGACTTCCAGGACCGCCACGAGGGCACGGTGACGACTCCTTACGCGCTCGCCGAGCCGGGCGAGGTGCGCGCCGCGTTCCGCGACTATCTCGACTACATCATGCAGGCGGCCCGGTCGGGCTTCGACGGGGTCGCCTTCACCGAGCACGCCCAGACCAGCTACGACATGATCGCCAACCCGAGCCTGATCGGCTCGGCGATCGGCTACGCCACCGAGACCGAGGGGCTCGACGTCGCGGTCTATCCGGTCGGCCGGTCGCTCGGCAAGGCGCGCGAGCCGGTCCGCGTCGCCGAGGAATACGCGATGATCGACTGCATCTCGGGCGGGCGGCTGATGGCCGGCTTCCCGGTCGGTCTGATGTTCGACGCGGCGATCAACAACGGCGTCCCGCCGATCGAGGTGCGCCGGCGCTACGAGGAGAATCTGCGGCTCATCCTGCGCGCCTGGCGCGACCCCGAACCGTTCGCCTGGAACGGCCGCTTTACCCAGCTCCCCTCGGTCAATATCTGGCCCAGGCCGCTGCAGCGGCCGCTGCCGGTGTGGATCACCGGCGTCGGCAACCCGGCGACGATGCGGCTCGTGCTGGAGAACAATTTCGGCTTCAACTATTTCGGCTGGTTCGGCAGCGAGCTCACCGCGAGGCGCGTGTTCGACCGCTTCTGGGAGATCGCCGACGAGCTCGACGCGCCCGCCAACCCCAACCGCATGGCGTTCATGGCCTCGGTCTGCGTCGGCGAGACAGACGAGGAGGCCGAGCGGGTCTACGGCCCCCATCTCGAATATTTCCTCAACAAGGGGCCGGGCGCGACCCAGCTCGGCAAGCTCGCGATTCCGGGCGGCATCTCGCTCCCCGGCATCCGCTTCCTGCTGGAGGACCAAGCGGGCGATTTCGGCTTCGCGCACGAGATGCGCCACGCGGACATCGAGCGCATCCTGGAGGTCGGCGCTGCCGTCGTCGGCTCGCCCGACACGGTGGCCGAGCGGCTGATCGGGATCGCCCGCGACTTCCGCGTCGGCAATCTGGTGACGATGCTCAAGATGGGCTCGATGCCGCGCGACCTGGTGGAGGAGAACGTGGCGCGCTTCGCGGAGTCCGTGCTGCCCCGGCTGCGCGAGGCCGGGGTCGGCGACGACTGGCCGCATCGCTGGTGGCCCGAACGCCTCGGCGGCACTCCGGAGCCCGCGGGCGCGAAGCTCGACGCTCTCGCGGGAGCCGCGTGATGGCCGGGATCGAGCTTGGCGAACGCGCGGTCGAGGTGTGGGGCGGGCGGCTCGCGATGCGCTTCAGGACGGCCGGGTCGGGCCCGCCGCTGGTCTATCTCCACCCGGCCGCGGGGCTGCACTTCGATCCCTTCCTGGAGGCGTTGAGCGCCGACTGGACCGTCATCGCGCCCGAGCATCCGGGGACCGGCGGGGGCGACGCGGACGCGATCCACGCGGTCGACGACCTCTGGGACCTCGTGCTGATCTACGACGAGGCGATCCGCGCGCTCGACCTCGAAGGGCCGGTCGCGGCGGTCGGGCAGTCCTTCGGCGGGATGATGGCGGCCGAGCTCGCGGCGCACGCCCCCGGCCTGTTCGAGCGGCTGGTGCTGCTCGCCCCGATCGGCCTCTGGCGCGAGGATTTGCCGATCGCCAACTGGATCATGACCCCGCCGGAGGAGCTTCCCGCGCTGCTCTTCAGGGATCCGCAATGCGCCGCGGCGCGGGCGATGTTCGCGCCGCCCGAGGACCCGGGCGAGGCGCTCGCGGCCACCGCCGGGCTGATCTGGGCGCTCGGCTGCACCGGCAAGTTCGTCTGGCCGATCCCCGAGAAGGGGCTCGCCAAGCGCCTCCACCGGATCGCTGCGCCGACGCTGATCGTCTGGGGCGAGAACGACGCGTTGATCCCGTCCGCCTACGCCGCCGAGTTCGGCGCGCGCATAGCCGGCAGCCGGGTCGAAATCCTCCCCGAATGCGGCCACATCCCGCAGCTCGAACGTGGCGCCGAGACGCTGGAGATCGTGCGGGGGTTCCTGGCGGGGTGAGAAACGAGCGAAAACCCGGCAAGGGCAGGCTTGGCGCCACGCCCTGGAACTCCTGGGGCGTCAGCGCCGGTCATGCCGATCTCGTGCGCGCGGCCGTGCCGCCCAGGCCGGTCTCCTTCGAGGCCGACCCCCAATCCCTGACGATCGACCTCAGCCGGACCGCCATGGTCGTCGTCGACATGCAGAACGACTTCTGTTCCAAAGGCGGCTGGTTCGACTCGCGCGGGATCGACATTGCGCCGGTTCGCGCGCCGATCGATCCGCTCAACGCCTTCTTGCCGGCGCTCCGCAAGGCGCGCGTCCCGGTCGTCTGGCTCAACTGGGGCAATCGGGCGGATATGATGAACCTGAACCCCACCGTCCTGCATTCGGGGAATCCGACCGGCGACGGCGTCGGCTATGGCGACACGCCGGAGGGCGGGCGCGCGCCCGTGCTGGAAAAAGGCGGCTGGGGCGCGCGCATTTGCGACGATCTCGAGACCGCGCGCGGCGACATCCATGTCGACAAGTACCGGCTGAGCGGTTTCTGGGACAACGAGTTGGACAGCGTTCTCAGGAATCTCGATGCGAGGACGCTGCTGTTCGCCGGCGTCAATGTCGATCGATGCGTGCTCGCGACGATGCAGGACGCGGGATTCCTCGGCTACGACTGCATACTGATCGACGATTGCGCGGCGACGACATCGCCCGACTATGTCGTGCGGGCGGTGAAATATCTGGTCCGCGGCATTTACGGCTTCATCGCCCGTTCCGAGGACGTCGCGCGCGCGCTCGACGACGGCTGAGCCGGCCGGTTCCGCGCCGGAAGTGTCGAAGTTCCTTGGTGGCGGGACGAATCGTGCCGATAATGGCGGCAGTCGATTTGGAACTGTCGGCGGCCCGGAGAAGTATCCGGGCCGAAACACGAAGATAAAAGGGAGACGCGCAATGGCATCGAAATTCCCGCGGCGCGGGGTCCTCGCGGTCCTCGGCCTTGCCGCGGCCGCCGCGCTCGGCGGCGGGGCGGCACAGGCGGCCGACCCGCTCAAGGTTCGTTTCATCCTCAACTGGAAGTTCCAGGGCCCCCAAGCCTGGTTCTTCCTGGCCGACGACAAGGGTTACTTCAAGCAGGCCGGCATCGATATCCAGCTGGACCAGGGGGCGGGTTCGGGCGCCGCCGTGCCGAAGGTGGCGAGTACGGCCTACGATGCCGGTTTCGGCGACATCAACGCGATCACACGCTTTGCCGCGAAGAACAAGGGCAAGCAGCCGGTCGCCGTCTACATGATCTACAACCAGACGCCATTCGTCATCGCGACGCCCAAGGCGGCCAAGATCATGAAGCCCAAGCAGCTTGAGGGCATGACCTTGGGCGCGCCGGTCAATGACGGCGCGTTCAAGCTGTTTCCCGCCTTCGCCAATATCGCCGGCATCGACGCGTCGAAAGTCAGCTGGCAGCACATGAAGCCCAATTTGCGGGTCACCATGCTCAAGCAGGGCAAGGTGCAGGGCGTATCGGGTTACCACCTGACGGTTCTGTTCGACGCTCTGCGGGTGGGCATGAATCCCGACCGCGACCTCGACTTCATGCGCTTCGCCGATTTCGGCATGGACCTCTATTCCAATGCCGTCATGGTGAGCCAGGAAATGCTCAACAAGCACCCCGACAAGGTCAAGGGCATGGTCGGGGCGATCAACAAGGCGTTCTGGGAGGTGGTGGCGAACCCGGAGATCGGGCTCGACGCGGTGATGCGCCGCGAGCCGCTGCTCAAGCGGAATTCGGAAAAGGAACGGCTGCTGGCGACGCTGGAACATCTCATCCTGTCGCCCGAGATGAAGAAGATCGGCATGGGCGATACCGATCCCGAGCGGCTCAAGCGGTCGATCGATATCGTCACCAGGGCCTTCAAGCTGAATCGGACGCCGGAACCGGACGAGGTATTCCAGTCCCGCTTCCTGCCGTCCCTGAAGGACCGCATGGGCTGATGAACGAGTTGGCCCGGGCCCGGCCGGCGGAGGACGACGATCCGCCGGCCGGGTCGGGATCGTCGGCGGGCGCTCCCGTCGCGCTCCGCAATGTCGCGCTTCGCTACGGCGATCCCGAAACCGGCACGCTTGCGCTCAAGGACACCGAGCTCGCCATCGAGGCAGGCGAGTTCGTCGCCATCGTCGGACCCAGCGGGTGCGGCAAGTCGACCCTGATGAAGCTGGTCTCCGGGCTCAACCCGGCGACCGAAGGGGTGGTGTCGGTCGCCGGGGAGATCGTGACCCGGCCGATCAAGATCGTCGGCATGGCCTTTCAGAACCCGACCATGCTGCCGTGGCGCAGGACGATCGACAACGTCCTGCTGCCGCTCAAGATCGTGCGCCCCTACCGGGAGAATTTCCGCCGCGACCGGGAACGGAATACCGCCCGCGCCGAGGCGCTGCTGCGCCGCGTCGGGCTGCACGGCTTCAGCCGGCAATTCCCCTGGCAACTGTCCGGCGGGATGCTGCAGCGGGCCTCGCTCTGCCGCGCGCTGATCCATGAGCCCAGCCTCTTGCTGCTGGACGAGCCGTTCGGCGCGCTGGACGCCTTCACCCGGGAGGAGCTGTGGGGCGTGTTGCAGTCCCTCTGGATGGACCGGCGCCCCACCGTGCTCCTGGTCACCCACGACCTGCGGGAGGCGGTCTATCTCGCCGACCGCGTGGTGGTGATGAGCGCCCGGCCCGGACGGATCATATTCGACCGCCGGGTCGACCTGCCACGCCCGCGCGCGCTCGACGACCTCTTCCGCGATACCGCGGTGCAGCTGATCCACGATCTGCGCGCCCGGATCGAACATTTCCAGCTCGACGAGACCGTCGGGGAAGCGCCGGGACCATGAACAGGCTCAAGAATTTGAACTGGCTGTGGTCGGCGCTCATCATCCTCGGATTCTTCGTTTTCTGGGAGCTGATGTGCCTGGCCACCGGCATACCCGATTTCATCCTGCCGCGGCCGAGCGAGTTCGTCGTCGTCCTGGTCGACCAGTTCCACGGGATCCGGCGTCACGGCCTGCAGACGCTGATGACGACGACGACAGGCTTCGCCGGAGGCGTGCTGGCGGGCGTGATCATCGGCGCGATCATCGGGTCGTCGAAGGTTCTGTACAACGCGTGCTACCCGATGCTGGTCGGCTTCTATTCGATACCCAAGGTCGCGCTGGTCCCGGTCTTCGTCGTCTGGTTCGGGATCGGCACCGTGCCGGCCATTCTCACCTCGCTGGTGATCTGCATCTTTCCGGTGGTGGTCAATGTCGCCACGGGCCTCGCGACGACCGAACCCGAGCTCGAGGACGTGCTGCGCGCGCTCGGCGCGAACAAGCTCGACATCCTGTGGCATGTCGGGTTGCCGCGGTCGCTGCCCTATTTCTTCGCGTCCCTGAAAATCGCCATCACGCTGAGCTTCGTGGGCACCGTGGTTTCGGAAACCGTGGCCGCCAATCTCGGCATCGGCAGCATGATGGTTCTGGCGAGTTCGGACTTCAACATGCCGCTCGTCTTTGCCGGTCTGGTTCTCCTCGCCTCGATGGGGATCGGGCTTTACGCGTGTTTCGCCGTGCTCGAGCGCCGGCTCACCGGATGGGCCCAGCGAAAGACCGAGTTCGTCTCCGGCTGAACCGGGCGCGACCCGAATATCGCGCCCTGTCTAGTTCGCCGAAACGCCGCCGGGTTCGGCGCGCGCATCGCCGGCAGCCGGGTCGAAATCCTCCCCGACTGCGGCCACATCCCCCAACTCGAACGGGGCGCCGAGACGCTGGAGATCGTGCGGGGGTTCCTGGCGGGGTAAGGTCGGCCCGCCGGTCTTTTCGGCCGGGCTTCTCCCAACCGTTGTCATGCCCGGACTTGTTCCGGGCATCCACGAGGGGCCACTGCCTCGTTCCGTCCCGGCTCGCACCGCGATGCGGTAAGACGTGGATGGCCGGAACAAGTCCGGCCATGACGGCGGGGGATGACGACCGGGGAAATCGGGGCGGCAACCGAGCGAAGGCGAGACGCTCGCTCGCGGATTGTCGCCGGAGAGGCCCCTCACACCCCGGCCCTCTCCGCGCGGAGGAGAGGGGGGACCCGCCTGCCGCCTCCTGCTTGCCTTCTCCCCACCCGCTTGCGGGAGGGGTTGGGGTGGGTGAGCCGGTCGGTACGGGCAGCCGCGACCCGGTCAGGTCGGAAAATGCCGTAACATGGCTTTCCCGAACCCCGGAACAGGTCCGACCGTGACGGGTAGGTCGGGCGGCCCGGTGGCGCGCGGCCCTACCCCGCCTGCAGCGATTCCAGGATCGCGCGGCTCGTGGGGGCGAGCTCGCACTCGATGGCGTCGAAGGCGGAGAGCGGCGGGAACACCAGACCGGTGCCCTCCATGTGGCCGCGCATCTCGGTCAGGTAGCGGTTGACGATCGCCTCGGTGGTGTTCCGCTTGAGCCCGTGCTCGAGGCAGAAATCGTTGTCCGCCCCGGTCAGCCGGCCGAAGGCGCGCTTGACGCAGTTGGGCAGCACGCGATTGAAGATCTGCTGGAACTCGGCGAGCCGGGCCGGGTCCCTGGCGACCTCCTTCAAATTCTCGACGCCGTTGTCGTAATGGTCCTCCTCGTCGGCCAGCACCTCTTCCTGGCTGTCCGCCCAGGGGGTGTAGGACGACTGGCGGTATTCCATGATCTGGTGGCTGCCGGCGCGGTCGACGGTGAAGTTGAACACCGCGATGTGGAGCCAGTTGTCGAGGTCGAGCTGCCAGAAATCGGCCGCGTCGGGACGGCCCGCGATGATCTCCTCCGGGTCCTCGCCGAGATCGAGCAGCAGGTCGTAAAGCCCCTGGCTGTGGCGCGCCTCCTCGGCCGCGAACTCGGCCGCGAGCGCCTTCTCCTTCCAGTTGGGGGCGACGGAGATCGCCTTCCCGAACACCTCGGCGGTCGCGGTCTCGGCGTAGATCTGGCGGGTCATCAGGCGGACCAGGAGGTCCTTGTACGCGCCGCCCACCTGCTCGGGGCGCGCGAATTCGGGTGCCGGGGCCATGGGGCGGGATCCTCTCTCGGTGTATCCGGGTACGGGGGAGAACTTAAGCGGCGGGCCGGCGGTGTCAATGCGGGGGGTCGCCGTCAGAGCGCTCCCAAGCGCGCCATCTCGGCCTCGAATTCCGACTCCAGCCGCGCGGCCTCGTCGTCGGGCAGCCAGCATGTCAAGTTGGGGAACGCCATCCTGAAGAACGATGCCCGACCGTATTCCCAGTGCCGCGCCGATATCTCGCCGCGCAGTTCCGCCAGGATGCCGTCGATCCGGCTGCGCACCCGCTCCGGGTCGGGCCGGTAGGCCTCCGCCGGCGCGGCGCCGAACAAATCGCCCTGCCCGTGTTCTTTCAGCGTGTCATGTCGACGCGTTGCCACCCAGGACCCCACATATGGTAGCAAGAGCCGGCACTTAGCATACATATCGATACCGATTCGTGCCAAGGGCCGACTTCACGGCCCGCCCGAGTCACCTGGACCGCCGATTGATCGAATAGTCGCCCTGGCCGCCTTTGAAGGGCTGGACGAGCAGGTTGTGCAGGTGAAGCTCGGCGGGGTCGCGGAAGCTGTCGAGGCCGATCGTCATCGCCTCGTGGCCCAGCTCGGGCTGGGCGCGGTAGGTGCCGAAGAGCCGGTCCCACCAGGGGAAGTTGAAGCCGAAATTGCTGTTGGTCTCGGCCGCGATGTCGGAGTGGTGGACGCGGTGCATGTCGGGCGTGACGACGACCAGCCGCAGCACCCGGTCGAGCCCCGCCGGGAGGCGCAGGTTGCCGTGGTTGAACATCGAGGTGCCGTTCAGCAGCACCTCGAAGATCACCACGGCGAGCGCCGCCGGGCCGATGACGATGACCGTCGCGAGCTTCAAGCCCACGGAGAACAGGATCTCGAACGGGTGGAAGCGGGCGCCGGTGGTGACGTCGAAATCGAGGTCCGCGTGGTGCATGCGATGGAGCCGCCACAGCACCGGCACGGCGTGGACCATGACGTGCTGGAGATAGATGACGAGATCAAGGACGACGACCGCGATCAGGACCTCCAGCCAGAACGGCAGCGCGACCAGGTTGAGCACGCCCCAGCCGCGCTCTTCGGCGAGGACCGCGAGCGCGACCGGGACCATCGGGACGAGCAGCCGCACGGCCACGGTGTTCAGCGCGACGATGCCGATATTGGCGTACCAGCGCAGCCAGCGCGGCTGGCTCGGCGCCCGCCTCGGCGCCGCCAGCTCCCACAGCGCCACGACGGCGAAGATCCCGACGAAGAAGCCGAGCCTGATCGCGGGCTCGTTCGCGGCGATGAATTCCGGCATCGATCACACCCGAACGATATCGTCCATCGTCACCCCGAGCGCGTCGGCGAGCTTCCGGAGGGTCCTCACCGGGCCCGCGTTGCGTCCGGCCTCGATCTCGACGATCCGCACCCGGTTAACGCCCGAGACGCGCGCAAGCTTCGATTGCGAACGGTCGCGGTATTCGCGCCAGACCCGCAGGGGGGATTCCCCGTCGATGAGGCGGTCGGCGACACGGGACGGGACGAGCTCCTCCTCTCCAGCGGCGATCCGCGCCTCGATGTCCAGCGCGGCCCGGAAGTCCTCGAAGTCCTCTTCCACCATGCGCGGGCGATCGTACTCCGCTCTCGGGATGGTCACCGTCTCGGTCATCGCGGTTCCTCCGAAGCGACGCACCGAATATAAGTCCGCTATCGGGCGGCGGATATACGGTTCCTCCCGATGCCTGTTTTGGGGCGCCTGCGGGCGCCCTGTTACGTCCGGGACGATTGGGCTTGCCGTGCCATCGAGCCCCTATCCGGTTTCGAATTCAGTTCTCCGTTTTCTGGATTCGGCTCGTTGGTTTCTCATTTCGTCATGGTCGGCGGAGGCTGACCATGACGGGTGGTAATCACGGAGCTTATACGGGCTACTTGACGGGGGAGGCCCGCTACAGCTCTTCCGTCATGCCCGGACTTGTTCCGGGCATCCACGTGGGGCCGCCGCCCGGTTCCCTCCCGGCGCGCACCGCGATGCGGCAAGACGTGGATGGTCGGAACGAGTCCGGCCATGACGCCGTGGGGTGACGGCGACGGGCGATGCCGGCGCTCGTAAGTCCGTGTCCCGACTCGCGCGAACCGTCGAAAACCCGCTTGCACTCAAGCCTCGCGCCCCGTCCACCGGAATTAAACCGGACAGCAATGGCACAAGTCCGGGCATGCCGACGGGAGGAAGGCGCCGCGTCGACCGTGACGGTCGCTGCGAGAGATGCGCGTCCGCCCCGGCGCGACGACGTTCCGGTTGCCGATCCGCGCCAGCCGATCGCTCGTCAAGTAACCTGTATAAGCTCCGTAATCGCGGCGCCCCTGTACCCTCGGCCCGGCCGCCGTGCTAAGTTCCCCGCCCTCCCAACATCTTGGCGATTCCCCCCATGCATCCGGTCGCGGAAGACATTCTGACATTCTGGTTCGAGACCACGGATCTCTCCGCCGTGTTCGAGCGGAAGCAGGTCTGGTTCCGTTCGACGCCGGAGTTCGACCGGGAAATCGCCGAGCGCTACACCGGCATCCACGAACGCGCGGCCGGCGGGGCGTTCGACGGTTTCGCGGAGTCCCGGGCCGAGTGTCTGGCCCTGGTTCTCGCTCTCGACCAGTTTCCGCGCAACATCTTCCGCGGCACGCCGCGCGCCTTCGGCTCCGACGCCAAGGCGCGCGAGATCGCCCGCATCGCGCTGGACCGGGGCCATGACGAGGGGCTTTGTCCGGCGTTCAAGGCGTTCTTCTACCTGCCCTTCGAGCACAGCGAGAGCCTCGCCGACCAGGAGCGCGCGCTGGCGCTCTACCGGGGGCTCGGCGAGGAGCGCGCGCTGCAGGCCGCGATCGGCCACCACGACGCGATCCGCCGCTTCGGACGCTTCCCGCACCGCAACGCGGTGCTGGGTCGCGAGAACACGGCCGACGAGGCGGAGTACCTCAAGGCGCCGCCGAGCTGGGGGCTGACGGCGGCCGAGTTCGCCGAGTGGGAGCGCGAGAAGGAAGAGCGGGAACGGGCGGCGGCCGGCTGACGCGGCAAGGGGGAGCGGATGGAGGAGAGATACACCAAGGGTTTCCCGGTCTCGTGGGAGCAGCTTCACCGGGACGCGCGCGCGCTCGCCTGGCGGCTGGCCTCTCTGGGGCCGTGGAACGGGGTGATCGCGGTCACCCGCGGCGGGCTGGTGCCGACCGCGATCGTCGCGCGCGAGCTCGAGCTCCGCATGATCGACACGGTCTGCGTGACCTCCTACGACTGGAAGGACCAGGGCGGGATCGAAATCCTCAAGGGCATCGAGGGGGACGGCGAGGGGCTCTTGATCGTCGACGACCTGGTCGATACCGGGCAGACCGCCTCGCTGGTCCGCGACATGCTGCCCAAGGCGCATTTCGCCACGGTCTACGCCAAGCCCGCCGGACGGCCGATGGTCGACACCTTCATCACCGAGGTCAGCCAGGACACCTGGATCTATTTCCCCTGGGACATGGAGCTCCAGTTCGTCCAGCCCATCGTACAGGCCGCCCCGCCGGGGTAGGGCGCTTCCCGAGAGATCCCTCTCACCCCGGCCCTCTCCCCGCAGGGGAGAGGGGGACTCGCTCGCCGGCTCCTCCTCATCTTCCCCCCTCCCGCTTGCGGGAGGGGCCGGGGGAGGGTGGCGCATCGCGAGAGTGGCGGGAAAGAACGCCCCCGCCCCACGTGTCTTCCGCGCTTTCCATGTCGCTCCTATAATCGCCGGCTTCCGAGGCGAACGGAGGCTGGGCGAGGCGTGGCCGGGCGATCGATCCGTATCCTGCTCAACGGCGAGCCCTGCGAGATCCGGGACGTGCCGCCCGCGACGACGGTGCTCGACTGGTTGCGGACGGAAAAGCGCCTCACCGGCACCAAGGAAGGCTGCGCCGAGGGCGATTGCGGCGCCTGCACGGTGGTGCTCGGCATCCCGGACGGCGGCGGGCTGCGCCACGAGGCGGTCAACAGCTGCCTGATGACGGTGCCGCAGCTCGCGGGCCGGGCGCTGGTCACGATCGAGGGGCTGGCCGACAACGGGCGGCTCCACCCCCTCCAGCGGGCGCTGGTCGAGACCGACGCGAGCCAGTGCGGGTTCTGCACGCCGGGAATCGCGATGGCGCTCTTCGCCTTTCTCGAAGGCGGCGAGAAGCCGGAGGTCGAGACCATCCACGATGCGCTCGCGGGCAATCTCTGCCGCTGCACCGGCTACCGGCCGATCGTCGATGCCGCCCGCAAGGCGCCGCGCGCGCCCCGACCCGCGCCCGCCGCGCCGGTTCCCGAAGCCGGGCCGGACTACGAGGCGGGCGCGCAGATCTTCCTCGCTCCCCGGACGCTGGACGAGCTGGTCGCGTTGCGGACCCGGCACCCCGATGCCCCGATCCTCGCCGGCGGCACCGATCTCGGGCTCCTGTTCTCCAGGGAGCGCCGCGCCTTCGACGCCATAATCTCGGTCGCGCGGGTGGAAGAGCTTTCCCGCCTGGAGGTCCGCGATGACGAAATCGAAATCGGCGCGGCGGCGACCTATACGCGGGCGCTTCCCGTGCTGGACGCCGAATACCCGGGGATGGGCGAGCTGATCCGGCGCATCGGCTCGCGGCAGATCCGCAATCTCGGCACGATCGGCGGCAATATCGGCAACGCATCCCCGATCGGCGACATGCCGCCCTGCCTGATCGCGCTCGACGCGACGCTGGTCCTGCGCGGGCCGGACGGGACGCGCGAGATGCCGATCGAGGATTTCTTTCTCGACTACCGCAGGACCGATCTGCGCCCGGACGAAGTCATCGAGGCGGTGCGGGTGCCGCGTCTTGCGCCCGACCGCGTTTTTCGCACCTACAAGGTCTCCAAGCGCTACGACCAGGACATCTCGGCCGCGATCGGCGCCTACCGCCTCACCCTCGCGGACGGCCGGGTGACCGACGCGAGGATCGCCTATGGAGGCATGGCGGCGACGCCGAAACGCGCCCGCGAAGCCGAACGGGCGCTGATCGGCAAGGCGTGGTCGGAGGAAGCGGTCGCGGCCGCGAAGCGCGCCATCGCCGACGATTTCGCGCCCATCGACGATTTCCGCGCCGGCGCCCGCTACCGCGCCGCGGTCGCCGCCAACCTGCTGGACCGCCTCTACCTCCAGACGGCGGGCGCGGCGGACGCGCCCACCGGGGTGTTCGCGCTGTGACAGCCTCCGCGCTCAAGGGCGGGGTCCACCGGGCATGGCGCCACGACAGCGCCGAGAAGCACGTCACCGGGCGGGCGGTCTATATCGACGACATGCCGGCGGTGCCCGGCACGCAGGAAATCTGGCTCGCCACCAGCCCGCACCCGCACGCCCGCATCCTCTCGATAGACCGCGCGGCGGCGCGCGCGGTCCCCGGGGTGAGCGCCGTCGTCACCGCCGCCGACATCCCGGGGGTCAACGACGTGGCCCCGATCTTTTCGGGCGAGCCGATCCTGGCCGACGGCGTTGCCGAATATGTCGGCCACCCGGTCGCCGCCGTCGCCGCCTCGGACCGCGACACCGCGCGGCGCGCGGCGGCGCTGGTCGAGGTGGAGTACGAGGTGCTGGAGCCGATACTCTCCATAGAGGACGCGCTGGAGCGCGAGAGCTATGTCGCCCGGCCGCAGGTCATGAAACGGGGCGACGCGGCCGCGGCAATCGCCGCCGCGCCGCACCGGGTCGCGGGCGAGGCGGGGTGCGGCGGGCAGGATCATTTCTACCTCGAGGGTCAGGTCGCGCTCGCCGTGCCGCGGGAAGACTCCGACATGCTGGTCTATTCCTCGACCCAGCATCCGACCGAGGTCCAGCACGGCGTCGCGCACACGCTCGGCGTGCCGGCCAACGCGGTCACCGTCGAGGTCCGGCGGATGGGCGGCGCGTTCGGCGGCAAGGAAAGCCAGGCCACCATCGTGGCCGCCATCGCCGCGGTGCTGGCGCGGGTTTCCGGCCGGCCGGCGAAGCTCAGGCTCGCGCGCGACGACGACATGATCGTCACCGGCAAACGGCACGACTTCCTGTTCCGCTACGAAGTCGGGTTCGACGACACGGGCCGGATCGCCGGGCTCGACATCCTGTTCGCCGCGCGGGCGGGCAACGTCGCCGATCTTTCGACCTCGGTGATGGGACGCGCGCTGTGCCACGCGGACAATTGCTACGACATTCCGAACGCCCATTTCCGCGGCTATTGCTGCAAGACCAACACGGTCTCCAACACCGCCTTCCGGGGCTTCGGCGGGCCGCAGGGGATGGTCGTCATCGAGCTCGCGATCGAGCATATCGCGCGCACGCTCGGGCTCGACGTCGAGGCGGTGCGCCGCGCCAACTATTACGGCGATGCGCCGAAGAACGTGACGCCCTACGGGCAGGTCGTCGACGACAACATCGTCGAGGAGGTGGTGGACGGCATTTCCGAAAAGGCGGATTACGAGGCGCGCAGGCGCGAGGTCGCCGCGTTCAACGAATCCAGCCCGGTCATCAAGAAGGGCATCGCGATGGTGCCGATCAAGTTCGGCATCTCCTTCAACGTCAAGAGCCTCAACCAGGCCGGCGCCCTGGTCCACGTCTATACCGACGGCAGCGTCCACCTCAACCACGGCGGGACCGAGATGGGGCAGGGGCTCTACGTCAAGATCGCCCAGGTGGTGTCGGAGGCGTTCCAGATCGACCTCGACCGCATCCGGGTCTCGCCCGCCTCGACCGACAAAGTGCCCAACACCTCGGCCACCGCCGCCTCGTCCGGCTCCGACCTCAACGGCATGGCGGCGCTCGACGCGGCGAACCGGATCAAGGAGCGGATGACCGGCGTCGCGGCGGAGCATTTCGGGGTCGCGCCCGGCGAAATCCGCTTCGCGGACAACCGCATCTACGCCGGCAACCAGAGCCTCGCCTTCGACGAGCTGGCCAAGCTGAGCTGGGCCGAGCGCGTCTCGCTTTCGGCCACCGGCTTTTACCGGACCCCCGACATCCACTGGGACCCCGAGACGATGCAGGGCCGGCCGTTCTTCTACTATGCCTACGGCGCCTGCATCGCCGAGGTGGCGATCGACACGCTGACAGGGGAGAACCGGGTGCTGCGGGCCGACATCCTGGAGGATTGCGGCACTTCGCTGAACCCGGCGATCGATCTCGGCCAGATCGAGGGCGGGTTCGTGCAGGGGATGGGCTGGGTCACGATGGAAGAGCTCTGGTGGGACGGCGAGGGGCGCCTCCGGACGCACGGCCCCTCGACCTACAAGATCCCCGGCAGCCGCGACGTCCCGCCCGTCTTCAACGTCCACATCCTCGAGGATTCGCCCAACCCGCATCCGACGATCTTCCGTTCCAAGGCGGTGGGCGAGCCGCCGCTTATGCTGGCGCTGTCGGTCTGGCTCGCGATCCGGGACGCGGTGTCCGGGCTCGCCCGCCATCGGCGCTTCGTGCGCCTCGATCCTCCGGCCACGCCGGAACGCGTGCTGGCGGCGGTCGAGGAGGTCAGGGCGCCGTGAAGCTCGCGGAGCTCAACGAAAGTTCGCGCGCGGAGTTCACCGCCGCGCTCGGGCCGGTCTTCGAGCATTCGCCGTGGATCGCGGGCGAAGCCTGGGCCGCTCGACCCTTCGCCTCGGTCGAGGACGTGTTCGAGGCGATGACGGCGGCGATCGCCGCGGCCGAGGACGACATGAAGCTCGCCCTGATCCGCGCCCACCCCGATCTCGCCGGCAAGGCGGCGCGCGCCGGGGCGCTGACCGAGCACTCGACCCGCGAGCAGCAGGGCGCTGGGCTCGACCGGCTGGACGACGAGGAGTTCGAACGCTTCCACCGGCTCAACGCGGCCTACCGCGACCGTTTCGGTTTTCCCTTTATCGTTGCGGTCCGTTTGCATACGAAGGACAGTATTCTGGAGGCCTTCGAGCGGCGCCTCGCCAACGACGAAGCGGCCGAGATGGAAGAGGCGCTGCGCAATATCGGTCTGATCGGCCGGTTCCGGCTGTTCGACCTGTTGCGGGATTGAGACGCGGCGATGGAAACGATCCTCAGCGAGTGGGTCAACCTGGTCCTCAGATGGGCCCACATCGTCACCGGCATCGCCTGGATCGGCTCGTCATTCCTGTTCATGTGGCTGGACAGCCACCTGGAGAAGCCCGACCCGCCGCGCAGGAACGTCGAGGGCGAGCTCTGGATGACCCATAGCGGCGGGTTCTACGTCGTCGAGAAGATGGACCTCGCGCCCGAGGAAGTGCCGCGCACCCTGCACTGGTTCAAGTGGGAGGCGGCGTGGACCTGGATCACCGGGTTCCTGCTGCTTTGCCTGATGTACTATTACGGGGCGGAGATCTACCTGATCGACCGCGCGGTGGCGGATCTCTCCAAGCCCGAGGCCATCGCCATCGGCCTCGCGCTGCTGGCCGGCTCATGGTTCGTCTACGACGTGCTCTACAAGTCGCCGCTCAGGCACCGGGGCGCCGTGGTCGAGTGCATCGGCTTCGGGCTCCTGATCCTCGTGGCTTTCGGGCTCACCCACGTGTTCAGCGCGCGCGGCGCCTACATGCATGTCGGCGCGATGCTCGGCACCATCATGGTCGCCAATGTCTGGATGATCATCATCCCGGCGCAGCAGAAGCTGGTCGACGCGACCAAGGCCGGCACCGCGCTCGACGCGCGCCTCGCCTTCAACGCCAAGCAGCGCTCGGTCCACAACAACTACATGACCCTGCCGGTCATCTTCATCATGATCTCGAGCCACTACCCGAGCACGTTCGGCCACGAACATGCCTGGGCGGTGCTCATCGTGGTGTTCATAGCTGGCGCTCTGGTGCGCCACTGGTTCAACCTGCGCAACGCGGGGCAGAGCAGGCTCTGGCCGATCCCGGCGTCGGTGGTCCTCATCCTCGCGGTGGTCTATGCGAGCCTTCCCGGCGGGACGATGACCGCGGAGGACGAGGACGCCGACCCCGTGACCTTCGCCGAGGCCTACGACATCGTCGCCAGGCGCTGCGTCTCCTGCCACGCGGCGAAGCCGTCCGACGAGAACTTCGACAAGCCGCCCAAGGACGTCGCCTTCGACACCGCCGAGCAAATCCGCGACCAGGCGCCGAAGATCCGGGCAGTCGCGGTGCTCACCAGGACCATGCCGGTCGGCAACGAGACCGAGATGACCGACGAGGAACGCCGCATCCTCGGACGCTGGATCGCCGAGGGCGCGGAGATTGAATAGACGCTGGCAGCGCGCGTTCGCGGCCGCGCTGCTTCTCCTCGCGGCGACCCTTTCCGCACAGTCCTGGGCCCAGACGCGGGCGCTCGCCGACGGCAGCTGGCCCGCCGTGGACGGGTACGCGGACAATCTCGGGACAGCGGTCACGCTCGAAAGCACGAGCCCGTTCGGACTGTCCGACGTCCGCGCGGCGGCGGGCGAGCCGACCCCCGTGCCGGCGACGCTGTTCCTGCCGGCCGGCCCGAAGAAGGGTGTCCGGGTGCCGGCGGTGGTTCTGCTGCACGGCGCGGCGGGCGTCCTCTACCAGCGCGAGCTGACCTATGCCCGGCAGTTCGCGGCGATGGGCGTCGCCGCCCTGGTGATCGACGTGTTCGGCGGCCGCCGCGACCGCGCCAGCGGCTTCATCGAACGGCTGCTGGAGATCACCGAGACGATGATGATCGCCGACGCCTATTCCGGGCTCCGCTTCCTGTCCCGGCACGAGGCGGTCGACCCGGGCAGGGTGGCTCTGATGGGCTTCTCCTACGGCGGCATGGCGTCGGTGCTCGCCGCCTATGCCCAGGTCGCCGAGACGATGGCGCCCGGCGGGCTCCGCTTCGCCGCACATGTGGCCTTTTACGGTCCCTGCATCGCGCGTCTCGAAGACAGCAGGGCCACCGGCGCGCCGATCCTGATGGTCTGGGGCGACGAGGATGCGCTGATCGACCCGGAGCGCTGCGCGGAGATCGCATCCGACCTGAGACAGGGCGGCGCGCGGGTCGGCACCGTCGCCTACGAGGGCGCCTATCACCAGTGGGACGGCGCCTGGGAGGGGCCGTTCGAGATCGGCCGCAGCCTCGCCGGCTGCCGGTTCCGGGTCAGCCGCAACGGCATCGCGCGCGACCGGATCACCTGGCTCCCGATGACCGACCCGTGGCTGCGGCGGGTGATCCTGGGGCTCTGCGTCGCGGGCGAGGGCTATCTGATCGGTCGCGACGACGAGGTGAGAGCGCGGTCGAACCGCGACGTGGGCCGCTTCCTGGCGGCGGCGTTCATGCGAGAGGGGCGGGGCGATGGGTAGGCTGACGACGCACGTGCTCGATACCGCGAACGGCCGCCCGGCGGCGGGCGTCAGGATCGCGCTCTACCGCGCGGAGGACCAGAACCGGGCGATCGCCGCCGCGACCACCAACGCCGACGGCCGCTGCGACGGGCCGATCCTCGAGGGCGAGGATTTCGGAGCGGGGGTGTACGAGCTGATCTTCCACGTCGGCGACTATTTCCGCGACGCCGGGCACGAAGGACGGTCCCCCGCCTTCCTCGACGTGGTGGTGATCCGCTTCGGCATCGCGAGCGCCGACGAGCACTACCACGTCCCCCTCCTGGTCTCCCCTTTCGGCTACACGACCTACCGCGGGAGCTGAACGGGTCCGACGGGCAGGGTTGTATTTCCTCCGGTTCTCAGCCCGTGTGGGCTTCGCTCAATCCGCCGCCGGCGAGGTAGCCGAGCCAGACGGCGATCAGGCACACGACCACCGACAGCACGACGTTGCCGAGGGCGGCTATCCACGCGCCTTCGCGAAGCAAGTCCAGGGTCTGAAGGCTGAAAGCGGAAAAGGTGGTGTAACCGCCGCATAGACCGACCACGACGAAGGCGCGGATGTGATGTCCGGGGAGCCATGAACGATCGAGGGATTCGCCCATCGCGGCCACGACGCCGATCACGAACGACCCCACTACGTTGACGAGCATCGTGCCCCACGGAAGGTCATCGCCCAACCGGGCCGACACCGCCGCGCCGCACCAGTAGCGCCCAACGCCGCCGATCGCGCTACCGATCGCAACCCACAAATAGGTCATGTTCCGGTCCGTTCCGCATTCACCGGCGCGGGCGCGCCGATATCGGCGAGGGATGCGGATCCGGTTCGAGCTTCAGTGACCGATCGACCAGGGGCGGGAGTGCGTGTTGTGCAGACCCTCGCCGAGGCCTGTGTTGCGCCGCGCGCCATGGCTGTGGCCGTGCTCATGCCCATGCTTGTGGCCGCCCGGCTTTCCGGACACCACCCTGGGTTCGTCCGCGCTCTTTTCATTTCGCTGATGCGCGATCCGGTTGTTGGGGTCCATGTTGGCGATGAACGGCGCGCTTATGCTGCGCGGCGCCGCGTTGCCGCAATCCGGGCAGGGCATCGGCTCCGACGACCGGCTCATCGGCTGTATCTCGGTAAAAGGCCCGCATGCCTCGCAGTCATAGCCGTAAATCGGCATCGCGCTCTCCTCCGTGACCCGGCCGGATGCCGCCCGGCCCCCACGGGCCGGGCGGCAATGCCGGCTAGGTAAGCCAGCCTTCGAGAATCAGGTAGCCGGGCAGCCAGCCGGTCAGCACGCCCTGTATCGAGGTCATGGCCCCCGTCGCCTTGGCGATCGGTTTCTGCATCGCCAGCAACAGGAAGAACATGAACCACAACACCGCCCACGCAGCCCAGCACAGGCCCAACCAGTAGTCCAACGTCGAATCCGCACCCATGAACGTGACCACGGCCACCGGAACGACGGTGATGGCGACGAAGAGGCTGTACCAGCCGAGACCACGGCCATCCACGTCGTGGAACCGGTTGTAGGCCACCCACAGATAGGTGAAGCTGAAGAGCAGCGTCAGCGCCGCGGCTCTGATCGCGCCCGCGTCGGAACCGGGCCCGAAGGCCAGATATGCCGCCACGGCCGCCGTGAGCAGGCCGGAAAAGATGTTGATGATGGCGATCTCGCGATCGCCGATCCGGCCCATCAGCCAGAGTCCGTTCAGGAACAGGACGGCTCCGACATAGAGCAATGCAAGTCCGAGCATCTTCGAGTCCTCCGCGTGTCAGATGTTCCGCAGAGTGGCCGCTTCGGATGCACGCACCGGACGGTGCGCCGCACCGGACAAACGCTCGCTGGTCATCATCTGCGGACCGGGATGCGAAGCGGAGGCGGGACGATCGCCGCCCAGCCTCCGCGATGCATCAATCAACTGCAGGACGTCGCGTCTACGCCGCTGACGTGGACGGTCGGTCCGGAAGCGTTCGGCCGGATATCGAAATCGAAGATCTCCGTTGGAACCGCGACCGTGCAACACGCGTTCGGGATGTCGACGATTCCGCTGACCCGGCCCTCGACCGGAGCCGTGCCAAGGATCATGTACGCCTGCTCGCCCGAATAGCCGAACTTCTTGAGATATTCGACCGCGTTCAGGCAGGCGCGGCGGTAGGCAACCGTCGCATCCAGATACTTCTGGGAGCCGTCGTGTTCGTCGACGCAGACCCCTTCGAAGATCAGGTACTCGGAGTAATGCGGCTCGACCGGGCTCGGCTTGAAGACCGGGTTGGTGATCCCGTATTTCTCGACACCGCCCTTGATCACGTCGACGCCGATATCGATCCAGCCGGCCATCTCGATGGCGCCGCAGAAGGTGATCTCGCCGTCCCCCTGCGACCAGTGGATGTCGCCCATCGAGAGCCCGCCGCCCGACTGGTAGACCGGGAAGTAGCAGGTCGAACCGCGCGACAGGTTCTTGATGTCGCAGTTCCCGCCATGTTCGCGCCCGGGCACCGTGCGCGCGCCTTCCAGGCCCGCGGCCGTCGCCGCGTCGCCCGTCATCTGCCCCATCAGCGCCGTCGTCGTCCCGGCGAGGCCGTCGGGCAGCGTGCACAATGGCGGCACGCGGTCCGGATCGGTCCTGAACAGGGCCGATTCCCGGTCGTTCCACCGCTTCAGCAGATCGGCGTCAGGCAGTGTGCCGATCAGCCCGGGATGGATAAGCCCGGGGAAGCGCACGCCGGGGATGTGGCGCGACGTGGTGTAGATGCCATGGAAGTCCCAGCACGCCTTGCGCGCCTCCGGGAAGTGCTTGTCGAGGAACCCTCCGCCGTTTTCCAGCGCGAAGATCCCGGTGAACCCCCACTTGGAATCCGGCAGCCATCCGATGTCGTTGATGTCCACGACCATGAGGTCGCCGGGCTCGGCGCCCTCGACGCCGAACGGTCCGCTCAGATAGTGCACTTTCGAAAGGTCGACATCCCGGATGTCGTTGGCGGACTCGTCGTTTTTGATCTGACCGCCCGTCCAGTCGTAGCACTCGACCCGGAATTCGTCACCGGGCTTGAAGGTTTCCACGATCGGGATATCCGGGTGCCACCGATTGTGGGTCTTTACGTCTTGATCTTCGGGCCATTTGTCCATTTCCGCCCGAAATACTGTGTTGGCCATGATTTCCTCCCAATCCTTGAGTGCGCGTTTGTGCCGTTCACAGAACTTGTCTGTACCGCAACTACTTGGGCCTCTAGCTGTACAGGCCCCGCACAAAGCCTTGGGAAATCACCGTTCCGATCGGCCGCTATAATTACTTTTTATCTGACCGATAGAAGAAAATAGTATTCTGCCGCCACACCGATCACAACCCCTATCTCCCGCCACTATGCGGGATTGGCGCTCGGCGGCGCGCATATCGTTGCCCGAAGCCCCCCCCAAGGCTCAGCAACGAGGGGAATTTAATGTGATGTAATAATATTACATAACGCCGAGCGGAGGAGATAATTCCGGCGTGGAATCGCGCCGCTCTCCATTCCCGCGCACGGGGCGAAAAAATCGGGCAGGGGCCTGTAATCCCGCGCGCGCGGCCCGATAACATCGGCTTGCCCCGCGCCGGGGGCGGCAGCCTGGGGAGGCGGTCGCGATGCCATCGTTTGCCATGCGTAGGAAGGTCAGGCCCCCGTGCGGCCCGACGGGACCGCGGATCGAACGCTTGTTCACTCCGCCATCGGAAAATTCGGGGGCCACGGCCGGGAAGGTGTCAGGGCGCGCCTACCACGAATAGGCCGGCCTCAGAACGTGGTCGGCTCTTCCGCCATCTCGCGGCGCTCCTCGATATCGAATCGATCGCCGTAGATCGGCCTGCCGCCGGTGTTGGGTCCGGGATACTGGCAGAACACGATGGTCACCCCGTTCTCGGTATGAAGCTCGCGCTCGACATGAGGGTCGGGGTGGAAGACGAAGGTGCCGGCCTTCAGAGTCTCGCCGTTCACCGTGCATTCGCCCTCGGTGATGTACCAGACCTGCGCGAAGTCGTGGGCGTGGTCGGGGAAGTGGCCGCCGGGCTCGAAGCGGGTGACGCCGAACAGCGGCTCGGTCGGGTCTTCCGCGCGCGGGTGAAAGGCGATCTTGCCCCATTCGCCCGGCCAGCGGATGCGCTTCCATTCGAGGTCGTCGACATGGACCGCCCGGTGCGGCGCGCGCTCTTCGATCAGCCTCGCCACCTGCGCCTCTCGATCCTCGGCCATTTTCGCCCCTTCCCTCGCGGTTGTAGGATTCGATCTGACCACTCCACCGGACGGATGACAACATGGATCTGGGGCTCGCGGGAAAGCATGCGCTGATCACCGGCGCGTCGCGAGGTATCGGAGAGGCGATCGCCCGCCGCCTCGCGGAAGAGGGCTGCCGGCTGACGCTCGCCGCGCGGTCGGTCGACCGGCTGGCGGCGCTGCGCGAAGAAATCGGGGCGGCGCATGATGTGCGGGTGCGCGACATTGCCATAGACCTGACCGAAGCCGGCGCTCCCGTCCGGCTGGCGGGTGAGGCGGGCGCGGTCGATATCCTGATCAACAACGCGGGCGCGATCCCGCCCGGCCGGCTGCACGAGATCGACGGCCCGGAATGGCGGGCGGTCTGGGAGCTCAAGCTGTTCGGCTATATCGACTTGATCCGCGCGGTCTATCCCGCGATGGCGGATGCGACAGGCGGGGCGATCGTCAATATCTGCGGCGCGAGCGGCGAACGGCCCAAGGCCAACTATATCTGCGGGGCCACCGCCAACGCCGCGCTGATGGCGTTCACCCAGGCACTCGGCGGCGACAGCATGAACGACGGAATCCGGGTCGTGGCGCTGAACCCCGGCCCGACGGAGACCGAACACCTCGTCCGGCTGACCAGGAATTCGGCCGCCGAGAAGCTCGGCGACCCGGAACGCTGGCGCGAGCTCTGGGCGCCGCTCCCGGACGGGCGCGCCGCCACGGTGGACGAAATCGCCGACACGGCGGCATTCCTCGCATCGCCGCGCTCTTCCTATACCTCGGGTACGGTCGTCACCGTCGATGGCGGCTACTGCAACCGAGGCTCGCTGATGTAGGGGAACCCGTGCCGGCGCGCCTGTCCGGAATAGTTCAGGGTGGGACTCCCGGCATGTCATCGCCGGGCAATGGCAGGTTCGCGGCCCGTCGAACCGTGCCGGAGACGCGGTCGAACAGGCGGACCGAGCGGTCGTCGGCAAGGGCCTCCGGCCACCATTCGAAGTCTTCGTGCTGGCGCAGGAACGCGACCTCGCCGCAACCGGGAACGCGGCATTCCCGCTTGCCCTTCGGGCAGGCATTGAAGTCGCAGAGGCGGCCGAGATAACGGTCGGTTCCCGGCTCGAAAACGAATCCGTCGACCTGGTGGCTCGCGACGCCCAGCCCGTCGCGTTTCAACATGTCCTGCAGCGCCTTCGCGCGTATGCGTCGCAGGCCGTTCAGGTCGCCGGGATCGTCGAGCCAGAGCGCGAGATCGATATCCTTGCACTCGTGCCACAGCTCGATACCGGCGCGCCGCCAAGGCTGGAAGCGGGGCACTTCCTTCCAGGGTTCGCGCGCCAGCGAGCCGATCAGGGAGACCGCCACGACATGGGGGTGTCTTCGCCACGCGGCCGTCACCCTGTCGGCGGCAAGACGGAACTCGCGATAGCGGCGCAGCAGGAAGGCGTTTTGTGCGTCGATGCCCGCTTTGGATAACGGCCGCGGAGCCGGAGCCACGCGGTCGCCGGTCATGCTACGGGCACTCCCTCGCCCTGCAGTTCGGGCATGATCTCGCGTGCGAAACGGCGCAGCGTTTCCACGTCGTCCGGCAGCAGGATCAGGATGTATTCGAACCCCATCCGTTCGAGTTCCCGGAGCCGCCGCAAGACTTCCTCCGGGTCTCCGATCAGCGCATCGGACGCACGGCCGGGTTCGGCGTAGGTCTCGGGCTGGTTCCCGGCGACGCCCGGCAGGGCGCCGTACGCGCCCACCATGCGCGCGACGCGTTGCTCGCGCGTCTGTACGGCGGCTTCGTACGCGCGCCTGTCCTCCGCGATGACGACGGCGCGGGCGAGGCCGACCTGCATGGGGTCGAACGGCCGTCCGGACCTGGCGCAGGCCGCGCGCCACACCCGGAGCCGCTCCCCGGTGCGGGGGAAGCCGGCGAACTGGTCGAACAGGACGTTGAGTCCGGCTCCGGCCACCCGGGCGATGGATTCGTCCGTTCCCGCGCCCGTCCACAGAGGCGGGTGGGGCTTTTGCAGCACCGGCGGCTCGACCACGATGTCGCTGTACCGCCAGTACTTGCCGTCGTGGCTGAAACGCTCGTCCGACGTCCACGATTTCAGGATCAGTCCGAGCGATTCGTCGAAACGCTCCTGCGCCTCCTCCTTCGGGACGCGGAAGCTCTCGAACTCGACATCGCGGTAGCCCTTGCCGATGCCGAAATCGAGGCGCCCGCGGGACAGCAGGTCGAGGGTCGCGGCCTGCTCGGCCAGCAGCACCGGATCGTGCCACGGCAGCACCGTGACCGCGGTACCCAGACGGATGCGCTCGGTCTTCGCCGCCAGGTAGGTCAGGAGGTTGAGGGTCGCGGAAATCTGGCCCGCGCCGGTGAAATGGTGCTCTACCAGGAAGATGCTGTGATAGCCGAGCTCTTCCGCCTCCTGCACCAGGTCGATCAGCCTGCCGTAGCCCTGGCTGTCCGGGGTCTCGTCCCCGCGCCGGGCGATCGCGCCGCCGAACAGTCCGAATTTCATGCCGCGCCGCTCCCGAACGCGCCGGCTTCGCGGAGCGCGCCGATCTCCGCCGCGTCGAACCCGGCCTCGCCCAGCACCGCTTCCGTGTCCGCTCCCAGACGGGGCGCCGGGCGCGGTGTCGGCGTCGGCGTTTCCGAGAACACCGCCGCCGGACGGGCCTGGCGCAGCCGACCGGCATCGGGGTGCTCGGTCTCGATGACGACCTCGTTGGCCGCGATCTGCTCGTTCGAGATCATCTGGTTTCGCGTCAGCACCGGCACGCAGGGGATGTCGGCGGCCTCCAGCCTCGCCAGCCAATGGGCCGAGCTGTTCGTCTTCAGCACCTCCTGGGTCAGGCCGAGCCGGTCGTCGATGTTCACCTGGCGAAGCTCCTGGGTCCCGAACCGGGGATCGTCGAGCCATTCCGGCCGCTCCAGAGCTTCGGTAAGCCCGCGCCACTGCTTGTCGGTCTGGACGGCGACGCTGATATAGCCGTCGGAGGTCTCGTAGATCAGGTCGATGAAGCTCTGGGCGGCCTGCTGCGGCAGCTCGTCGCCGACGAAGGTCTGGCTCCCCATGTCCGAGGACCAGAGGAACGCGATAACGCTGTCGAGCATGGAGATCCAGACATGCTGGCCGCCGCCGGTCCGTTCGCGGGCGAGCAGCGCGGCGGTGACCGCCTGGGATGCCGTCACCCCGGTGAGCTTGTCGGGCAGGATGGTGCGGACCAGCCGCGGACGTACCTCGTCCGAGCCCGCCTGCACCGTGGTCAGCCCCGAGATCGCCTGGATCAACGGGTCGTAGACCGGACGCCTCGCGAGAGGGCCGCGATGGCCGAAGCCCGATATCGAGACATAAACGATATCCGGCCGCGCCGCGCGGACGGCCTCTTCGCCGACGCCGATACGCTCCGCGACGCCCGGTCGGAAGTTCTGGATGAACACGTCCGCGCCCGCGACGATCGCCATCAGCGCCTCGAGTCCCCTGGGGTTCTTGAGGTCGAGCGCGATCGACCGCTTGTTGCGGTTGTTGTTGACGAACGATGCCGAGAACCCGCCGCGCCGGTTCGCCGAGGCGCGGGTGAAGTCTCCTCCGCGCGGCGTCTCCACCTTGATCACGTCCGCGCCCTGGTCCGCGAGGATCATCGTCGCCAGCGGGCCCGAGATCACCGAGGTGAGATCGACGATACGGAAGCCTTCGAGGGGTCCGGGCATGGGGTTCCTTCTCAAACGTCCGCGGGCGGGTGCCGTTCGTGCCAGTGGCGCGCGATGTCGATTCGCCGGCATACCCAGACCCGGTCGTGTTCGAGGACGTAGTCCATGAACCGCGCCAGGGCCGCCGCGCGCCCCGGCCGCCCGGCAAGGCGGCAATGGAGTCCGACGCTCATCATCTTGGGCGCGGTCTCCCCCTCTTCGTACAGCACGTCGAACGCGTCCTTGAGGTAACCGAAGAACCCTTCGCCCGAGGTGAAGCCCGGCGGGACCGCGAACTTCATGTCGTTCTGGTCGAGCGTGTAGGGGACGATCAGCTGGTGCTTGCCGTCGACTTTCACCCAGTAAGGCAGGTCGTCGTTATAGGCGTCCGCGTCGTAGAGAAATCCGCCGTCCTCGACCACCAGCCGCCGCGTGATCGGGCTCACCCGCCCCCCGTACCAGCCCAAGGGGCGCTCCCCCACGATCTTCTCGTGCGCGGCGATCGCGAGCCGCATGTGCTCGCGCTCGGTCGCCTCGTCGGCATGCTGGTAGTCGATCCAGCGCCATCCGTGCGTCGCGAGCTCGTGCCCCGCCTCGTGCATGGCGATGGCGGCGTCCGGATGCTTCTCGATGGCGAGCCCGACCGCGTAGCAGGTGAAATGGATGCCGCGCTGCTCGAACAGCCGCATCAGGCGCCAGAACCCGGCCCGGCTGCCGTATTCGTACATGGTCTCGGTGTTGATGTTTCGCGCGCCCATGACCGGGGACCCGCCAGGCGTCTCGCTGAGGAAGGTCTCCGAGTGCGCGTCGCCGTTGAGCACGGTGTTCTCGCCGCCCTCCTCGTAGTTGACGACGAACTGGACGGCGAGCCTCGCGCCGCCCGGCCATTCCGGGTCCGGCGGCGTCGGTCCGTAGCCGACAAGGTCGCGGGGGTAGGGGTCGTCCATCTCCGTTCCTCAGCTGTCGGCCAGCGCGCACAGGGTTTGGGCGAGCACCCGGGCGCCGGCGGCGCAATTCTCCGGCGAGGCGTATTCGCTCTCGTGATGGCTGACGCCGCGGAGGCACGGGATGAAGACCATGGCCGTCGGGCTGACCCTGGCGACGAAGGCCGCGTCGTGGTTCGCCCCCGAGGGAATCCTGAGCGACGGCAGGTCGATCGTCGCGGCGCTTCTCTCGATCGTCTCGACGATGCCGGGCTCGAAAGCGATCGGCCTCTGGTCGAAGGTCCTGCTGATCCGGACCGAGCACGGCAGGGCGGCGTTCTCGCAGACCCGGGCGATCCGGCGCGCGCGGCGGTCGAGCTCCCACCCGTCCGGGTGCCTGAGATCGATCGAGAAGCTGACCCTGGACGGTACCGTGTTGGGCGAGTTGGGCTCGACCTCGAAGCGGCCCACGGTGAAGCGGAGCACGTCGTTGGGGTCGGCCATGGTCTCGTTGAGCCGCGCCACCGCGCGCAGCGCCGCCTGGAGGGCATCCCGCCTTCCCCTGACCGGAGCGGTGCCGGCATGGGCGGTCGCGCCGCCGACCTCGATCACGAAACGTTGCGATCCCTGCACGCCGGTCACCGCGCCGATGGGAACTTCGGCGGCTTCCAACACGGGACCCTGTTCGATATGGGCTTCGACATAGGCCGCCGGCAGGTCCGGCTCGCGACGCCGCGGCAATTCCGGCGTGGCGCCCAGGGTCCTCGAGAGCGCGGCGCCGAAAGAGATCCCATTGGCGTCGACCGCGTCCTCGAACCGTTCCAGCGGCGCCGTGCCCGAGAACACCATCGAGCCCATGCAGCCGGGATCGAAGCGGCTTCCTTCCTCGTTGGTCCATGCGACCAGTTCGACAGGGCGGCGCGTGGCGGTACCCGCGTCGTCCAGCGCCTCCATTGCCTCCAGCCCCGCCATCACGCCGTAGATGCCGTCGAACCGGCCGCCGCGCGGCTGGCTGTCCATGTGGCTTCCGGTCAATACTGGCGCGAGGTCCGACTCGGTGCCGGGGCGGCGGACGAAGAGGTTGGCGGCGTCGTCGACCGCGACCGCGTAGCCGCGCTTCCGCGCCCAGTCGATCAGCAGCTCGCGCGCCGCGATGTCTTCCTCCGACAGCGCCTGCCGGTTGACGCCGTTGCCCGGAATGGCGCCGATCTCCGCCATCTGCATCAGACGGCGCCAGAGACGGTCTCCGTCGACCCGCCCCGCGACACCGTTGAGCTCGCGCCCCGCGCCTTCCATCCAGCGACGCCCTTTGTCCTTCGTGATAGGGTCAAACTGCCACGCAGGACCGTTACAGGAAAGACCGACATGAGCCGACTGTCGCCGCTCGAAATGCGCGAGATGACACCGGAACAGCGCCGGGTCCACGACGAAATCGCGAACGGCCCGAGGGGCAGCGTGCGCGGGCCGTTCCCGGTCCTCGTCCGCAGCCCCGGCCTCGCCGACCACGTGCAGAAGGCGGGAGGCTATCTGCGTTACGAGAGCGCGCTGCCGGGCAAGCTGCGCGAACTCGCGATCCTGACCGTCGCGCGCCACTGGGAGGCGGGGTACGAGTGGAACGCCCACGCGCCGATCGCCGAGTCCGAGGGGCTGGGGTCGGACGTTATCGAAGCGATTCGCGTGGGCCATACGCCCGATTTCTCCGATCGCGCCGAAGAGGTCGTCCACGCCTTCTGCACGGAGGTGCTGACAACCCGCCAGGCGGGCGACGGCATCTACGCGAAGGCGCTCGACCTGCTCGGCGACGAAGGGCTGGTCGATCTGGTCGGGCTGATGGGCTACTATTGCCTGGTCTCTTTCACCCTCAACGTGTTCCGGATCGAGCCGCCCGACGGTCCCCCGTCGTTCGCGTGACCGCGGCGCCATTCACGGATCGAGCGTAAGGTCGAGCATGGCGATCAACCGGGCCGGCTATACCCGTTCCCAGACCATGACGGTGCTGACCGCGTCCAGCATCATGCTGACGCTGTCGATGGGGATGCGGCAGAGCTTCGGCCTGTTCGTCGTCCCCGTCACCGAGGGGATCGACGTCTCGGTCGCCGACTTCACCCTCGCGTTGGCGATCCAGAACCTGGTCTGGGGGCTGAGCCAGCCGCTGATCGGCGCGATCGCCGACCGGTTCGGCTGCCGTATCGTCACCGTGGTCGGCACCTTCCTCTTCGCCGGCGGGCTCGCGCTCACGCTGGCCGCGACCGGTCCCGCGATGCTGATCGTGGGGCTCGGGCTGATGATAGGCGTCGGGCTCGCCTGCACGGCGCTCAATCTCGGCCTCGCGGCGACCGCCAAGGTGATATCGCCCGTCAAGCGCTCGATGATCCTCGGCACCGTAGCGGCGGCGGGCTCCATCGGCGCCTTCATCGCGGCGCCGCTCGCGCAGGGCCTGATCGGCCTCGGCGGGTGGGAGCTCGCCATGATCGGCTTTATCGGGCTGTGCGGGTTGATGCTGCCCGCCGCGGTGTTCGTCGGCGCGGGCGACCGGCCGAAGGATCCCGAGGTGCGCTTCGTGCCGGACCGGAGCGCCGGGCTCACCTTCACCCAGGCGCTCGGCGAGGCCGGGCGGCATCGCGGCTACGTCATCATGGCGGTCGCGTTCTTCGTCTGCGGCCTGCAGCTGATGTTCATCGCGACCCACCTGCCGGCTTATCTCGCATCGTGCGGACAACCGCCCGAGCTCGGCGCTCAGTCGCTCGCGGTGATCGGCGGGTTCAACGCGATGGGCTGCTACCTGCTCGGCTGGCTCGGCGACAAGTTCCCCAAGCACATGCTGCTGGGCATCGTCTACATCCTGCGCTCGCTGCTGATCGTCGTCTATTTTTCGCTGCCCGCGTCGGCCACGACCACGCTGATCTTCGCGGCGCTGATGGGGGTGCTCTGGCTCGGCGTGGCGCCGCTGGTGAACGGGCTGGTCGTGCAGATGTTCGGCCTCTCTTTCGTCGCGACCCTCTCGGGGATCGCCTTCATCAGCCACCAGGCAGGGTCTTTCTTCGGCGCCTGGGGCGGCGGGCTGTTGTTCGACGCGTTCGGCGATTACGACCTCGCCTGGCAGATCGGCGTCGCCATCGGTATCGCCGCCGGCATTGCCCAGATGTTCATGGACGACACGCCCACGAGGCGGATGGCCGGCGCCCCGGCCTGAGTTCAACTCTCCGGGGTTCCCCCCGCCCTCGCTTCGCGCTGAGCCGGTATCCAGCGCACCGCCACGATCGCCGAAATGACCAGCGCCGCTCCCAGGAGCTGCAGACCGTCGAGGTGCTGGCCGAGCAGCAGGAAGCCGAAGGCGATCGCCGCCACCGGCTCCAGGTTCATGATCAGGGACATCCGGACCGAGCCGATCGAGCCGATGGCGTAAAACACCCCGATCACCGCGAAGCAGTAGAAGAACGGAACGAAGGCGAACATGATCCAGGCTTCGCGCGTGTCCGGCATCGAGAAATCGTCCAGCGCGACCGAGGCCACGAGGAAGGCGACCACCGGCACGGCGTGCAGATGGAGCGTGATCGAACGGCTGTCGGGCGAGCGGCGGATGATCGGCTGCGACACCAGGGCCACCACCGAGAACGCGGCCGCCGCGGTGACCGCGAGCACGATGCCGAGCACGCTGAAATCGAAGTCCCCGCCGAGATCGAGCACCAGGACGAGACCCGCGAACGCCACCGCGAGCGCGCCCAGGATCGCCGGGCTGAGTCGCTCCTGCCCGCTCAGATGGGCGCCCGCCGCGACGAAGAACGGGTAGGTGTAGAGCAGCAGCGTCGCGTGGGCGAGCGGCAGCAGCAGCACCGCGACGTAATGGGTGATCGACTGGACCGCCATCACGCTGCCGAGCGCGATCACGATCCAGCGGTCGCGCGGCAGGAGCGCCAAAGAGCCGGCCGTGAAACGGATCAGCAGCACCAGGAACATCGCCGACAGAACCGTCCGGAAAGTCGTGACCGAGAGCGGAGTCGTCCCGTGGCTGTATGTGTAGACGGCAAGCCCGGTGCCGAACGCGAAGCTGAGCGACGCGGCGACCGCCATCGCGTAGCCGAGCCACTTGCGCGGCAGGATCATGCCGACGCGGCCCGGGGTGCCGGGGATCGAACGTAGCCTATGCGCTGGCTCCCCAGGCCACGCCGAGGTCCTTGAGCCACTTGCGGTAGGCGACGCAGTACTTGTCCGAGCGGACGTGCAGCTCTTCGCGGAGGTCGAGGGGGATCTCGTAGGGCCGCTGGGTCTCGACGATGCGCTTGTCCTGGGCGAACACGCGGTCCTGGCGCGACAGGATCTGCGCCTCGGTCAGCTCCTCGCCGAAATTGATCGCGACCTGGAGCCAGACGATGCAGTCGTCGGGCGCCAGCGGGGTCACGGTCAGGAAGGTGCAGAAGCGGTTTCCCTCGCCCGTGTTCTTGGAGAAATAGGCGGTCAGCGGGCGCGGGCAGTGAAAGGTGTAGCCGGCATTCACCGGAATGCCGCGATGGTCGCCGTAGGGCTGGAACACCATGATCTCGCTGGTGCGGATCCCGTCCTCGCCGACGAACACGTCGAAATCCTCGATCGGATCCGGCCTGTCCGGGTCGCCGTTGAGATTGGCGTGGACATAGGGGAAGTGCGACACGTCGAGGAAGTTCTCGACGGTGCGGAACGGGTTGGCGTGGAAGAAATAGGGCCCGGCGAGCACCTTGCGGAACCCGTCGTCGTCCCATTCCGGGAACGGCGGCAACTCGTGCTCCGGCTCGCCCAGCGACGCCCAGATCATGCCGTAGGCCTCCCGCGCCCGGTAGGCGAAGGTCCGCGCCTTGGCCGGCGGGCGGACGTCGGGATGGGCCGGCATCAGCGTGCAGGCGCCGGTCCGGTCGTAGTGCCAGCCGTGATAGGGGCAGACGATCTGCCCGTCCTTCACCCACCCGAGCGACAATTTCGAGCCGCGATGGATGCAGAGGTCCTTCCAGGCGAGCACCTCGCCGCCGGTGCGCCAGAGCACCAGGGTCTCGCCGAGAAGGCGGGCCTCCATCACGCCGCCCTCGGCGAGGTCGCTCGACCGCGCGACGGCGTACCAGTCGTCGCGGATCACCGGGTCTTCCATCGCGGCGGCGAATTCGCTCATGCCGGCTCCTTCGCGGCCATCGCCTCCGGCACCTCGTCAGGCAGGTTGGCGCGCTTCATCTCGGGCGGGTCGGCCTTGTAGACCCTGCACAGGAGCCCCTTGAGCGGGCTCGAGCCGAGCGCCACGTCGCAATTGTCCGGGTCGTCGTCGGTCAGCACGTTGGAGCACACCTCGAACACGCCGTAGTTGGGGGCCGGCGCCTCGGGCAGCCACCAGCCGTGCGGCACCGAGACCACCTTGGGGTGGGTCCGCTTGTGCGGGTTGGCCTTCATGCGGAGGCGGCCGCGCGCGGTCTCGATCCAGCAATAGTCGCTGCGCTCTATGCCGAGCTCCTTCGCCGTCTCGTCGTTGATCTCGACCAGGGGCTCGGGACTCAGCCGGCGGAGCGAACGAAGCTGGCGGCCCTGGCTGTGCCAGTACATCGGCTGCTTGGCGCCGGTATTGAGGATCAGCGGGTATTCCTCGTAGCGCTCGGGCGTCGAGACCGGACTTTCCGGCGGCTCGACATGATCGGGCAGCGGGTCGTAGCCCCACTCCTCCATGATCGTGGAATAGATCTCGAACTTTCCGGTCGGCGTGCCGAACCCCATGCGCTCGTATTTGCGGAACTCGATCGGGACCTCGATGTAGTCCCGCGACTTGAGCTCGTCCCAGGTGACTCCCATGGGTTTGAGCGCGTTATCGGCGAAGACGTCGAGGCTCGGGAAGTACTCCTCCAGGCCGAGCTTGCGGCCCAGCTCGATGACGAACTCCCAGTCCGACTTGCGTTCGCCGATGTCGACGACTTTCTGGGACACCGAGTCCATGAAGGTGCCGCCCGGGCCCTTGATGTGGAGGTGGAGCCGGGGCTCGTCCCGCTCCAGATTGCCCGCCGCCGGCAGGACCACGTCGGCGAGCGCCGCGGTCGGCGTCATGAACAGGTCCTGGACGACGAAGAAATCGAGCTTCTTGAGCGCCTCGATGATCCGGCCCGAGTTGGGGAAGCAGGTGACGGTGTTGTTGCCGACCACGATGAACGTCTTCACCGGGTAGGGCTCGTCGGTCAGCATGGTGCGGAACAGGCTCGGCGGGTGGGCGTAGGCGTAGGGCGTGAGGTTGAGCGCCTTGAACCGGTCGCCGCCGAGGCGCTTCGCGTCCTGCCCGGGCGGCAGCCTGTCCCACAGTTCCGGATAGTCGAGCTTCGGCGCCGGCCAGAACACGTTGCCGCCCGGCACGTCGAGATTGCCGCTCAACGCCATCAGGATCAGCAGCGACCGCGTCGCCTGGAAGGTGTTGTTGCCGAGCTGGTCGGTCCCGTTGCCCCAGACGATGCAGCCCGGCTTCGTCGTGGCGTAGAGCCGCGCCGCCTTCGCGATCTCGTCGGCGTCGCACCATGTGATCTCCGCCACCCTGTCGAGCGGGTACTCCTTGAGCCGCTCGCACAGCTCGTCGAAACCGTGGCAGTGCTTTTCGACGAACTCCCTGTCGTAGAGACCCTCGTCGACCATCACCCGCATCCAGCCCAGCGCCATCGCCGCGTCGGTGCCGGGGCGGAGGGGCAGCCAGATGTCGCCGCGCCCCGCCGATGCCGGCTTGCGCGGATCGACCACGATGTTGACGTGCTCCTTCTTGAGCGCGTTGGTCATCGGCTTGTGGCCGATCAGCCCGTGATCGTTGCTCGTGCGCTTCTGCGAGCCCCATTCCACGATGCATTTGGGATCGGAATAGAAATCCGGCACCGCGACGGTGTCCCACGACTTGCCGGTGTACTTCCCGGCGGCCGTCACCTTGCACACCGCGACCCTGGGCCCGTAGCAGAAATAGCCGATGGAAATCACGTTGGGCGTGCCGAACAGGTTGGCGAGGCGCGAGACGATGTGGGTGTTGTTGACGCCGGTGCCGCGCCCGAAGGCGACCGCCTCCGCGCCGTAACGCTCCCTGGTCTCCTGCATCTTCTCGGCGATCAGGGTGAGTGCCTCGTCCCAGCTCGCCTTGCGCCACTCTCCGGAGCCGCGCTCGCCGGTGCGGATCAGCGGGTGGTCGAGCCGGTCGGGGTGGTAGAGCTGCTCGATCGAGGGCGTCCCGGCCTTGGAGCACAACAGCCCTTCGTTCACCGGGTTGTCGCGGTCGCCGAGCACGCGCCGGACGGTGCCGTTCACCTTCTCGACGACGGTGCCGCAGCCGCCATGGCACATGCGGCAGATCGCCTTGAAGCGTTCGATGAAATCGCCGCCGACCCGCTCTGCCTCGTAGGTGCCCGGTCCCATGCCCATCCTCCGCCGGAAGGTCCCGGATGATCCACCAAGCGGCGTCGACGATCAAGGCGCGGCGGCCGCGGTTTCCCCGGCCGCCGCGATGCTGTAAGGAGCCCGCGACCTCACAACCAAGGGAGACGACCGTTGGTCACAGTCCGGCCGAAGACCGCCGTTCAGCAGCACATCACCGCGACCTGCCCGACCCATTCGCGCACCGATCTGCAGGTACGAGACCTCGAATCGGTGATCGACGAGCCCAGGGAGCGGGACGGCACCAATCTCGGCTTCACCCCGACCGAGACGCTGGTCGCCGCGCTGATCGGCTGCACCAACGTGATCAGCCACAAGATCGCGCACAAGCACGGCATCGCGTTCCATGACATGAAGATCGAGGCCGAGGCGACGTTCGACCGGCGCGGCGCCATGCTGGAGGCGGAGGTCCGGGTACCGTTCCCGAAGATCGTGCTGACGATCAACGTCCGCACCGACGCCTCCGACGCCGAGATGGAAAAGGTGAAGACCGAGCTGCCGATGTACTGCCCGGTCTCGAAGGTAATCCGCGAGGCGGGCACCGAGATCGAGGAAGTCTGGAACGTGGCGAAGGACTGACCCCAATGCCCGAACTCCTTGCCTACCCGCGGGTTCTGTTCGATTTCGGCGCGGTGGGGTCGATCGGCGGGGAACTCGCCGCGCTCGGAGTCCGGCGTCCCCTGCTGTTGACCGACCGGGGGCTGGTCGAGCACGGGGTGGCGAAACGGGTGCTAGACGCGCTCCCCGCCGACATCGAGGCGACCGTGTTCGACGGAATTCCGCCCAACCCGACCGTCGCCGGGGTCGAGGCGGCGGCGGAATCGTATCGCGAGCACGGTTGCGACGGCGTGCTCGCCGTCGGCGGCGGTTCGGTGATGGATTCGGGCAAGGCGGTGCGGGTCGCCGTTACCCATGACGGGTCGATTCTCGACTATCTGAACGATCCCGCGCGGGTCACGGTCGCGGCCGCGCCGCTGGTCACGGTGCCGACGACGGCGGGAACCGGGGCCGAACTCACCATGGGCGGCGGCATTCATCCGGACTCGACATCCCGGGCGCTCGGGCTGCGCTCGGTTCACATCAAGCCGGATCTCGCGATCTGCGATCCGGAGCTGGCGCTTACCCTGCCGCCCTCGCTCACCGCGGCTACGGGCATGGACGCCTTCGGTCACTGCCTCGAGGCCTATCTGGCGAAGAAGGACGATCCGCCGGGAGCGGCGATCGCGCTCGACGGCATAAGTCGGGTCGTGCGCTACGTCGAAAGGGCCTGTGCCGACGGGTCCGACCGCGAGGCGAGGTGGCACATGCAGATGGCCGCGCTGCAGGGAGGGATGGCGATCTACCGGGGGCTCGGACCGGTGCACGCGCTCGCCAACACCTTCGGCGATGCAGACCTCCACCACGGCATGCTGGTCACGGTGAGCGCGCCGGCCGTCGTCCGCTTCTACGAGGGTCGTCTGGATCCCCTGCTGGCGGATGTCGCGGCCGCCATGGGGCAGGACGGCGAGCCCGATGTCGCCCGCGGGATCGAGGAACTAAACGCCCGCCTCGGCCTGCCCGCCTCGCTCCGGGAGGCGGGTTATGACAAGTCGGATCTCGACGACATGAGCACGGACGCCGCCGCGAGCCACTTCAACCTTGCCGCCCGCGTCGTGCCCAGCCGGGAGGAATACCGGCAGATCGTCGTCGACGTGCTCGGCTCGGGCTAAGCGCCGGCAGCCGGCGCCAGGTGGGACCAGCCGGAATAGGCCATATAGATTCCGACCAGCAGGATCAGCGCGCCGGACACGTAGGGCGCCGAAGCGAACAACCGGTCCGCTCCCGGAAGGCGCTTCGATGCGTAGCGAAGCCCGAAGACCGCGACCATTCCGACCGCGACCAGGGTGGCCGCAAGGCCGATAGAGAACGACGCCACCATCCCCACGCCCAGCCAGAACTGCCCGATCCCAAGGCAGAGCAGCAGCACGGTGATCGCGGCGGGGCACGGGATCAACCCGCCGACCAGCCCGAAACCGATGGTTTGCGGAGCGGTCGCCCGGCGTCCGGCGAACCGGGTCTCGATGTCGCGGGCGTGGGCGCGGATATGCGCGTCGTCGTGACGGTGATGGTGTGTCCGGCGCGGGCGGACGCCGGCCAGCGCCCGCCAGAGCATGAACAGGCCGACCGCCATGACGATCGCGCCGGAGCCGGCGATGAAGTATGGCTCCAGCTTCTCGCCGATCAATTCGTCTCCCCAGGTCAGCGCCAGCACCGCCATGACCCAGACGACGATGCTGTGCGACAACGCGGCGGAGACGCCGAGCAGGACCGCTTGCAACGGCGTTCCCCGGACCGCGACGATGAAGGCGGCCATCATGGTCTTTGAGTGGCCCGGCTCGAGGCCGTGCAGCGATCCCAGTACGAGACCGATGGCGGCCAGGTACAGGAAGGATGTCGAACCGTCCTGAATCAGGGAGATGAGATCCATCGGGACCGGCCCGGCTCAAAGATACTTGGCGATCTGCTTGAACTCGGCCAGCACCGCCCCGGCGGCCGCCCCGTCCTTGACGTGCTCGTCCATGCAGTGGTCGATGTGATCGCGGATGTAGACCTGCTTGGCGCTGCGCAGCGCCGACTCGATCGCCTGAAGCTGCTGCGCGACGTCGGGGCAAGGCCGTTCGTCTTCGATCATCCGGATCGTCTTGCGCAAATGGCCCTCCGCCCGCCTCAGCCGCTTGACCACGTCGCCGTGGCTCCGGTGCACGGAGACCGGATTCTCGGACATAGCCGCGGGTGCTCCTGAAATATCCTATCCTGGGGGATAGGATATAATCATCGGTAAACCCGCGCAACGGTCGGTCTCGAACCGGTACTCCTAAATCGCCTTGGTCTCCGCCGCGATGGCCTCCGCCTGGCCGCCGGGGATGTAGTAGCGGCCGATATCGTCGCGCTTGAGGATGTCCTTCTCGCGCACCTCGCCCCAGGCGTGGAGGAAGTCGCGCCAGGCGGCGGCGCGGTGGCGGTCGACGAGTTCGGCGAATTGCAGCGGCTCCCGCACCAGCGTCGCCTCGATGGTGTCCGCGAGCCCGCTCACAGATAGTCCTCCAGCCTGACCCGGTCCTTGCCGTAGGCCTCGATCCGCTTGTAGAGCCATTTCGGGATGCCTTCCGGGATCGTCGCGTCGATGCCGAGCTTGGCGGTCAGCGGCAGCCCGCCCTGGCCCATCTCCCAGGCGCGGATGCTGGGATCGACATGCTTGCCGCGCGCGCCCGAAAGCGTGATCAGATCCTGATCGGCCTGCACCCGGAAGGTCAGCGCCCAGTCGATGTCGTCCGGGTTGTTGATGTCGATATCGTCGTCGGTGACGATGGCGAGCTTCACCTCGGCGACCGAGAGCAGGGCGAGCAAAGCGTTCTTGCCCTCGCCCGGGCGCTTGCGGATCGAGGCGATCAGGGTCCAGTAGCCGCAGCTCCCGACCGGCGCGCGGATCGCCACCGGCTCGACGCTGGCCACCCGGAGCGCCTGCAGCCCCGCGGCTTCCGTCACCGGTGCCGACAGCCAGTCGTTCTCCCACGGCATCTGCAACAGATAGAAGATGGGGTCGCGCCGGTGGGTGATGCAGTTGACCCGGAAGACCGGATTCCACTTCACGTCGCCCGAAATCTGCGAGAACTCGCCGAATGGCCCCTCGTCGGCGGTCCAGCCGATGGGCAGGATCTCGCCTTCCAGCACGATTTCCGAATCCGCCGGCACTTCGAGATCGGAGGTCCGGCACTTGACCATCGGCACCGGCGCGCCGTGCAGCCCGCCGGCAAGCTCCATCTCGTCCGAGGCGATCGGCGCCTTGTAGGAGGCGGCCAGCATCTCGAACGGATGCACGCCTACCGCGACCGCTATGGGGAGCGGCTCGTTCCGGTCCAGCATGCGCTGATAGTAGAACCGCATGTCGGACGGCGAGACCAGGTCGATCCCGGTTTCCCGCCGGTTGCGGTACATCAGCCGGTAGGACCCCGCGTTGCGCCCGTACTCGGCGTCGCGCGAGACCACGAAAGTGCCCGAGATATAGGGCCCGCCGTCGTAGACGTGCATCAGCGGGAAGGGGATCGCGGTGAGGTCGACATCGTCGCCCTCCATCGCGACTTCCTGGCACGGCGCGTCGGCGACGAGTTCCGGCGCGATGGCGCGCGCCGAGCGCGTCTCGAAGGTTTGCGCGATACGGTCCTCCTCGCAATCGAGAGTGATCGCGAGGCGCCGCCTCGAAGAGAGCAGCGCCGTCGCCACCCGCCATCCCGGATAGCCTTCGATCTCGTCGAACAGCACCGCCTTGTCGGTCTGCGAGGCAAGCCCCGACAGGTCGCGCGGATCGACCGGC